>DASZGT010000086.1:0-2514 GCA_035938575.1 Acidimicrobiales bacterium
CAGGGCGGCCAACAGATTGCTGAGCCGGTAGTTGTACCCGATCACGGAGTGCTCGTAGTGGGGAAAGGGGTCGCGGGCCTGGTTGGCCAGGTGCCTGGCCCTGTCGATCAGATCGCCGGAGTCAGCCACCAGCATTCCGCCACCGCTGGTGGTGATGATCTTGTTCCCGTTGAACGAGAACACGGCCGCCCGTCCGAATGAGCCGGCCGGCCGCCCCCGGTACGTGGCCCCGAGCGCTTCGGCTGCGTCCTCGATCAGGGGGATCTCGTACTCGTCGCACAGCGGCACCAGGGCGTCGTAGTCGGTGGACTGACCGTAGAGGTCGACGCTCACGACGGCGGCCGGTAGCCGTCCGTGCCGAGCGCGCTCGGCCAGCTCCTCGGCCACCAGGGCGGGATCCACGGTCCAGGTCAAGGGCGAGCAGTCGACGAAGACGGGATTGGCGCCGAGGTAGGTCACGGCGGCGGCCGTGGCCACGAAGGTGAATGAGGGCACGAGTACGTCGTCACCCGGTCCCACACCCGACAGCATGAGGCCGAGATGGAGCGCCGCTGTCCCACTGGACAGGCCGACCGCGTGCTCGACCTCGACCCGCTCGGCGAATTCTCGTTCGAAGGCGTCAAGGTCGGGACCGGTCGGCGCGATCCAGTTGGAGTCGAAGGCGGCCAGCAACATCGTCCGCTCTTCGGGACCCACCTCGGGTGGGGATAGGTAGATTCTCGTCATGTCCTGGTCTCCTGGTCGGGGGTGAGCGAGCCCGTTGCCGCGGCCGACGCCACCAGCAGGGCTGCAGCGGCCACGTCGACGGCCACTGCTGCGGCCATCGAGGCGAGGTGTGCCGCGATCAGAGCACCCGTGGCCAACATCGCTCCCAAGGCCACGTAGGCCAGGCTGGCTGCCAGATCGGGCCATCCTCTGGCGACCAGCCGATCATAGGGGTGGCCGCGATCACCGGTCATGAGCGACTGCTTCCCCCGAACCCTTCGAATGATGGCGAAGGTCACCTCGCCGACCGGCACCGCCACCAAGGCCAGCGCCGCCGTTCCCGTTGGAGTGGGCACTCCTGGGGCCCATGCGTAAGCCAACAGCACGGCCAGCGCCGCCCCCAGCAGATAGGAGCCACCGTCCCCGAGGTAGACCCGGGCGGGTGGGCGGTTGTAGAAGAGGAAGCCGACCAGCGCCGCGGCCAGTGCGACGGCCAACTCCCGACCCGGGCCGTGGAGGACGACGGCGAACCCGACTGCGGCCACGGCCGTGACCCCGCCGGCCAGCAGGTCGAGCCCGTCGATGAGGTTCACCCCGTTGACGACTAATGCCGTTATTGCGATCACCAGAATCGCAGCCACGCCGGGCAGGTGGATGGGGCAGGCGGCGACCACCGCGGCTCCGATGGCCAACTGACCGATCAAGCGCAGCACCGGCGGCAGGTCGAATCGGTCGTCGCCCACGCCGAGCGCCAAGGCCAGGGCCAGAGGCACCAAGGTGGCCGGTCGGCCGACGGCGGCCCCGACGATCAGCCCCAGGAAGACCGCCAGACCGCCGAGGTAGGGAACCGGCGCCGTCTGCGGCTTCAGCGCCCCCGGGCGATCGACGATGCCTGCCCGCCTGGCAGCGACGATGACCAACGGGGTCGATGCCAGGGTGACGGCCAGCGCGATGGCCGCGATCAGCCAGCCGTTCATTCGGGGGCTTCCCCCGGAGCGGCCGGTGGCGGCGCCGTGCCCTCCCACTGCATGAGCAGGGATTGCGTGCCGGAGTGGAGCTCGAAGCGCTCGAGGGCCACGAACCCGGCCTGTTCGTACAGGGCCACGGCTCCGTCGTTGTCAGCACCCACCACCACGTGGGCGGCGTCGCTGCCGCGGGCCGCCGCCTCCGCCAGGAACGCGGCCACCAGCAACCGACCGGCACCCCGACCCCGCCAGTCCTGATCGACGGCCACCGACAGGAGCTCGGCTCCTCGGGCCGTCGTGGTTCGATCCGAGGCCCCGTGGCGCAGGGTCTCGAAGACCCGGCGCCATCCCCTGGCCAAGGGACCGGCAGCCTGGAGGGCGGCGAGCACGCCGTCCCGCCACAGGAACGATCGGTACAACCCGGCCACATCGGTGGAGCCGGCAATGAATCCCACCGGAGTGCCCTGCGCGTTGGCCATCAGCAGGAACGACTGCGGATGGACACCGATCCTGCGGTAGAGACGCTGCAAGAAGCGGGTTCCGAGCAGGGACAGGAACCCCTCGGAGATCTGCCCGACGTGCAACTCGGCGGCGACTGCCGCATCGGCATCCGTGGCGGTGCTCACGCTGACCTCGGGGCCCGTCGCCGGCCCGTCCACACCGGGCGGGCGGTCGTGGGGCTGGTTGCCGCGGCCGGAACCGTCGGGTGGCCTGCGGCGTCCCTCTCCGTTCGGCCCCATCGTCGTCTCCCAGACCTCATACGGCGTGGCCAGACCGTTCGTTTGGCGGTCGCCACATCCGGTCCACGAGTCTACGACCTGCTCCGAAGGAGCGGGCGACCGAC
>DASZGT010000087.1:0-12890 GCA_035938575.1 Acidimicrobiales bacterium
CGCGGTCTGTCGGAGTAGCTTGCGGTGCGTCACGGCTCTGCTTGCCGCCTGATGACCGATGACGACGGCCACCGCGGGCGGCGTGGTATGCCCGTAGGCCGGCGAGAGCGCAGCCGCCGAGTACGAGAACGGAGACGTGGATGAACGGTCGACTACTGGGCGTGGCCAACCTCGGTGCACTGAGCACGGTCGCTTTGGTTGCCCTTGGGGGAGTCGCACTGGGGGCGTGCTCATCGGGGTCGTCGGCTCCCTCGACGACCGGGACGCCGGCCACGACCGGCCGATCGTCCACGACGACGACGTCGGGGTCCGCCTCCACCTCGCCGTCGACATCGACGACCTCGGGCGGACCCGCTCGCTGCGCCACGACCAGTCTGGCCGGTTCCATCTCGGGGATGAGCGGGGCGGCCGGCACCATCGAGATCACCGTTGCCCTCAAGAGCACCTCGGCCGCCACGTGCGTGCTGTTCGGCTATCCCGGGTTGCAGATGCTCAACGCCGGAATGGCGAACCTGCCCACCTTTGTGGTCCGCAAGGGGAATTACACCTTCACCTCGATGGCCCCCACCACCGTCACGTTGACCAGCGGTCAGACGGCCTCCTTCAACATCGGGTACTCGGACGTTCCCGTGGGCACCGAAACGACCTGCCCGACGTCGGCCTCCCTCGAAGTCACTCCACCCAATGCCCTCGACCACCTGGTCATCGCGGCCATGTTGGCTCCCTGTGGGGGTGGGACGCTGGTCGTCTCGCCGGTGTACGCGGCCACGGGCTCCGGCGGCTAGTCCGCCAGCTCGGCCCCGTCATGGGCCCCGAGCCGGCCCCCTCACCCGGGACACCCCGGACACCGAGGACCAGGGAGCCCCGTCCCATCACCGACCGGCGAGCCGTCACGGCCCCGGTCTGACCAGCATCCGGCCCCTGACGCCGCCTGACAGGATCCGGTCCAAGGCCGGGCCGAGCTGATCCAGCCCCAGTTCATCGTCGACCATGCCGTCCAGGACCGACGACGGCCATGCGTTTGCCATCTCGTCCCAGACCGATCGACGCTCGGCGATGGGGGTCTGTACCGTGTCGATTCCAATCAGTGACACGTTCCGGACGATGAACGGATAGACGGTGGACTCGAAGGTGTTCCCCCCGGTCAGGCCGCTGGCGGCCACTGCGGCTCCGTAGTCGAGCGTCCGGAGCACCGCGCTCAGGGTGGGACCGCCCACGCAGTCCACGGCCCCGGCCCATCGTTCGGGGCCGAGGGTCCGTTCCGACGCGCTGACCAGGTCGTCGCGGCCGATGACCTCCGCGGCACCGAGACCGAGCAGGTACCCGTGCTCCGAGGACTTTCCCGTGCTGGCCACGACGCGGTAGCCACGGGAGGCGAGGAGGGAGACCGCCAAGCTGCCCACTCCCCCGGAGGCGCCGGTGACCAGCACCGGCCCGCGGGCGGCCTGGAGCCCGTGGTGCTCGAGCCGGTGGAGCGAGAGGGCGGCGGTGAACCCGGCGGTGCCGATGGTCGCGGCCCGGCGGGCGGTCAGCCCCTCGGGAAGCGGCACGACCCAGGCGGCTGGGACCCGGGCCAGCTCCGCGAATCCCCCGTGGTGGGCAACCCCGAGGTCATAGCCGTGGGCGATCACCTCCTGTCCGACGGCGATGGTCGGCTCCTCCGAAGCCTGGACCGTGCCGACCAGGTCGACCCCGGGGATCAGCCGGTCGAGGCGCGCCACCCGGTTGCCCGGTCGGGTGACCATGCCGTCCTTGTAGTTGACGGCGGACCACCGGACCCTGATGAGCACCTCGCCCGGGGGGAGATCGCCGGGGACGAGCGTCCGCACCCCGGCGTCGACGGTGTCCCCGGCCCGATCCACCACGAACGCGGTGAAGGTGCTGCCCGGACCGGGGGCTGCCGGTGAAACCGCAGGAACCGGGGCCTGGTCCGATCGGGCGGGTGGGGGAGTGGCGCTCATGGCCGGGTACCGTACTGACTCCATGGGCGCCGAGCATGCGACAGACACCGGGGCGGGGCGTGGCGATCCGGCCGACCCGGCCTTCGGCTGGTGGCCGTCTCCGTGGCCTGCTTCGATGGTGGCGGCGGGCAAGGTCGGTCGCAGTGGGTTGCAGGCCGAGGGCGCCGACGTCTACTGGATAGAGAGCCGCCCCGATGACGGGGGCCGCCAGGTGGTGGTCGGGGTGGCGGGCGGGCAGCCGCCCGTCGACGTCTCCCCGGCGGGGGTCAGTGTCGGCTCTCGGGTGCACGAATACGGCGGCGGTGCGGCCACGGTGGACGGCGGCGCGCTGTTCTACGTCAACCAGGACGACCAACGGTGGTATCGAGTACCAGTCAACGGCAGCTCCGCATCCAGGGCGGACAGCCCCGCACCCAGCGCTCCCGCCTCCCTCACGCCACCGCCACCCGCTGACGGGTCGAGCCGCCGGTATGCGGACGGTCGGCTCGCCGGGTCGGGGCAGTGGTTGGTCTCGGTGGAGGAGCGGATCGGTGCCGGTCGGACTGGTCACCGGCTGGTGGCTGTGGGGGTGCACGAGCCCGCCGTCGTGCCGGTCGTCGAAGAGGGGGACTTCGTGGCCGCCCCCCGGGTCTCAGCGGACGGCCGGTGGCTGGCCTGGGTGACCTGGGACCATCCGTACATGCCCTGGGACAGCTCGGAGGTCTGGGTGGCACGCATCGAGGAGTCCGGCGGGTCCATCCGTCTTCGGGACGGCCGGCGGGTCGCCGGGGGAGACGGGACGTCGGTCGGCCAGCCCCTCTGGTGCGGGGACGGCAGCCTGCTGTTCGTCGACGACCGCAGCGGATGGTGGCTGCCCTACCGGTTGACAGCCGAGGAACTGGCTGCGGACGCGCCCATGGCCCATCCTTTGGTCGGGAGGCAGGCCGAATTCCATGCTCCCGACTGGGCCCTCGGACAGTCGACCATGGCCGAGCTCTCGGACGGCTCGATCGTCTGCCGCATGCACGAGGGCGGTCGCGACCACCTGGTGCGTCTCCGTCCGCCGGAGCGGGCCGAGGATGCGGTGCCGCTGGACGGGTCGGAGGAGCCTCCATTGTCCGTCGACATCATCGACCAACCGTGCGTGAGCATCTCGGGAGTGGCGGTCACCCAGCCCGACCCGGGGGTGGGACCACCGGGGGTGCTCGGTCGGGTGTGGCTGCTCGGCTCGACGGCGACCGAGTCCCAGGCGGTCTTCGAGATCCCCGAGGCCGGGGGCGATCCGCCCCGCCGGATCTCGGCGGCGCCCGCGGTCGCCGTTTCGGGCCGGGACGTGTCCGTGGGCCGGCCCTTCACCGCCGCCACGCCGTCCGGTCCGGTGCCAGGCCTGTTCTTCGCCCCCAGGAATGCCCGCGTCGAGCAGGTCGAGGTGGTCGAGCACCTCCACGCTGGATCGGGGGCGCTCCCACCCTTGGCGGTGTTCTGTCACGGCGGGCCCACCGCCGCGGCCGTGGCCGGCTTCGACCCGGTCGTCCAGTTCTTCACCAGCCGGGGACTGGCCGTCGCCGTCGTGGACTATCGGGGGAGCACGGGCTATGGCCGGGCCTACCGCCGGCGGCTCCTCGGCCGGTGGGGCGAAGCGGACGTCGATGACTGCGTGCACTACGCCGGCGCCCTGGCCGGTGCCGGCTGGGTCGACGGGAGCCGGATGGCCATACGGGGCACCAGCGCGGGCGGTCTCACCGCCCTGGCGGCCTTGATCCGGTCGCGGTGCTTCGCCGGGGCCGCGGCCTGGTACGGGGTGACGGACCTGGAGGCACTGGCCGCCGACACCCATGACTTCGAGTCCCGGTATGTCGACTCGTTGGTGGGGCCGTGGCCCGAGGCGGCCGAGACCTATCGGGCCCGCTCGCCCATCCATCACGCCGATCGGGTGGCGGGGCAGGTACTCCTGCTCCAGGGCGCTGACGACCGGGTGGTGCCTCGGGACCAGTCGGAGCGGTTCGCGGCCCTGCTGCAGGAACGCGGCATTCCGTGCCGGTTGGTCATCTTCGAGGGCGAGTCCCACGGCTTCCGCAGGGCCACCACCATCGAGGCGTGCCTCACCGCCGAGCTCGACTTTTACCGTTCGTTGTTCAGCCGTCCCCTGCCGCCCGAGCCCACCCCGACCTCCCGCTGACCGCACCGGCGGCGCCCTGCTTGGCCCCTGGAATCGTGGTGCCGGTGGTACCCTCGACCGTGCTGACCGATCGCCTTCGGGTGCACCGGATTGCCCCGTCCTCCCCTGCCCGTTCGCGGTGGGCCCCGTGGCCGGAACCGGCCCGCCGGAGCCTCGAGGCCCTGAGCCGGTTGTCGCCCGAAGGGCGGGACGCCTTCCTCTACGGATGTTCGGCCCTGTTCGCCGGGATCACGGCGTTCGTCGTGGGAATCCCCCTCTACCGGCAGTGGGGCCAGATGGCCGTCGGCTTCTATGGGGTTGCGGCCGGGCTCATGGCCTACGTCGCCTGGCGGGTCGCCACCCGACCGCGGGAGAGCAGGAGAGGATCCGACGACACTCCTCCGTCGGGAACCGGCTCGGCGGGAGCGAGGGTGTCGGCGCGCCGGCCGGCGCCGAGCGATCGCCGCCGCAAGGCCGCACGGGTCATCGCCTTCGCCATCGTCCTGTTCGGGGCCACGATCCTGCCCTTGACCATGGAGGTCATCTGGCGCTCCGAGGGCAATGCCGCCCTGCACGTGCAGCCCGAGGTGCTGGTGGTCGAGCAGGCCGGGGTGCGCGCCGCCCACGGCAAGGATCCCTACCAGGTGGTCGACCGCAACGGCCATATCCTCATCCACCAGACCGCCGAGCCGACCTACGAGCTCTACTACCCCTACCTACCCGGGATGGTGGTGTTCGGATTCTCCAGCGGGAGCAAGGTCGAGGCCCGGTTGACCGACGCGCGGATCCAATTCCTGCTGTTCACGGCTCTGGTGGCCCTGCTCGCCCTCAGCCGGCTCCGGCCCCCGACCGACGCCCGCGCCCGGGCCTTCCAGGTCATCACGGCGCTGCCGACGGCGGCCCTGCCGCTGGCCACCGGCGGGGACGACATGCCGGTGGTGGCGTTGATGTTGCTCGGGCTGGTGGCGCTCCAGCGGCGAAGGCCCGTGCTCGCCGGGTTGGCCCTGGGAGCGGCGTCGTCGCTCAAATTCTCGGCCTGGCCCCTGGTCATCCTCGCCCTGTGGGCGGCCTACGACCTGCGGAGGCGCCGGGCCATCGGGCGCTACGCGCTGGGGGTGCTGGCGGTTGTGGTGCCGGTGGTCGTCCCCGTGGCCCTGCACAACCCGTCGGCATTCGTCGACAACGTGATCCGATTCCCCCTCGGCATCGCCGGCGTGCACTCGCCGGCCGCCAGTGCGCTTCCCGGCCACATCCTCATCTCGGTCGTCCCGTCGATCCATCGGGCCTACGTCGTCGTGGCCGGCCTGGTCGGGGGCCTGGTGCTCATCCGCCGTCTCATCAAGAAGCCACCTCGGGACGCCGCCGAGGTGGCCAGACTGACGGGGTGGGTGATGTTGATCGCCCTCCTGCTGGCCCCGGCCACCAGGGTCGGGTACCTCCTGTACCCGATCAACCTGTTCGTCTGGGCTTGGATGCTCAGACGGGCGGAGGACCCGGCTGTGCCCCATGAAGGGAAGGGCTCGCCCGCCGCAGAGGCTTGGCCGGGTGCCGGTCCCGAGCTCGATCCGAGCATCCCTCCTGTCGTCGGTCAGTTGTCGTCTGATCGTTCGAACAGCTGGAGGGAGAACGGGGTCGTTCCGGTGGCGGTGGTGGGCGACACCACCGCGCCCACCTCCCAGTAGAACCCGTCGCCACTACCCTTTCTGGCCAGCACCTGCGTTCCCACGCCTCCCCGCTGGGCGCCGGATCCCACATAGATCACCTTCCAGCCCAGACGGGGAAGGAGGGTCCGGTAGACGTCGACCACCTGGTCGGACGAGAGACCGGTCCGGAAGAACACCGTGCGATCGAACTGGGTGGCGTTCTGGTCGGTGTTCACAGTGCGGACGACAGGGCTCGCCGCCGGCACGGCCAGGTTGCCCAGGATGTCGGCCGGCGGCTCGCCGGCACTGACGATGGGTTGCAAGGCCGTGGCGGCCGGCGTGAGGTGGACGACGGTGCCATCGGGAATGGCGATGGTCCGGATCGAGAGGGTCGGGGTGGTGCCAGAACCAAGGGCGGAGGCCACGATGCCGGCCACCACGATGAAGACTGCGATCCCGAGCACGATGAGGGCCGGCCCTCGAAGCGACATGGGTTGGAACGAGCGGTGGTCAGGGTCGACCTCTTCGGCCTCGTCCGGGGGGGGCGGTGCGATCCCTGAAGGTGGGGTCCCTGAGGCGGTGCTCACCATGACGTCCCCATGGTACCGGGCCTGCCTGGCCCGCCTCCGGCAGCGAACGAGCCGGTGTGGGATCTCGGCGGCCGGCCCGGCGAGCCGGATCCGTGCCCGCGACGCTCAGTCGCCGGACTGGGCGGGGCCCGGCTCGGAGGGCCCAGAATCGAGGGTGGTCGCGGCCCGGATGGAGGCGGCCGCAGCGCCCACGGTCACGGCGAGGATGCTCCAGCGCCAGCGCCGGGGGAGGTTGGCGAAGGCGATGACGGTCGCCACGGCATCGAGGGCGTCCGCGGTGCCTCCGAGCGCCACCCATGGGCGGGCCTCCTGGTCGGAGACGGCCAGCGCCCTGAGTGCCCCGATCCCGAGGGCGAGGTCGCGACCCCCCATGGCTCGGGCCAGCAAGCGGGTCGCGGGCTGGGCCGCGGCATCGCCGATCCAGGGTCGAGAGACGAGGACGGGGGTGGCGATGGCGGTGGCTCCGATGCCGATCCGACCCCAGGCGATGTACTGGGCCAGCTTCCGCGACGTGGCGACATCCATGGCGTACAAACTAGGGCGGCGGGTCGCATGGCCTGCAGCGACGCTGGATTCGCCGGCCCGGTCGCTCGGCCTCGCGTCGGTCAATTGTGGTCCAGAAGTTCACTTTTCGTGGGAGCACAACTGCGGAGGGTGACACTTTGTTCAACTGATGTTTACTTTTGATCGACGTTCATTCACAATGCGATGAGATTGACGACCGAGGCTGGTTCGTCATGTGGAGGGGTGCCAGATCCAGTACCTGGCGGAAGGATCCTGTGATGGGGGGGCAGTGGCCGGGTCGTGAGACCCGGCCACTTGTGCATCTCGGGCGCGGTGTGCTTTGAGCCGTGCGAACTGAGCGGCCGATCGTACTTCAGCGCCGATCATCACCCGAGAGTCCGACCCCCACCGGACAAGACCGATCCACGGCCGACCGGTTCGGGCCGGTCCCCGGTCAGGGCCGGGTCCTGATGCCGGCGGGTGGCTCCCCTTTCCAACCCAGGTGGTTGAGGGGCCCGTGGCCTCCACCCAGGTGCCACTCCGCCCCGCCCAGGAGGGCACCATGCACGAACTCCTTGGCCGCCGTGACGGCGGTCGTCACATCGGCGCCGTGAGCGAGATAGGCGGCGATCGCCGATGACAGCGAGCAGCCGGTGCCGTGGGTGTTCGATGTGTCGACATGGGAGCCGGTGAGCACGGTCACCTCTCGGCCGTCGAAGAGCACGTCTGCGACGTGCACGGGGGCGGCCCCGGAGTCATGGGACTCGACGCCGGGTAAGTGGCCGCCCTTCACCAGGACCCATGTCGGACCGAGCCCGTGGATGCGCCGGGCCATCTCGATCATCGAATCGACATCATGAGACTCTGAGGGCGTCCCGCCGGTCAGGAGTGCGGCCTCCCACAGATTGGGCGTGGCAATCAGAGCCTCGGGCAACAGATGGGTCCGGTAGGCATCCACGCCCTCGGGGGTCAGGAAGATCCGGCCGCTGGAGGCCACCATGACCGGGTCCACCACGAGCTGGGGCAAGCCGCCCTTTGCCGCCCGGCGCCCCACGCGCTCCACCACGGCGGGAGTCCCGAGCATCCCGGTCTTCACCGACACCACCGCCAGGTCGTCGAGCACGGCGTCGATCTGGGCATCGACCATCTCGGTGGGCACATAGTGCACCTCGCGAACCGCGGTGGTGTTCTGGGCCGTGACGGCGGTGATGGCGGTGGTGGCGAATACGCCGAGCGCGGCCATGGTCTTGATGTCGGCCTGGATGCCGGCCCCGGCCCCTGAATCGGAGCCGGCGATGGACAGGGCCACCGGCGGGTTGTCGATGGTGGTCACGTCCCGACCATGCCCTCGAAGGGGCTCGATGCCCGGGCGTGGTAGCGACGGGTGATCCTTCCGGCCTCTCGGGCGGCGCGTCCGGCCTGCACCGCGTCGCGCATGGCCCGGGCCATCACCCGTGGCTGGTGGGCCCGGGTGATGGCGGAGGCCACCAGCACCGCGTCGCAACCGAGTTCCATGGCCACGCAGGCGTCGGATGCCGTGCCGATGCCGGCGTCGAGCACGACTGGGACTCCGGCCTGTTCGACGATGAGGGCGATGTTGTGTGGATTGCGGATTCCAAGACCGCTCCCGATCGGCGATCCCAATGGCATGACCGCGGCGCAGCCGGCCTGCTCGAGCCGCCGTGCCGCGATGGGGTCGTCGCTGCAATAGGGAAGGACGACGAACCCATCGTCCACCAACTCCTCGGCGGCGGCAACCAACTCCACGATGTCAGGCAGCAACGTCCGGTCGTCGCCGATGACTTCGAGCTTGACCCAATCGGTCTCGAACGCTTCCCGGGCCAACTTGGCGGTCAGGATGGCGTCGGAGGCGGTGAAGCATCCCGCAGTGTTGGGGAGCACCTGGATGTTGAGCGATCCCAACAGGTCCACCAGGGAGTGGCGGGTGGTCGGGTCCACCCGCCGGACGGCCACCGTGGCCAGGGCCGTGCCGGAATCGACGAGGGCCTCGCGCAGCGACTGCGGACTGGTCATCCCGCCGGTGCCGAGGATGAGGCGCGACGCGATGACCTGTCCGGCGATGACGAGGTCTGCGTCCGGCGTGGAGGAGGGGTCGTGGGTTCGGGGTGCGGTGGCGTCCATCAACTCCCACGGTACCGCCGTCCCGCTCCCGCGGCTCCTGTTCCATCCCGCGACGGCCCGTTCCATCCAGCGCGAGAGGCGGAGCCGCTGGGGCTACCCCCCGGCGGCGGCGGTGACGATCTCGATCTGATCGCCGGAAGTGATCTGCGTCGTCTCCCAGCTACTCTTGGGAACGACGTCGCCGTTGCGGGCCACGGCGATGCCGCGCGGTGACTCGCACCACTGCGCCACCAGGGCGGCCACGGTGGTCCCCGGTGGACCGTCCCAAGGGGCGCCGTTGACCATCACTTCGGTCATCGATCTCCCACGGAGAGGGGCGAACGACCGCCTCCATCAGCGGGCGCGAACCGGTCCGGTCCGAAGGGGGCGAATGCATCCATGAGGGAGCCACCGTCCAGACGGTCACCGTTGTTCACCGGCCTGTCCGCGGATCCGGCGCGTTCCGCGGGTCCGGTCAGTCCAACGGTGCCCGCGGCGAGGATCCGGTTCACCTCGTAGGCGGTCACGGGAGCCAGCAGGATGCCGTTGCGGTAGTGCCCCGTGGCCATGACGAGTCCGGTCACATCCGTGTGGCCCACAATGGGAGCGTTGTCGGGCGATCCGGGCCTCAGCCCGGCCGTGGTGTCGATGAGCTCGTATTCCTCGAGGGCCGGGACCAGTTGGCGGGCGTCGTCGAGCAGGTCGCTCACCGCCCCGATCCGCACGGTGAGGTCGAACCCCCGTTCTTCGACGGTGGCGCCGACCACCAGAGTCCCGTCCCGGCGGGGGACGAGATAGCAACTCCTTCCGTGGACCAAGCCCCGCACCGTCCGACGCAGCGAGGGACTGCCGGCGTCGCCTCGCAACCGGAGGGTGATCCCCTTGACCGGGCGCACGGGAGGGCGGATGGCCTCGGGGATGCCCCCGATCTGGCCTGATCGGCAGCCGGCGGCCACCACCACCGCCCCGGCGGCGAGACGACCCCCGTGGCGGAGGGTCACGCCGATGACCCGCTGGCCATCGCGGTCACCACCGCCGCCGACGACGCCGATGTCCACGTCCGACACCTCATCGTCGCTGAAGGCAACCCGGTGGGCCCGGCACGCAGCCATGAGGGCATCGACCACCCGACGATTGTCCACCTGGTGGTCGTCGGCCAGTTCGGCACCCCCTCTGATCCCCGGGGCCAACAAGGGCTCCTCCCGCCTGCACTCGCGCGCCGACAGCTGGCGGGCGCCCAGTCCGTGGGAGACGTGGAATCCGAGGACGTCGCCGGTGGCGGCCTGGTCTGAGGGATCCACGGCCACCAGCAGGGTACCGTCGGCCAGGTAGCCGACCGACTGATCGGATGCCGTTTCCAGGGCCCGGGCGAACTCGGGCCACTCCCTAGAGGCCCGGAGGTTGAGCGCGATCAGGGCCTCCTCGCCGTAGTAGGCCTCCCCGACGGGAGCCAACATGCCGGCTGCGGCCCAGCTGGCACCGCGGCCCGGCGCGGGGTCGACCACGGTCACCGCCATCCCGTTGGCGGCCGCCGTCCAGGCGATGGACAGGCCGATGACACCGCCCCCGATCACAACCACGTCAGCAGGTGCCCTGGTGGCCATGCCTCCATGGTACGGCGGGGTCGCCGACTGCTTGACAGGGCGAAATGGCCGATAAGGCGTGTACAATCTTCGGACCACGCATGGGCCAGCGTCGTCCCGAGCCGGTGGATCCCCTTCCTTCGTTGGAGCGACCGATGACGACTTTCGCTGGAACCCAATCTGGAACCCGTCCCGACGCGCAGCCCTCTCCCCCCGCGGTCCCGGTGGCCCCGCCCCGCTCCCGCCCGACGCCCCCCGTGGGTGGCCTCTACGATCCCCGGTTCGAGCACGATGCCTGTGGGGTCGCCCTGGTCGCCGACTTGCAGGGCCGACCCACCCACACCCTGGTCCGACAGGCGATCTCCGCCCTCGAGCACCTGGCCCACCGGGGGGCCACCGGCAGCGAGGAGGACAGTGGGGACGGTGCTGGGATCCTGATCCAGGTGCCCCACGACTTCTATGCCGCCGTGGTCGATTTCGACCTTCCGGCCCGCGGCCGCTACGCGACCGGCATCGCCTTCCTGTCGAGGAGCGGTGACGAGGCCGATGCGGCCCGTTCGGCCATCTCGAAATTGGCGGGGGAGGAGGGCCTGGAGGTCCTCGGCTGGCGGGACGTGCCGTTCAACCAGGCGTCACTGGGGTCGATCTCCGAAGCGGCCATGCCGTCGATGCATCAGCTCTTCGTGGCCCCTGCCCCCGGAAGCACGTTGATGGGGGACGATCCGGCCCTCGCCATCGACCGGCTGGCCTTCGTCCTGCGCAAACGGGCCGAACACGAGATCGGGGATTGTTACCTGGCGTCGCTCTCCGCCCGCACCATCGTCTACAAGGGGATGCTCACGTCCCACCAGCTGGCCGAGTTCTTCCCCGACCTCTCCGACGACCGGGTCATCAGCGGTCTGGCCCTGGTGCACTCGCGCTTTTCCACCAACACCTTCCCCTCGTGGCCATTGGCCCACCCCTACCGCTACCTGGCCCACAACGGGGAGATCAACACCCTGGCCGGCAACCGCAACTGGATGCGGGCCCGGGAGGCCCTGTGCAAGTCAGACCTCATTCCCGGCCTCGAGCGGGCCTTCCCCATCGTGACCCCGGGGGCCAGTGACTCCGCCTCCTTCGACGAAGTGCTCGAGCTCCTCCACCTCGGGGGCCGCTCCTTGCATCACGCCGTGCTGATGATGATCCCCGAGGCGTGGGAGAACCACCGGACCATGGACCCTGCCCGGCGGGCCTTCTACCGCTACCACGCCTCACTGATGGAGCCCTGGGACGGCCCCGCCGCGGTGGCGTTCACCGACGGAACGATCATCGGCGCCGTCCTCGACCGCAACGGGCTCCGCCCCGCCCGCTACTGGGTCACCGACGAGGGCCTGGTGGTCCTGGCCAGCGAGGTCGGCGTCATCGATGTCCCGCCCGGCACGGTGGTCCGCAAGGGCCGCCTCCAGCCCGGCCGGATGTTCTTGGTGGACACGGCTGCTGGCCGAATCGTCGATGACGACGAGATCAAGGATGCGCTCGCGGCCGAGCAGCCCTACGCCGAGTGGCTCGACGGCGGCCAGGTCGACCTCGAGGACCTGCCCCCCCGGAACATGCTCACCCCGCAGCACGCTTCCGTCGTGGGCCGCCAGCGCCTCTTCGGCTACACCAACGAGGAGCTGCGGCTGATCATCGGGCCCCTGGCCAAAGCCGGGATCGATCCGATCGGATCCATGGGGACCGACACGGCTATCGCCGTGCTCTCCGACCGGCCCCGACTGCTCTACGACTACTTCACCCAGCTGTTCGCCCAGGTCACCAACCCTCCACTGGATGCCATTCGCGAAGAGCTGGTCACGTCCCTGGCCTCGACCCTCGGCCCCGAGGCCAACCTGCTCGAACCGACGGCGGCCTCCTGTCGTCAGATCGTCCTCCCGATGCCCGTCATCGACAACGACGACCTGGCCAAGCTGCTCTACGTCAACGAAGACGGGAGCACCCCCGGATTCAGCGCCTTCGCCGTCGACGGCCTGTTCCGAGCCTCCGGCGGCGGAGACGCCCTGCGGTCGGCCATCGAGGACGTGCGGGCACGGGTGAGCCGGGCCATCGCCGAGGGGGCGGATGTCATCGTCCTGTCCGATCGCAACTCGACGGCGGAGTGGGCCCCGATCCCCTCACTGTTGCTGGTGTCGGCCGTCCACCACCACCTGGTGCGGGACAAGACCCGGACCCGGGTCGGCCTGGTGGTGGAGTCCGGCGATGCCCGCGAGGTCCATCACATGGCCCTCCTCAAGGGCTTCGGCGCCGCCGCCATCAACCCGTACCTGGCCTTCGAGACCATCGACGACATGATCGCCTCGGGGACCCTCACCGGA
>DASZGT010000088.1:0-2145 GCA_035938575.1 Acidimicrobiales bacterium
TTGGAAGGGGCGCTGGCTCACGAGCTGGTGCACATCAAGCGTCAGGACACGGCGGTGGCCGGGGTGGCCGTGGTGGTGGCGGCTCCCCTGGCGCTGGTCATCGGTCTGGGGAAGGCCACCGAGTGGGTGCACGCGCTCATCGGCCAGGGCCGCGAGTTCTCGGCGGATCAGCGGGCCTCATCGGTGGTGCGCTATCCCCCGGGCATCGCCTCGGCCCTCGACACCATGGTCAGGGGCGACAATTCCGGCTCACCGTGGCCGCCGGGCACGGGGCGGGTGACGGCGCTGACCCGCTGGCTGTGGATCGACCCGATGGTCGGGGCCCATGCCGGCGAACCCATGGTGGGCAATCTCGATGACACTCGGGTGCGGTCGGCGGCCCTGGCGCTGGACTGAGGTCTCGGCCCTTCGTCCCGCGGGTTAGTCGGCCACCGGGCAGGCGTCGGTGTCCTCGGCGGTCAGCCCCCATTCCGAGCCGGCACCGTACAGGTGGTCGCGCAGCCTGCGCAGCAGCGCGGCCAGGGCCTCCTCCTCCTGGGCTGTGAACAGGTCGCTCAGCACCTCGTCGATGTGGGCGACGTGAACGGGGATGGCGCGGTCCATGACGGCCTGGCCGGTGGGGGTGAGGTGGGCGAACGCGCCCCGTCGGTCCTCTGGGCAGATCCGTCTGGCCACCAGGCCCTGTTCCTGGAGCCGATCGACGGAGCGGGTGAGCCCGCTCGGGGTGAGGGACGTCTGGGCGGCCAGCTCGCTCATGCGCAGCTCCGAGCCGGGGGAGCGAGCCAGGCGGATGAGCACATCGAACGATTGTGCGGAGAGTGACAGCTCCGACTCGAGCCGGGTCTGGAACACCCTTCGCAGCCCCGCGGCCGACTCGAACAGGAGGCCGACCGTGGTCAGCCGCTCGTCATCTTGGGTCACAAGGTCTGCCATAGCCGACATCATACCTGGAATCCGGACTGGTACTTGCACTCGCAACTATAATGGATTAAAGTTGCATGTACAAGCAACTTCAGGCAGAGCCTGAGGAACGAGACCAAGGAGCAGCCATGTCGCCTGAGACCACAGTGAGCAGCAGGAACGTAAGCGGAGTGGAGTACCCGGCTGTGGGCACCTACACCATCGACGCCTCCCATACCGAGCTGGGCTTTGCCGTCCGGCATATGGCGGTGTCGAAGGTTCGAGGTCGCTTCAGCACCTTCGAGGGCACCATCGAGATCGCCGAGCAACCGGCCGACTCGAAGGCGTCGTTGACCATTGAGGCCGGCACCGTGGACACACGGGACGAGACCCGGGACGCCCACCTTCGCACCAATGACTTCTTCGATGTGGCGAACCATCCCACGTGGACCTTCGTGAGCACGTCGATCAAGCCCGAAGGCCTGACCGAATTCAAGGTCGAAGGGGACCTCACCATCCGTGGCGTGACCCGGCAGGTGACCCTCGACGCCACCCTCGAAGGCGTGGTGACGGACCCCTACGGGAACCACCGCATCGGGTTCAGCGCCTCGACCAGCATCAACCGTGACGACTTTGGCGTGTCGTTCGGCGCCGTCATGGAGGCCGGCGGACTCGTGGTGGCCAAGAAGGTCGACATCCAGATCGAGTTGGAGGCCGTCCTCCAGGCGTAGGCCCACGGTCCGAAGGGGCCGGATGTCGGGAGCCGGTGGGCTCGCCGGGGGTACGTCCGAGGGACGGTATCGGCGGCGGGCCACCGGTGTGGGTCGAGCGCCCAAACGGTTGCCCACTGTCCGTGGGCCCCGTGGGGCACTGCCCCGGCCAGCAGCGAGGAGGCCGGAGGTAGAATGCCGGTATGGCTGACCCCGTGATCCCGTCCGGCTTTGCCGGCAACGACCGCCCCACGGGCACGTTCACGGTCAAGCGCGGTCTGGCCGAGATGCTGCGCGGTGGGGTCATCATGGATGTGGTCGACGCCGAGCAGGCCAAGGTGGCCGAGGATGCCGGCGCGGTGGCGGTGATGGCCCTCGAGAGGGTCCCCGCCGACATCCGTCGCGACGGTGGTGTGGCCCGGATGAGCGATCCGGCCCTGATCGAGGGGATCAAGGCCGCCGTGACCGTCCCCGTGATGGCCAAGGCCCGCATCGGCCACTTCGCCGAGGCCCAGGTGCTGGCGGCCCTGGGTGT
>DASZGT010000089.1:0-17538 GCA_035938575.1 Acidimicrobiales bacterium
GATCGACGCCGGGATCCTCGGAGCCGACGGCGCCCAGGGCGGACTCGAGCGTGTCTCCGACCATCAGCACCGGGGCGTCCAAGCGATCCACGATCGGATCGATCAAGTCGGCGTGTCTCGGCTCGGAGATCAGGAGGCGGCAATGGGTGTGGCTGAAGTCGTGGAGGAGGTGGACACCCCGGCGCGTGTGGTTGATGCCGACCACGGTCGCACCGACGAGCGCTGCCCCCCCGAAGGCGAACAGGTACTCGGGGACGTTGTCGAGCAGGACGCCGATGTGGGGCGGGCCCTCGGGGGTGAGGCGACCCAGCCAGGCCGCCCACGACTCCATGTGGGAGACCAGCTCGGCCCATGTCCAGTGACGGCCCTCGAAGACCAGGCCGACACGGGTATCGCCGGCCCGGGCCCGGACGACGTCCGCCGCGGTGATGAGCCCCTCAGGGGGCAATGGACTGCAATTCCAAGTACTCCTCGAGCCGCTCGTGCCCGCGCTCCCGGCCGACCCCACTCGATTTGGATCCGCCGAACGGGCGGGCGGGACCCACGGTGTGGTCGGCGATCATGGGCGAACAGTAGCGGAGCGTGGATGAGGCGGCGCAGCCGCTACGCGTTGTCCGATGACGAGCACCGGCGACGGCCGATCACGATGGCCGATAGCATGAGCAGTCCCATGCCGGCACACGTCGCCTTCGTCTGCGCAATGCCCATGGAGCTGTCGCCGCTCAAGCGGATGCTCTCCCTCACGAAGACCCGCGCCGGGTCGCTCGAGGTGCACACCGGCTCGCTGGAAGGCCGGCCGGTGGTGGCCGTGGTGACCGGAATGGGCACCGCCCTGGCCACGAAGGGAGTCGAGCGACTCGTCGAAGCGTTCGAGATCGAGCGGGTGCTCGTTGTGGGTATCACGGGCGCCGTGGAGAACGAGACGCCGATCGGCACCATCATCCTGCCCGAGGTCGTGGTCAACAGCGCCACCGGCGCCGAGTTCCGGCCGGAACCGCTCGGGTTGGGTGAGGCCATCGGCAAGATGTGGACCACCGATGTGCTCATCACCGATCCCGACACCCTCGCCGGCCTGCGGGCAGACGGTGTCGTCTCGTTGGACATGGAGACGGCGGCCGTGGCCGAGGTCTGTGAGCGCCACGCCATCCCGTGGTCGGTCGTTCGGGCCATCAGCGACCGGGCTTCAGACGGCAGCATCGATGAGGAGGTGTTCGGCCTGAGCAACCAGGACGGCACACCCAACCCCAAGGCGGTGGCGGCCTACGTCCTGCGACATCCGGGCCGCGTCCCGGCCATGGCCCGCATGGCCAAGGAGGCGAAGCTGGCGACCGAGCGGGCCGCCGCCGCCGCCATCAGCTCCGTGTCAGGTCCGTGACGGAGGTCACCCGTCGGGGGCCCAGTGGGTCGATCGGCTGGCGAGCGCGGTGCCGGCCGCCCGATCCGATCACCGGGGGGTGACCATCAACCACCGCCAGTGCGGCTCACCGGGCCTGTGCGATGCGGTCGAGATCGGCAAGGTGTCGATGCTTGTCGGCATCGTCGAGAAACGAGGCCACAAAGGAGTTGCGGGCCATCTGGACGATCTCGTCCCTCTCGAGAGCCAGCGCTTGTGCGGCGGCGACCATGTTGTCCCCCACATAGCCGCCGAAGTAGGCAGGGTCGTCCGAGTTGACTGTCACCCTCAGGCCGAGGCGAAAGAGGATGGCCAGATTGTGGTGGGCCAGGTCGGGGAAGACGCCGAGCTTTACATTCGAGAGCGGGCAGACGGTGAGCGGCATGTCGTCGTCTCGCAGCCGGTCCACCAGCCGTTGGTCCTCCCAGCACCGGACGCCGTGGTCGATGCGACGCACGTGCAACTGGTCTAGTGCCTCCCAGATGTACTCGGGAGGCCCTTCTTCGCCGGCATGGGCCACGCAGGACAGCCCTTCTGCCCGGGCCCGTCGGAACACCTCAACGAATGCCCGCGGTGGATGCCCCAGCTCTGAGGAGTCGAGGCCTACGGCCGCGATCAGATGCCGGTACGGAAGGGCCCGTTCGAGCGTTGCCATGGCTGCCTCAGCACCCAAGTCGCGCAGGAAGCACAGGATGAGGCGCCAGGTCACCCCCAGCCGGCGCTCCCCATCCTCGAGGGCGCGGCAGATGCCGGTGACCACGGTGTGGAAGGGAATGCCCCGATCGGTGTGGGTCTGCGGATCGAAGAAGATCTCGGCATGGGAGACACCCTGGTCGGCGGCCCGTGCGAGATAGGCGGTCGTCAGTTCGTAGAAGTCCTGCTCGGTGAGGAGGACGGCACAGCCGGCGTAGTAGACGTCGAGGAACGACTGCAGATCGTCGAAGACGTATGCATCTCGGACGGCCTCTACATCCGGGTAGAGCAGGGGAACGCCGTTGCGGGCGGCGAGGGCGAACATCATCTCGGGCTCGAGCGTCCCCTCGATGTGGAGATGGAGTTCGGCCTTGGGCAGGCCCAGGATGAACCGCTCCTGATCGGTGCGTCCGGGGTCGGTCACGGATCATCGGTCATGGGTCGATCACCCTTCGCCTGGATGGGGTCAGGGTAGTCCGGGTCGCCCCTGCGGTCGACGTTCGAGTTCCAAACCCGGACAGCCGCGCACATCACTCCCGAAAGTCGGGTCTGGCGCCGCGGGTCGACCCCGACCTCCCCCTGGGCTCCTCCCAGTCCTCTTGGCGACCGAGCGCAGTGAGATCGAGGAAGTAGTACGAGCCCCCGAGCATCTCCGTACCCCGGGCGTACATGGAGTAGGTGTGGAAGACCTCGTCCCCGTCGTGGAGGAACATGCTGTAGCCGGGCTGCTCGGAGGATCCCTCGCCCAACCAGGACATGCCCGCCTGCTCGAGCTCTGTCATGGTGCGGAAGTTGTACTCGACCGGCGCCACCGAACTATCGAGCGTCACATGGAAGTCGTAGTTGAAGGAGGTGCCATTCGACGAATACCACGGGAAGGTCCAACCCCTCTTGGCCTTGTATCGCTCGATCGTCCCGATCGGTGCCCGGGACACGACGGCGAGGCTGGTGCTGCGCGCGTGCAGATGGTCAAGCAACCCGCTCGACAATTCATCGGACGCGGCGGTGCAGCTCGGACAGCCGTCCTCCCAGCCCGGGTCGAACATGAAGTGTTGCACGATGAGCTGACGGCGGCCTTCGAACAGGTCGATCAGGCGCACTTCGCCGTTGTGGCCCTGGAACACGTAGTCCTGGTCGATCTTCACCATGGGAAGCAGGCGCCGCTTCACATTCAGCTGATCGCGCGCCCGGGTCAGGGCCTTCTCCTCTGCCAGCAACTGTCTGCGGGCCGTCAGCCATTGCTCTCGGGAAACGACATCGGGCAGGTTGCTCATCCCGGCTCCAATCGATGGGTACTGAGCTAAGACGGTCGAACCAGGGTGGACTCATCGTTGGGTGGGCTGCGCTGTGGGCCCTCCGCCCGTCGGTCCGGGCCCGTACCCGGGATCCTGTACAGTAGCTGCGTGGATACGCATACAAGTGGAATACCCTCGGACGACGAGTTCCAGTCAGCCGTCGGCATCCTGAAACTCCTCGCTGACGAGACCCGCTTGCGGATCCTGTGGGCCCTCCTGCACGGGGAGCACTCCGTCAACGATCTCGCCGACCACGTCGGCGCGCAACCGGCCGGCGTGTCTCAGCACCTCGCCAAGCTCCGCCTCTCCCGGCTGGTGCGGACCCGCCGCCACGGGACCCGGATCTTCTACGTCGTGGAGAACGCACACGTCCGTCGGCTGGTCGAAGAAGCGATATCCCACGTCGACCACATCATCGAGGGAATTCCGGGCCACGACGGGGCTTCGGCCTCCCGAACGGCCGAGGTCGAGGGGAAGGGGGCGTGAGCATGAGCCAAGGGCACGACGATCACCGGCATCCTGCCGCCGGTGCGACCCACGGCCATGCCCATCGGAAGGGATGGCTCTCGTCGGTCGTCCGGATTGCCGGGCCGCACAGCCACGACGCCGTGGGGTCGGCCGATCAGGCCGTGACAGGCAGCCACGAGGGGATGCGGACCCTCAAGTTGTCGGTGGCCGTGCTGGCGGCCACTGGGCTGATCGAGCTGTCGATCGTCGTGCTGTCGGGGTCGGTCGCGCTCCTGACCGACGCCATCCACAACATCGCCGACGGGTTGACGGCGGTGCCGCTCGGGCTTGCCTTCTGGCTGGGGCGCAGGCCGCCCACCAAGCGGTACACCTACGGCTACGGCCGCGCCGAGGACTTGGCCGGCCTGTTCATCGTGGTGATGATCGCCGCCTCGTCGGCGGTGGCCGGCTGGGAGGCTGTCACTCGACTCGTCCATCCTCAGCCCGTCCATCATGTCGGCTGGGTCATCGTGGCCGGCCTGGTCGGCTTCGCCGGCAACGAGCTCGTTGGGCTCTATCGGATCCGAGTCGGAGGCAGGATCGGATCGGCAGCCCTGGTGGCTGACGGCCACCATGCTCGAACCGACGGGGTCACCTCGCTTGCGGTGGTGGCCGGGGCGATCGGCGTCGTCGCCGGATGGCCCGAGGCCGATCCCATTGTCGGACTGGTCATCACGGTCGTCATCCTGGCGGTGCTGAAGAACGCAGCCCGCGACATCTACCGGCGGTTGATGGACGCCGTTGATCCGGAGCTCGTCGACCAGGTGGCGGTGGTGTTGGCCGGTGTCCCGGGTATCGAGAGCGTCGAGGAGATCCGGATCCGCTGGGTCGGCCACGAACTCCGGGCGGAGGCCCGAGTGGTGTCAGCCGGCAACTTGTCCCTCTCCGAGGCGCACGCCATATCGGAAGAGGGGCACCACCGGCTCCTCCACGAACTACCTCGCCTGGCCGAGGCGGTTCTCCACACCGACCCTCGCCGTTCGGACGGGCTCGATCCACACGCCCAAGTCGCCCACCACCTCCATCGCCAAACCGCCGGGTGAGCTCCGGCACAGGTTCATCGGCGTCGAATCACCAGGATGGCCACGCCGTGGGGCGGAGGTGGTGACAGGGCACGGCGGGGCAGCGGTCGGCCCAAGTCGGCGGAGAAGCAAGCCCGCCATCGACGAGCACCAGGGGCACGATCGGAGACCCACCGGTGTGCCATGTGCAACGGGAGGACGACGTCGGCACGCATGAGCCGGCTGGCCGGCGAGACCAGGCGCCGGAGCAGCGCCATGCTGATGGCGAACGGTGGGTTGGCGACCACCCGAAACGGGCGGCGGGGGAGCCAGAGGTCAGAGGCGTCAGCCGCCACCACGGTGACGCGCTCACCGGCGAATGTCCTGCGCAACCCGGAAGCACGTCCAGGATGGAGCTCAATCGCAACGACGTGGGCGCCGCGGTCAAGCAGAGGCCGGACAAGCGCTCCGGAGCCCGCCCCGACGTCGAGCACCAGATCTCCCGACCTGACTCCCGAGTCGGCGACGATCTGAGCTGCCCAATGGCTACTGAGCTGATGCCATCCCCAACGCGTCCGTTCCGCGGACACGCTGCACCATCGTCAAGCACGTCATGGACGTCAACCTAGCCGCGCGGATCTCCCGAGGCGGCTCCCCCGAGCCGATCCTCAGCGCCCACCCGCCACCTGCTCGGCGGCGGCGACAAAGACGGGATCGCCGATCGAGGCAACACCTCGCCGGCAGGCTTCGACCAGCTTCACCTGGTGGGCGTCCCGGCTCGAGGCCACGACCTGAGCCAGCGCTTCGTCCCACGGGGCGCCGGCGTCAACCATTCCCACCTGATCCCCTCCGGCGAACATGGCCGCATGCTCGGCCCGAACCTGGGCCAGGGCGGCCACACCGGCTTCGGCCGGGATGTGATCGACGAGCAGTTCCAACGCCATGGCGCCGGTCACGCCGTGCAAATTGAAGATATTGGGGCTGGCCAGGTAGAACCGGGCAGCATTGGCCGCGGCTTCACTCACCGAACGGGCGACCTCGTGCACGGGTCCGGCCTCCGGCGCAGGCTGCCCAGATCGGAACCGGGCGGCCCAGTAGCCAAGGGCCCGCGCCAACTCGCTTCGACGCGGCACGGTGTCGGCGTGGTCGATGGCCCGGACGGCATGAGCGGTCCGGATGGCACCGTGGAAGAGGGCGGTCGACAGAGCGGGAACGAGGCGCGGCACCCAGAGCTCGACCACCGATGACCATCCGGCGTCGGCGATGGCGGCGTCGAAGTAGCCCAGCCACTCGGGAAGCCTTGCGTAGTCTCCGATGGCACCCTGCCAGTCGAACTCGACGGCGGGATTGGGAGCTACCGGGGTCGGGCCGTCTCCAACGCTGCGGGCGAACCATCGGGCCCAGCCGTCGATCTCCTCCACGCAGCCGAGGACGGCCAGGGCCTCGCAGGCCATCGGACCAT
The DNA here is from genome assembly GCA_035938575.1 of Acidimicrobiales bacterium. Classification (GTDB taxonomy): domain Bacteria; phylum Actinomycetota; class Acidimicrobiia; order Acidimicrobiales; family RAAP-2; genus Bog-756. The sequence goes on from DASZGT010000089.1 coordinate 6,352, forward strand.
GGTTGACGAAGCCGTTCGAGAGTTCGAAATCTGTCGCCGCCATTCGATCGAATGCCTCGTCCAAGGCCGGCGAGGCCGCCGTGTCAGCTGGGGCCGGCTCCGTATCCTCTGGGCTGTGTCCCGCAGTCACACATTTCAGGATAAGGCCTCAAGTGAACTTGAGGTCAAGGCTGTACTTGTCTAACTTCCCTGCGGGCCGAGGCGTGCTCATGGCCAGTCGTGGCGACGATCGTGGCGGCGGTGCAGGGTCCTCCCGCTCCTGGTTCGGCCATCCGATGGCTTGCCGGCGCGGCTAGTCGAGGCCCAGCACCCGGAGCGCATTGGTGCGGAGGAATTTGGGCCACACATGGTCCTTGAACCCCACGTTGGGCATCTCGGTCATGATCCGCTCCATGGAGAGGCCCATGGGGAAGTAGCCGGCATAGATGATTTTGTCGGCGCCCCTGGTGTTGGCATAGTTCACGATGTCCTGCGGGTAGTACTTGGGGGCGAAGGCGCTCGTCGAGTAGTGCAACCCGGGCCATTTGAGCATGAGCTTCACGGCCAGCTCGGTCCAGGGTTCGCAACCGTGACGGGTGACGAAGGTGAGATCAGGGAAGTCGAACATGACTTCGTCGATGAGCTCCACGTGCTGACAGGCCGCCTTGAGCCTGGGACCGGGAATTCCAGCGCAGCAGAAGATGGGAATTCCCAGTTCGACGCACTTTGCGTAGAGCGGGTACATCTTCTTGTCGTTGATGGGCACCTGCGGGAAGGTGCCGGCCGGGAACACGCCGACCGCCCGCACGCCGAAGGTCTCGTATTCGCGGACCAGGCGACCGATCCCCTTCATCCCATCGTTGGGATCGGCGGTCGAAGAGGGGATGAACCGGTCGGGGTGCCGCTTCAACGCTTCCGCTCCGTTGCCCGACGGGTCACCTACCCCGATCAGCCCCTTGTCGATCCCCCAGATGTCCATCTCCCGGAGGGTCACTCCGATGGGGTCGTCGGAGTCCTCGAGCGCCTTCTCGGGGACGTCCTTGAACATGTACTCGACCGGGAAGTCGAACTCCTCTCTGGACTGGGCGTCCTTGGTCTGCTTGGTGATGAACCGGTAGACCTCTTTCATATCGGGGTGGGGGAACCCCAACATGGTGTCCACGGCCCCGACGTCTGTTGGCATGCCCATGCGATTTCCTTCCCCCGGCCAAAGGTCCGCCCCCTTTGTGGGAGCCGCAGTGCCTGTGACCCGGCCCCAATAGTAGGGCCATCGGACGATTCGCGGTCCGAACCGCTCGCCCGACCGGAGAGTTCCTAGCGTGATGGAGCACTTGCAGCTTGTATGTGTTCCGCTGTCACGCTGCTCCACCCGGCGGGTCCGGCGATGAACCGGGTTTGGCCGTCGCTCATGGCCCGCTCGTGCTCGAGCAGCCAAGCTTTCCGTTCGACACCCCAGCCGTAGCCGCCGAGCTTTCCGTCCGACCCGATGACCCGGTGGCAGGGAACGATGACCGAGACGGGATTGCGGCCGTTGGCCGCACCCACCGCCCTGGCCGCCTGGGGTTGCCCGATGCGCCGGGCGATCTGGCCGTAGCTGACCGTCATCCCGTGGGGAATCGACTGCAGGGAGGTCCACACGGCCCGGTCGAACCGGCTGCCACGGAGGGCCAGGGGCTGATCGAAGCTGGTTCGGCGGCCCTCGAAGTATTCGTCGAGCTGGCGGCGCACCTCGGCGAACGGGGCGCTGTCGTGGGTCCAGCTGGGGTCGAGTCGCGGACTGTGCCGTCGATCGGTGAAGTAGAGACCGCTCAGTGCGCCGTCCGACGACGTGAGGAGGACCACTCCCAGGGGAGTGTCGCTGTGGCAGTAGACGATGGCCGGCGTGGGTCGCGGGGATCGGATCGGTTGGGGCATGTCGCCATGGTGCACCATCGTCGGTCGGACCGTCTGGCCGTATTCGGACATCGTGCCGGCTTGTCCGGATCTGTCCGGTATGCGCCGCCGGTACCGACCATCATGGACGCCATGAGCGGTGTTTCGGCAGTGGCCACCACCGGGGTCTACTGCCGCCCCGGATGCGCGGGCCGTCCTCATCCCGACAACGTCCGGCACTACTCGACGGCCGCCGCCGCCGAGGCGGCCGGTTTCCGAGCGTGCCTGCGGTGCCGGCCCTACCGCAGCGCACCACCGACCAGTTGGGTCGGACCCGAGCTCGTCTGTCGCGGCGTGCAGCTGGTCCTGGACGGGGCACTCGACGGCCAGCCGGAGGGAGAGCTCGGTGCGCGGCTCGGAGTCTCGGCCCGGCACCTGCGCCGGCTCTTCGACGACCATCTCGGTGTCACCCCCGACCAACTGGCCCGGTCCCGGCGGGCCCATTTTGCCCGCCGCCTCCTCGACGACTCCGACCTCACCATCACCCAGATCGCCTTCGCATCGGGATACGGCAGCGTTCGCCAGCTCAATCGGGCCTGCCGGGACGTGTTCCGTGCGGCGCCGGGCGAGCTGCGGTCCCGCCGTCGGGCCGCGGACCGGCTGGCGGCGGACGGCGGACTGACCATCCGGCTTGCCTTTCGGCCTCCTCTCGACTGGGACGCCATGCTCGCCTACTTTCAGAGGCGGGCGATCGCCGGTGTGGAGACCGTCAGTGGGGACACCTACCGGCGGACCGTCGCCGTCGACGGCGACCCTGGCGTCCTCGAACTGTTGCCGGGCTCGTCCGACCATCTCCTGCTCCGGGCCCACCTGCCGCACTGGGAGGGTCTCATCCACCTGGTGCAACGGGCGAGGCGGATCTTCAACCTGGACGCTGACGTCGAGGCCTCCACCGTCCACCTTGACGGCGACCCTCTTGTCGGCCCCCTGCAGCGGGCCCGGCCGGGGCTGCGCCCACCAGGGACGTGGGACCCGTTCGAGACCGGGGTCCGGGCCATCATCGGCCAGCAGGTCAGCATCGTCGGTGCCACCACGCTGACAGCCCGGGTGGTCGAGGGTTTCGGCACCCCGGTGCCGGGGCTGGCGTCGCTCGGCCTGACCCACCTCTTTCCGAGCGCAGAGGTGCTGGCCTCGGCCGATCTCAGCCGCCTGGGTCTCACCCCGGCGCGAGCCAGGGCGGTCAGCGCCTTCGCCCAGGGTGTTGTCCAAGGCCACATCGACCTCGACCGCAGCAAGACACTGGATCAGCTCGTCGCCTCGATCACCGCCATCCCCGGCCTCGGACCGTGGACCGCTCACTACCTCGCCCTCCGGCTCGGCGAGCCCGATGCCTTCCCCGCCAGCGACCTCGGCCTCCGCCGGGCACTCGGCGCCCGGACCGATGGGACCATCTCACCGTCCCGCGCCAACGAGCTGGCACAAGTTTGGCGACCCCATCGGGCGCACGCGGCCACCCATCTCTGGCTCTCCTCACCGGGATCCCCCTTGGCCCGCTCGGCGTGACCACGCTCGCCCGGGACGTTGGAGGGTGATCCCGTTCCCTCGTCTGCAACCCGGAGTTGCCTTGTCCCCGGTACCAGCGAGTCTGTGTGCCGGGGGCGGTATGGGAGGCTGGTTGCGACGCGGCAACTGGGCCGCGTCCTGACGTTGGAGGACGGAAGCCGATGGTGCTCACCGACCAAGCCTCGACAGGGACAGCGGCGGCGCCTCCCGCGGCTGCACGCGCTATCGACCTCGTCAAGACCTATGGCAAGGGCGACGCAGTCGTTCGTGCCATCGACGGCATCAACGTCGAGTTCGAGCGCGGGCGTTTCACGGCCGTCATGGGCCCCTCGGGTTCGGGCAAGTCGACACTCATGCACTGCATGGCCGGTCTGGACACCCCGACCTCGGGTCGGACATTCGTGGGCAGTGAGGAGATCGGCCTCCTCGACGACTCGGGTCTCACCCAGATGCGCAGAGATCGGATCGGCTTCGTGTTCCAGTCCTTCAACCTGGTGCCGACGCTGACGGCCGGTGAGAACATCACCCTTCCCGCCGACCTCGCCGGCGTCAAAGTCGACCAGGCGTGGTTCGACTATCTCGTCGACCAACTCGGGATCGGCGACCGGTTGAGCCACCGACCGACCGAGCTGTCCGGGGGCCAGCAACAACGGGCCGCCTGTGCCAGGGCACTCATCAACCGGCCGGACCTCATCTTCGCCGACGAGCCCACCGGCAACCTCGACTCGAACTCGTCTGCCGAGATGCTGGCCTTCCTACGCCGCTCGGTGACGGAGTTCGGGCAATCGATCGTCATGGTCACGCACGATCCTCGCGGCGCGGCCAACGCCGACCGCGTCGTGTTCCTGGCCGACGGCAGGGTTGAGGGAGAGCTCATCTCGCCGACTGCCGATTCGGTTCTGGAGCGGATGAAGCGGCTCGGCAGCTGACATGTGGAAGGTGACCGTCAAGGGCCTGCTGGCCCACAAGTTGCGCCTGGCGCTGACCGGGCTGGCCATCGTGCTCGGCGTAACGTTCATCTCGGGCACCCTCGTCCTCACCGACACGCTCCACAACACGTTCGACACGCTGTTCGGCCACATCTACCAGAAGGTCGACTTCGTGGTGAGGGCCGAGGCCGCTTTCAACAGCAACGGACCGGGTGGAGGCGCACAACGAAAGTCGATCCCCGAGTCGGTCATCACCACCGTTCGGAACACCGCCGGGGTGGCTGGCGCCGAGGGAAACATCACCGGCATACCTGCGCAGTACGTGGCCAAGGACGGGAAGGCCATCACCACCGGAGGAGCGCCAAGCCTCGGGCTCTCCTACGACCCGAACCCCCAGCTGTCGTCACTGACCCTGGCTGAGGGCTCACCCCCGACCACATCCACGGAGGTGGCGATGGACGAGGGAACGGCGCAGAAGTACGGCTTCCACCCGGGCGACCGGGTGAAGGTCCTTCTGCCGGGAGAGCCCGAGACCTTCACCATCTCCGGCCTCGTCCGGTTCGGTACGGCAAACAACCTGGCCGGCGCCACGCTTGCCGCCTTCGACCTTCCCACGGCCCAGGTCCTCTTCGACCAGGTCGGTCAGTACAACTCGATCAACGTCCTGGCTCAGCCAGGCGCCGACAAGGCGATCGTCCAACGGGCCATCGCCCGCGGCCTCCCGCCCGGGGTGGAGGTGGTGACAGGGCAGACCGTGGCGAACGAGAACAGCAACTCCATCAATCAGGCCCTGTCCTTCTTCTCCACGGCACTGCTCGTGTTCGCCTTCATCTCGCTCTTCGTCGGGGCCTTCACAATCTTCAACACGTTCTCCATCACGGTCGGCCAGCGGACCCGTGAGCTGGCCCTGTTGCGGATTGTCGGCGCCAGCCGACGACAGGTGTTCCGCTCCGTGCTGCTCGAGGCGGGCCTGCTCGGCCTGGTGGCGTCTCTCGTCGGACTCGGTTTGGGCGTCCTGGGCGCGCTGGGACTCGAGGCGCTCCTCAAGGGGTTCGGCATTACGCTGCCGTCGGGGCCTCTGATCTTCCAGACCAGGACGGTCATCGCCTGCCTCGTCGTCGGCATCGGGGTGACCATGATCGCCGCCATCAGCCCGGCCCGCCGAGCAGTGCGCATCCCACCGGTCGCCGCCATTTCCGACCACCAGGGGCAGGTCACCGAGCTATCCACGCGCCGGTTGCTGGTGGGCGGTGTTTTTGCCGTGGCCGGGATCGCCTTGCTTGCCGTGGGCCTCACTGAGCCTGCCATCCAGCTCGTCGGTCTCGGCGCGGTCGGCGTCTTCATCGGCATCGGGATGTTGGCCCCTACGTTTGCCCGTCCCCTGGCCAGCGTCCTCGGGCGTCCCTTGGCGGGAGTTCTTGGCATCTCGGGGCGGCTCGGCCGGGAGAACTCGATGCGGAGCCCGCGGCGGACTGCACAGACGTCATCGGCGCTCATGGTGGGACTCGCCCTTGTGGCCACCATCGCCGTGTTCGGTGCATCGCTGTCTAAGACGGCGACGAGCAGCGTGGACAACGCCATCAGCGCCGACTACATCATTACGGCCTCGGGGAATGGCGGGGGCCAGGGCGGGTTCTCCAACTCGGTCGCTCCGGCGGCCGCACGGCTACCGGGCGTGACGGCTGTGTCAACCGTGTACGCCGGGCAGTTCGAATTCCAGCGCTCGGTGTCGAACCTGGCCTCCGTGTCTGCCGAACACCTGGCCCAGACGGTGATCCTACGCATGGACTCGGGCACCAGCGCACCGGCCCTCGCGGCCGGCGAGCTGCTAGTCGATACGACGACGGCCAACAGCAAGCATCTATCGGTGGGCAACGTCGTCCCGGTCAAATTCGCCCAAACCGGCAACTCGACCATGCGCATTGGCGGCATCTACAAGCCAAACGCTTTGATCGGCAGCTTCCTGGTCGGCGACAGCTTCTTCCTGTCCCACTTCAACAACCCGCTCCCGATCGCGGTGTTGCTGCGGACCTCCAGTGGGCCCACCATCACCCCAACGGTGACGAGCGGGCTGAGCGCCTACCCGAACGTCAAGATCCAGACCCGATCTCAGTTCGAGCAATCACAGCAAGCCCAGGTCAATCAGCTACTGGGGCTCGTCTATGCCCTGCTTGCCCTCGCGGTGATCATCGCCCTCATAGGCATCGTGAACACCCTGATGCTGTCGGTCTTCGAGCGGACCCACGAGATCGGCTTGCTGCGGGCCGTGGGCATGCGCCGGAGGCAGATCCGGGCCATGATCCGCTCCGAATCGGTGATCATCGCCGTGTTCGGCGCCTTGATCGGGATTGTCGTCGGCTCGGTGCTGGGCGCCGCACTCTCAGCCTCCCTGAAGAACCAGGGGATCACCGATATCGTCATCCCGGTGCCCAACCTGGTGGTGTTCGTGGTGCTGGCGGCCCTGCTCGGTCTGGGTGCGGCCGCCTGGCCGGCCCGGCGAGCGGCAAAGCTGGACGTGCTCGCCGCCATCGCCGCCGATTGACGAAGGCAGGCCAGCCGAGTTTGGTCCTCCTAGGAGAATGCAGGCACGGAAGCGAGGATCCCGTGCACGTACTGGGCGGTCGAGGGCATCATCCCCCGGTGGCGAACCGACACGAGGCCTTGGTAGTACCCGGCCAGGGCCAAGCCCTGGTTGCCCCCGGTCTGGGCCAGCAGCTCATGGAGGTAGGCCGCCGCCATCTCGATGTTGTCCGAGAGGTTGGTGGAACTGAGCGTCTGGTCTCCGAGGGTCACCCGGAGGGTGCGCACAGTCGACGGTTCGAGCTGTCCGACCCCGACCGCGCCGGTGGAGGAGACGACGTTCATCTGCCATCCGGACTCCCACCAGCACATGGCCTCGAGCAGCGAGGAGGGCACACCGTAGGCGGTGGCCCACCGATGGAAGGTCGGAACCAGCGCCAGGCGGGTCGGGTGGGCCAAGAGTGCCGCTGGCAGTGTCGAGCCCTCTCCGGCCGCCGCCGCCCCGCCGCCTCCAGTGGCCATCCACACACTGGACTGCGCCGGAACGGACAGCTGGCTGCCGATGGTGACGAGGGATGGATCGGCGATCCCGTTCACCTGGGCCAGCGACGCCACCGTGGTGCCATAGCGGGCGGCGATGGCCCACAGGCTGTCGCCGGCCACGACCACGAGCCGCGTCGACCCGGTCGACACGGCAGCACTCGAGTTGGTCGCGCCGGAGGTGGGGATCTGCAACTCCGCCCCTGCCACCACCACGTTGGGGTCGGCGATGCCGTTGAGGGCCACCAGGGCGGGCACGCTGGTGCCGTAGGTGCGCGCAATCTGGCTCAGATTCACTCCGGCCTGCACGCGAACGCTGGTGGCCCCGACCGGCGCCGACCACATGATCCCGAGGACCGCAGCCACCGTGCACAGCACGCCGGCCCCCGCCATCGTTCTTCGTGAATTCGGGCTTCGCCACAAAGTGGTCATCACCACCCGGCCGTGCGCGCAGGAGGAAACTGCGTAGGGAAGCGTGGTCGCCCAGTCATGCGCCCACGATCGTCCCCATTTCCCACGTGGCCCCTTCGAGTCATATCGGAGTTATCGACGTCTCGAGGTCGGCACTTGAGGCGGTCGCTGGCCCCTGGCCTCCCGTCAGGGGGCCCCGAGCCATCTCAGTGCCCCGACCGGGTTCCGCAAGGAACAAGATGGGGCAGTGACGACCGCCGGAGTCGGATGGACCGAACTGTGGGTGGTGCCCGCGTGATGGAAAGCCGTACCCGGCGGCGTTGGGCCCGCACCCTCTTCGTAGCCGCGCTGGCCGGAGCCCTGGCCAGTATCGGTCTGATCGCCCTGGCGACCCAGTCGACCCAGAGGGATCGAATCACGGCCCCCGCCCGGGGAACCACCCGAACCAACCTGGCTCCCTCGACGGTCACCACCGCACCCGCTCCGCCCTACTCCGTGCAGACCAGCTCGCTCGCACTGGTCGACCCCAGCCGGACCACACCGCAGCGGGGGAGTGTCCCGGCTACACCGGGCCGTGTCCTGACCACGGAGGTCTGGCGCCCTGAAGGGGTGGCGGGCCCTTTGCCACTGATCGTGTTCGGTCACGGATGGAACAGTGATCCGAATGCCTACGCGCCTCTCCTCCTGGAGTGGGCGGAGGCCGGCTACGTGGTTGCCGCACCGGTCTTCCCCGACTCCGCCGACACGCTTCCCGGCACGCCGGTGAGCGATTTCCCCGATGAGGCCCGCGACCTCTCCTTCGTGATCACCGCCCTCCTCGGCGGCCACGAGCCGATCGATCCGTCCAGGGTGGCGGTAGCCGGTCACTCCGATGGTGGCAGCGACGTCGCGTTGCTGGCCCTCAATCCGGCCTATGCCGACCACCGCATCCGGGCCTACCTGTCCCTGTCCAGTGAGCTGCCCGCCGCCGTGGCCGGGCCATGGGACAGCCCCACCCCCGGCACCCTGCTGGTCGCGGTGGGCACGGCGGATGAGTACGGCCTGCTGCCAAAGGCGACCGAGGTGTATCAGACGGCCGACATGGCCAAGGCCCTCCTCACCATCGCCGGAGGGGACCATCTGGGCCCGTTTGTCGGAATGTCCCCGCAATCCCAGTCGGTGCGGGCGGAAACCCTGCGCTTCCTCCGGCTGGCGCTCGGCCCGGGCGCAGTCACCCCGACCGATCTGGCCGCGGCTCTGGGGCCGCCGCCCGATCCGTCAATCGACGTGACGACGGGAGCGGGCTGATCGAGTGACCGGCGGCCGGCCCGGATCGGCACCCTCCAGCAGCGCCCACGGTCACAGGGTCGTGGGCCGGTTGACGAATCGGCCGGCCGCGGGGGAGTAGAACCAGCCGCCGCCTGCTTTGGTCCCGCCGTCCACCGGGATGTTGTGACCGGTGATGTAGCCGGAGAGATCTGACGCCAGGAACAGGGCCACCCGCGCCTGGTCCTCGGGCCAGCCGAGCCGTCCCACCGGAGCCCACGACGGCCACAGCTCCTCGTGGTCTTCGAAACCGGTGAGGTAGTCCACCTGGGGCGACTGGGTCAGGTCGGGACCAATGCCGTTGACCCGGATCCCCGAGCGCCCGACAGCCACCGCCAGGCTGGTGGTGAAGTGAGCCGCCGCCGCCTTCATGGCTGCATAGACGGGCTCCCCGGGATACCCGCGGAGGCCTTCGACCGAGTGGATATTCACGATGGAACCGCTCCCTCGGGCCGTCATGGTCCCGATGAAGGCACGGGTGACCGCCAAGACGTGAAAGAGGTTGACGCGGTACATGGCGTCCCACGACTCCGGCGTCGATACCTCGAAGCGGACCAGAGGCCGGTAGTCCCCCACGTTGTTGACGAGGACGTCGATGTGGCCGTGGGCGTCCAGCACCTTGGCGGCCAGACGATCGACGCCGGTCGGATCGGTGACGTCGACGATGTGGGCCCGAACCGTGCCCCCCTCCTCCTCGATGGCCCGTCGGGTGCGTTCGGCCCGGCCGGCGTCGACCTCGGCCATCTCCACCAGGGCACCGTGTTGGGCAAAGAGGGCCGAGATGGCCCCTCCGATACCGTCCCCGCCGCCCGTGACGACGGCTACCTTGCCGTCGAGGAGCCTGCTCCAATCGTCGATGGGAGCCACATCGGAGGGTCGTTGCGCGCTCACGGTCGAGGCGGCCCGGCTACGAATGCGATGGGGCCCTCAGGCCAAGAGCGCGACCGACGGCGGCGATGCCGTCGGCATCGGCGAAGGCAAAGCTGAAGATCACCTCATCGGCGCCGGCTTCGATGTGACCGGCCACAAGATCGGGGACTTCGTGCGGCTGACCGATGATGAATCCGGCGGTCTCCTCGGGCGACCCGCTGGCGGCCACCATGGCCCGCACCTCGGCCGTGTTCTCGTCGGAGGTGGTCAGGATCAGGGGGCCCATCCAGGTGACAGCGACCTCAGCGGGGTCACGCCCGACGTCGGCGCAGTGCCGGTGGAGCACGTCGATCTTGTGGGCCAACTGACCGGCATCGCCGGTGACATTGCACTTGTCGGCGTAGAGGGCCACCAGCCGTAGGGTTCGCTTCTCCCCGCCCCCTCCGATCATGATCTTGGGCCCTCCGGCCTGCACGGGCCTCGGAAGATTGCGCGCGTGGTCGAGGCGGAAGTGGGTGCCGGTGAAGCTCACGTCATCTCCCGTGAACATGGCCCGGCAGATCTGAACCGTCTCCTCGAGCATGTCGAGGCGGATCCGGTCGCTGGGATACTCGACGCCGAGACTGTGATGCTCGACGTCATACCAGGCGCCCCCGATGCCCAGGATGGCTCGGCCCTGCGAAATGACGTCCAACGTGGTGACGATCTTGGCCAGGATGCCGGGATTGCGATAGGTCACGCCGGTGACGAGCGTGCCCAGTTGCACGGTCCGGGTGCGAGCGGCCAATGCCCCAAGGAGGGTGTACGCCTCGAGCATCGGTTCGTCCGGTCCGCCGAGCGGTGGCAGTTGGAAGAAGTGGTCCATGACCCACACCGAGTCGAATCCGGAGGCCTCCGCCGTGGTCGCCAGCGCGGCCACGTGCTCGAACAACTCGCCCGGGTCATGTCCGGAGAAGTTGGGCAGTTGGACTCCGAACTTGGTCATGCCGCCACGGTAGCGCCTGACCGGGGAAGCTTGAGCTCCGGCTCACCGACTCCGGCGTGGAGCGTCGATCCGGACCCCTTCGAGCACACACCCATCCACAAGCAGGTCAGATGTGCTCAACTGGGATTGTGGTGTGGAGCACCTCGTCATAGAGGGTGCCGAACACCACGTCGAACAGGAGGCGGACATGAACGACACCGCGGTGGGAAAAAT
>DASZGT010000090.1:0-2564 GCA_035938575.1 Acidimicrobiales bacterium
TCGGCCACGGTGAGCAATGCCCGGGACTTCGGGGCCTGGCTCACCTCGGTACGCGGCACCACCCGGGTCATCGTGGAGACCCACCGTCCGGTCACCCTGCACAACCACTACGCCGTGGCCGAGCGGGGCCGGGACCACATCGCCGTGCTGCCCCTGCTCCGGGACGGGCGGCCCAACCCCGACGGCGTCGTCCTCGACGATCGCCGCCGTCGCAATCCGCGCCACCGGTACCGGGCGCCGCGCCGGGGAGAAGTGGTGGAGTACCTGGCCTCCGCCGGCATGCTCCCCGCCATCACCTTCATCTTCTCGAGAGCGGCCTGTGATGACGCCACCCGTCAGTGCCTCCAGGACGGCATCCGGCTGACCACCGGTGAGGAGCGGGAGCAGATCCGCCGGCTCACCGAGGCCGCCGTCGAGCGGCTGAGCGACGACGACCTGCGCACCCTGGGCTACGGACCCTGGTCGGCGGCTCTGGAAGCCGGCATCGCCCCGCACCACGCAGGCCTGGTCCCGGCCTTCCGCCAGGCCGTGGAGCAGTGCTTCTCCGCCGGCCTGTTGAAGGTGGTGTTCGCCACCGAGACACTGGCCCTGGGCATCAACATGCCCGCTCGGAGCGTGGTCGTGGAGCGGTTCGCCAAATTCCGGGGCTCCGATACGTCGGCCCTGACCTCCGGCGAGTACCAGCAGTTGACCGGCCGGGCCGGGCGCCGGGGCATCGACACCGTCGGCCACGCCGTGGTCCTGTGGTCGGCGGCCACCACCTTCTCCCTGGTGGCCCGGACCGCCATCGCCCCTCCGCCCGATCTGGTCTCCTCCTTCCACCCCACCTACAACCTGGCCGTCAACCTCGTCCGCCGGTGGTCGCGGGAGGAGGCCCACGGGCTCCTGGCCGCTTCCTACGGGCAATGGCAGGCGCCCCCCGGCTCGGTGTCGCTGGTGGCCCTGCTGGACCGGCGGCTCGCCATCCTGGAGGCGCGGGGCTTCATCGAGGGTTGGCACCTGACCGAACCGGGCCACGCCTTGGCCTCCATTTACCATGAGTCGGACCTGCTGGTGACCGATGCCCTCCGGCAAGGACTGTTCGACGGGCTCGATCCCGCCGCACTGGCCGGGGTGGTCTCGGCGGTCACCTTCGAGGCCCGCCGGACCGGGGAGGACGAGCGCCCGCCGCGGCAGCAACACGTCGTCGATCGGCTGGCCAGGCTCAGCGCTCTGGCCGGTGACCTCCGGGCGGACGAGCGCCGAGTGGGTCTCCGCCGCACCCGCCGCCCCGACGCCGGGCTGGCCCGGGCGGTCATCGGGTGGGCGGGCGGATCCAACCTCGATTCCGTGCTGCGGGAGGCCGACGTGGCTCCCGGTGACTTCGTCCGGAACGTCCGCCAGTTGATCGACCTCATGCGTCAACTGGCCCAGGTGGCCCCGGATCCGTCCACCCGGGAGGCAGCCGATCTGGCCGTGGCGTTGCTCAGGCGGGGCGTCGTGGGGGCGGACGATCCGGCATCGGTGGGGTCCGCGCCTGACCCGCCGGTCCGGTCGTAGTGTGATCCGGGCATGTTCCCCTACGCCGTGGAGACCTTCAGCGCTGACGAGGAGGACATCCTCCGTCGCTACGTCACCAATCTCGACCAGCCGGTATTTGCCCTGGTCAACCTGCCCGAAGTCGTGAAGGGAGCGCTCTTCGCCCGCTACTCGCGATCCCCCAAGAGCCTGCGCCGGCTGTTCCTCGACGAGTTCGTGGGCGAGTTGGACATCTCCGGCGACGTCACCGTCGACGCCACGGTGGGGGTGGAGCGGGCGGAGCAGCTCTACGAGAAGGTCTTCTTCGAGTACGGGGACGATTCGGTGGCCCAGCTCGGTGGGGTCCACCTGGCTTGCGAACAGGCGTCCAACGTCCTGACCAAGGTGCTCGAATGGGGGAGGCTCATGGCCTACCTCGAGCAGTCGACCCGCTACATCGCCTACAACAACCGCCTGAGCACCGGTCACTACCGCTATTACCGCGACCCGGGCCTGCTCGACTCGCCGCTGGGCGCCCGCTACGTCGGGGACATGGATCGGATGTTCGACACCTACGGCGAGCTGCTCGACGAGGCTCAGGCCTGGCTGGCGGCGCGGCACCCGCGCCAGCCGGGCGACTCCGACTTCGTCCACCGCCAGGCAGTCCGGGCCAAGGCCCTCGACGCCCTCCGCGGGCTCCTGCCGGCCGCCTCGCTGTCCAATGTGGGCATCTACGGCACAGGACAGTCCTACGAGATGCTCCTGCTCCGCATGCGGTCGCATCCTTTGGCCGAGGCCCGCAACTATGGCGATCTGATGCTGGAGGAGCTCCGCAAGGTGATCCCGTCCTTCCTGCAGCGGGTGGACCTCCCGGATCGTGGGGGGGCCTGGACCGCCTACCTGGATCGGACCCGTCGGGAGACCGGACAGTTGGTCGAGGAGTTGTTCCCGGATCTCGTGACACCCGTCGACCACCCGGTCGGCGGTCCCTCGGGGCAGCCGTCGGTCGCGCTCCTCGACTTCGACCCCGATGGCGAGGAGAAGGTCATCGCCGCCATCTGCGCGCC
>DASZGT010000091.1:0-4519 GCA_035938575.1 Acidimicrobiales bacterium
GGTCAATCCACGACCGAGAAGAGCCGCCAGGGGTCGGGAACTCCTTTGAGGGCGTGTTCGCCACGGTCCTCGAACTGGAGGCCGGAGCCCCCGACCAGGTCCACGACCGTTCGGGAGACGAGGACCTCGCCGGGCCGGGCCACACCTTGAACACGTTGGGCGATGTGGACGGCGATGCCGGCCACGTCGGTCCCGCGCTGCTCGATCTCTCCCGTATGCAGGCCGGCCCGAATGGTGAGACCGACCTGGCGGATGGCGTCCCGGATTGCCACCGCACACTGGACGGCACGGGCGGGCCCGTCGAACGTCGCCAGCACGCCGTCACCGGTTCTCTTCACCAGAAGTCCGCCAAATCGAGCAAGCTGTCGGTCGATGGCCCGATCGTGTAGCTCGAGGCGCTCCTTCCAGGCCTGGTCCCCGAGGGTGGTCGCCTGCTCGGTCGAGCTGACGATGTCGGTGAAGAGCACTGTGGCCAGGAGCCGATCGGTGGGTGCCAGCTGCCGCTCCCCCGTCAAGAACTCCTCGATCTCGCCGACGAAGTCGGCGTCGCTGCTCCAGGGGACGTGGTCGGCCGTGTCGAGCTCCACATACCGTGCCGTCGGGATGTGCTCGGCGAGGTAGCGGCCGTGACCGACCCTGATGAATTCGTTGGCTCCGGCATGGACAACCAGGGTGGGCACCTGGAGGGTGCCGAGGATTGACCGGAGATCGATCGAAACCGCTCGCCACACGGCCCGCGCTGCCGCCGGGCTGGCTCCCCGGTGACCAGCTCGGCGCCACCAGGAGGAGAAGCTGGCGTCCGAGGCGAGGCCGGGCGCCATGATGGGAAGGTCGTCCGCCGACGACGGCCCGGGTTCGATGACCGTCTCGCTGAAGCGTTCCCACACCTGCATCGGCACCCCCACCGGGTAGTCGTCGCTTCGTAACAGGCAGGCGTAGCTGTTCACGAGGATGAGGGCCCGTACCCGCTCGGGGTGGGTCGCAGCCAGCAGGAGGGCGGCCAGACCTCCGAAGCTCACCGCCACGACCGCCGTCTCCTCGACCTGTTCGGCATCCAACACCGCCAGGGCGTCGGAGGCCCACTGTTCGACCGTCGGAGGGTCGGACGAGCCCAAGGGATCGGAAAGCCCGATGCCACGCAGGTCGAAGCGGATGAGGCTGGTGAACGAGGCCAACCGGTCGACGTAGTTCTGCCAGCGGGGCTGCTCGGGGGTGGCGTCGATGGAGAAGAGCGTCCCGTTGGTCAACTCGATGAGATGGAGGGGTCCAGCCCCTTCTGTCTGGTACGCGATGTGCAACCCGTCTGCGGTGCTGGCATAACAGGTCTCCGGTACCTCCGACACAGGCTCAGGCTAACGGGTCGGATGCTGACAGAGGAGATGGCGCGGCGCGATCAGGGCGCAGGCGTCGACCAGGCGAGGGCGTCGAACCGCGGGCAGTCGAAGTTGGAGCAAGCGATGCCATCGATGCGGGCCGGAAGGATCGTTCCCCCCACCTCGGGGACGATGCGCCTGGCCTTGGCCGGGTCGTGACACTCGGGGCAGGGCAAGCGTACTTCGGTGATCGTCATGGGTCTGGGTCCTTCCGCCTGTACTACGTCTCAGCTGAGGATGCCATACGGGGCCCGAAAACACGTGGATGCGCACCCGACGGACCGGTCGGCACGCACGAGGGAGACAGGCTCCGGCCGCCACGCACCGGCGCGGCCGGATTGGGACGCGGCTCCGACAACGTGGCAGCATCGGGCCGTGCGCGTGCATCGCAGCTTTGCCTTCGTCGACGTCTCGGGATTCACGGCGCTGACCGAGCTCGACGGGGACGAGCGGGCGGTCGATGTCCTCACTGCATTCCGCGCTCTGTTGCGAGACATCTGCGCCCGGAGGGGTGTTCGCATTGCCAAATGGCTGGGTGACGGCGTCATGCTCGTGTGCGTGACCACCCAACCGCTGCTCGCCGCCATCCTCGAGCTGCATTTCGTCGTGTGCGAGGTATCGGGGCCGGTCCAGTCGGTCTCGATACGCTCGGGCATCACCTCGGGCGACGTGATCCTGATGGAGGGCGACGACTACGTTGGACATTGCGTCAACGTCGCCGCCCGGCTGTGCGATCTTGCCCAGGGTGGCGAGGCGCTGGCTGCCCCCTCCGTGGTGAGCGAGCTGCCCCGATGGGGCGCTGTCCTCACCCACAAGGAGGTGGCGCTACGAGGCGTGGAGAAGCCGGTGCCGACTTCGCGCATCGGCATGGCGATCGTCGAGGTCGGCCGGTCTCGCGATCCGATCTGTGGGCTCCCGATGTCCGAGGCGACGGCCGAGGAGACGGCGGTAGGTGCCGATGGCAGGCTGGTCCTCTTCTGCTCACCCGGGTGTCTCGACACCTGGCGCCGCCGGCCCACGGGTCCCACCGACCCACCCCTCGGGTGACGGCTGGCGCTGGCTCAACTCCTGATGTGTCGGGCTGACCGCCCCATGGTCGCGTCGGCCGGCCCACCAGGCGTCTCGGCCGGTTCGTCTTCGATCCACGTCCGTCAGACCGATCAGCCCCAGCGTGACCAAGATCCACACTCCCAGTCGAACCTCCGCAGCTCCTTCGACGGTGTGACGGGTGACCTCCTGGCCGTCGCCGTGCCAGGCGATCAGCATGGCCACGATCCCCACGAGGGTGAGGACGGTCACGACCCGCCACGGGCGCTCGGTCCAGACCTCAGTAAGGGTGGCCAGGTAGATGGCCAAGGCGGACATGAGCAGGAATGCCAACAGCGGAGGCCACATCACCGACGTGAGCGGCGACTCCATCCGATGCACCGCGGGCGCGTAGATGGTGAGATCTCCGTGGCCGAAGTTGTACGACCGCTCTGGTCGCTGCAAGGGCTCACTCACCACATACCAGGGATGGGTTGCCAGCCAGAGCAGGTAGGCCGACGCCCCGTGGTCGACGATCCACCGCTCGAGCGGTTTGAACGCCGGGTCATCTGGGGGGAATGCCACCACCGGGGCCACATCTCGCTGGTCGGGGGCGGTCGAGGCCAGCTTCTCGATCTGCTGTCGTTCAGGCATCCCGTGGGCGGCGAACCAGGCCACCCGGTCGGGAAACGGCAGCACACGGACATAGAACACGTCGGCCACATCCTGGGTGGTCCGGTGTGAGGCCAGGGTTCCCCATTCGGGCACGATCCCGACGACGAGCAGGCACACGGCGAGCCCCCCGGCCCGAATGCTGACCGCCCGGCTCTTTCTGACCTGCGCGAGGGCGTAGATGCCGGCGATGACCCCCAACACGACGACGGTCCACACCTGCGAGTCGCGGGTGGCGGCAAAGCAGAGACAGGCCGCGGTGGTGGCGGCAACCCGGGGCCAGGTGATCCGGCGGGCGGTCCAGATGAAGCCGGCGAACAGGAGGGCAAGGGCGCTCATGGACATCGATTCGGACAACAGGGAGCGGTTCCACATGGCGACGGGCAGCGCCGTGGCAAAAGCCAGGATCACCCAGATGGCGAACACCCGCCGCCAACCGGGCGGCACCAGTCGCCCGACCGTCCATCCGAGGACGCCCCAGGCCACGGCGGCGACCGCCCCCTGAGCGACGAGGAGCCCGCCCGAGGAGCCGAACACCTTGATCACAAGGGGAGTCAGAGGGGGACGCCGGCCCTGCCAGAACGCAGTGCTCCACAGGGGCTTCGACGCCACCTCGGCGTAGGCCCTCGAGTCATTCCAGATGATGACCGGGCCGGCCCGCGCCTGTGCGATGAGGTACCAGGCGAACGCCACCCATCCCGCGAGGGCTGTCGCCGGCGCGACCAGGGACCGCGGTGAGGCCGCGGTCCGGAGGTGGAGTGTCATCGTCGTGAAGGGTACGGGAACCGGGCCGTCCTGACGGACCTCGGTCGGCCCCGGGGTTGACCGAACCGTCGGCGGTGTGGCTCGACCTCGCCGGCGATGGTCTGCCGTCACGCCACGGCCACGGCCACGGCCCCGATCCCGGTGAGGGCCGGACCCAGCGGGGCAGCCGAGCGAGCGGACCGGCGTCGGCTACGGGATTCGGATGCCGGACCTACTCGTCCAGGTAGTAGCCGTTGCTCGAACCGTGCTTGTCGGGTAGCGATTCGACGAGTCTGCTGGCGGCTGCGTACTCCCCGGCCGCCCACGCCTCCGCCATGGTTCGGTCGCCGAGCTCGCGATGCTTGGTGAAGTTCCACCATCGGGTGACGTCGCTGTCGCTGTACCCCTTGTTGGCCAGGATGATGTTGAGCCGGGTGGCTTCCCAGGTCGCCTCTTCGGCGGTCATCTCCCCGGGACGTGCGGCCGTCGGCACCGTCTCTTCAGGGTGTCGCTCCATCTCGTAGGCGATCTCGCGGTCGAGATCGCGGGACACGTGTCCGCGTATGGTCTTCAAGGAGCCACCGGTGAGGGCGTGCCGATCCGTGACACGTCGCTCGCGCTCGCTTTCGAGGCTCCGGGACCAGAGGCGTTGGGCGGTGGCGTCGACGTCGCCGGCGGTGACCCGCAACCGCAGTCGGCGCTCG
>DASZGT010000092.1:0-9953 GCA_035938575.1 Acidimicrobiales bacterium
AGCAGGATGCCGAACTGGGCGCTATGGGCAAACGAGGTCCAGACCTTCTGCCCGTTGACCACCCACTGGTCGCCATCCCGCTCGGCCCGGGTGGTCAACGAGGCCAGGTCGGACCCGGCACCGGGCTCGCTGAACAGCTGGCACCAGACCTCCTCGCCGGCCAACAGCGGAAGGAGGTAGCGGTCCTTCTGCTCGGCCGTGCCGGCGTGCACGAGGGTCGGCCCGGCCCAGCCGATCCCGATGGTGTTCTCGGGACGACGGACCCCGGCTCTCTTCAGCTCCTCGTCCACGATCAACTGGTGGGTGGGGTCGGCACCGAGCCCCCACGGCTTCGGCCAGTGGGGGGCCACCAGGCCCTGGTCGGCCAGCTCGCGGGCCGATGGCCGCGGGTGGGCGTCCAACCAGCGGCGCAGCGTGGCCCGGCGGGGGTCGTCGTCCGCCGGCAGTGCAAAGTCCATGCCGGCCAGCGTAGGCTGCGGCGATTCCGTGGACATCTGGTGACATGAGCGCGCCGGCGAGGTGGGGGTCAGGGGAGCCTGGGCGCACGTCGACCCGGGCGAGCGGCCGCGGTAGCCGAGGGAACGAGCGGCTCCGGTGCGCGGCGGCCTCGGAGGTGGCACAGGGGATGAGGAGCGAATCGTGAGCAAGTGGAACTTCGGGGACGTCTGGGAGGCGGTGGCCGAGGCGTTGCCCGACGCTCCGGCGCTCACCCACGGGTCCCACACCGTGACCTGGTCCGAGATGGACCGACGGGCCGACAACGTGGCCCGGTGGCTGCTCGGGAGCGGAGTGGTCCATCAGGACAAGGTGGCGCTGTACCTCTACAACTGCTCGGAGTACCTCGAGGCCACCTTCGCCTGCTTCAAACTCGGCCTCGTTCCCATCAACACCAACTACCGGTACGCCGACGAGGAGTTGACCTACCTGTGGGAGAACGCCGACACGGTGGCGGTGGTCTTCCACGGCGCCTTCGTGGAGCGTATCGAGGGAATCCGGGACCGCGTTCCCGGCGTCCGCAGCTGGCTGTGGGTCGACGACGGGACGGGGGCCTGCCCTGCGTGGGCGGCTCCGTACGAGGAGGCCGCCACCGGTCCGGTGGGCACCGGGACGCCGCGTCAGGAGCGGGTGCGCGGTCCCTGGGGTCGGAGCCCCGACGACCTCTACATGCTCTACACCGGGGGGACCACCGGCATGCCCAAGGGGGTCATGTGGCGCCACGACGATCTCTTCGCCCGGCTCAACGGCGCCGGCTTCCGGCGCTACCCGGAGGATGGCGGCCCCGACGACGTTCGGGCCGAGCTCGAGCGGAACGGACCGGGGATGACCCTGCTGCCGGCGTGTCCCCTCATGCATGGGACGGGAGGGTTCACCTCGCTCGAGTGCCTGAGCGAGGGGGGCCGGGTCGTCACGCTCACCTCCCGCCAGTTCGACCCGATCGAGCTCCTCGACACCGTGGAGCGGGAGAGGGTCAACGGCCTCATCATCGTGGGCGATGCCTTCGCCAAGCCCATCCTGGCCACGCTCGACGCCCACCCCGGTCGCTGGGACCTCAGCAGCCTCATCGGGATCATCTCGTCCGGAGTCATGTGGAGCGAGGAGTCCAAGCAGGGCCTCCTCGGCCACCATCCCACCGTGCTGCTGGTCGATGCCTTCTCGTCATCCGAGGCCCTCGGCATGGGCACCTCGGTCTCGACGGGCAACTCGGCCGCGCAGACCGCCCGGTTCACCCTGGGGCCCGACGTCCGGGTCATCGACGCCGAGGGCCACGACATCCAGCCCGGGTCGGACCAGACGGGGGTGCTGGCCCTGGGTGGCCGCATCCCCCTCGGCTACTACAAGGACGAGGCCAAGACGGCATCGACCTTCCGCACCATCGACGGCACCCGGTACTCGGTGCCCGGGGACTACGCCCAGGTGGGCAAGGACGGCTCCATCCACCTGCTGGGCCGCGGATCGGTGTCGATCAACACCGGAGGGGAGAAGGTCTACCCCGAAGAGGTCGAAGAGGTGCTGAAGACCATCGACGGGGTGGTGGACTCGGTGGTCGTGGGGATCCCCAACGAGCGCTTTGGCGAGGAGGTCGTGGCGGTCGTCGAGCTGTCCGAGGGGACACCCCCGGGCTCGGTGAGCCCGGAGATGGTCATCGACCACGTGCGGTCCACCCTGGCCGCGTACAAGGCGCCGCGTCGGGTCCGCTTCGTCACCTCCATCGGGCGGTCACCGTCTGGAAAGGTCGACTACGGGCGGCACCGCGCCGAAACGGCTGCGTGGGCGGGCGTCGCCCTCGCCTGACCGGCGAGGGCCGGGCCATGGCCGTCAGCCCTTGTTGGCGCCGTGCGTGCGCACGAAATCGTTGACGGCGTAGTACGCGTCAATCGATTCTCCGGCGTCGCCCCAGAATCCTTCGAGCACGTCATAGGCCATGGTGCCCTGACCGATGTAGTGGTTGTTCACGTCGGTGATCTCGAGCTCGCCACGACCCGACGGGACCAGCGTGGGGATGACATCGAACACATGCGAGTCGTAGCAGTAGATGCCGGTCACACCGAATTTCGACTCGGGGCGCTCGGGCTTTTCGACGATGCCGACCACCCGCTGGCGATCGTCGAACGTGGGCACGCCCAGATGGCGCAGGTGCTCGTCCTCCTCCACCGGGGTGAGGAGGATGCGTCCGCCGGTCGGTTGGGCCCGGAAGGCATCGACCATCGGCTTGATCGACCGCTCGACGATGTTGTCGGCCAGCATCACGAGCACCGGCTCCCCGTCGACGAACCGCGCCGCCAGTCCGAGGGCCTCGGCAATGCCGCCGGGCCTGTCCTGGTAGCCGTAGCTGAGACGGTCGATTCCGAATTCGTGGCCGTTCCCCAACAGCCTGAGGAATTCCCCGGCGTGGGTGCCTCCGGTCACCAGCATGATCTCGGTGATCTCGGCGTTGACCAGTGCCTCGATGCCCCAGTTGATCATGGGCCTGTCGTAGATGGGCAGCAGGTGCTTGTTGGTGATTCGGGTGAGCGGGTGCAGTCGCGAACCGGTCCCACCGGCGAGGATGACGCCCTTCATTCGGGGGAGCCTAGACGTGGGCCGCCACCTGGTGCCCGGGCCCACTCTTCCAGCACGGCATCGGCCAGCTGCGGCCAGGACCGGGCCGCCCACGGACCGAAGGGCCGATCGCTCAGCCCCGCGCACACCACCCCCGCCACCGGATCAACCCACAGGAAGGAGCCGCTGCGACCGAAGTGCCCGTAGGTCGCCGGGGAGTTGGCGGTGCCGGTCCAGTGTGGTTGCTTGTGTCCCCGGATCTCCACGCCCAGACCCCAGTCACACGGCTCGAAGCGCTGGAAGCCGGGCAGCACGCCGGCGAGCCCGGGGAACTGGACCGACGTCACCGACCGGTGGGTCTCCGCGCTGACCAGGGTCGGCATGGCCAGCTCGCGTCCCATGGAGAGGAGGTCGACGAGAGGGCCGGCGAGGCCGGCGGCGGCCGCCCCTGAGGGAGCGTGGGGATCGAGCCGGGTGCCCGTCATGCCGAGCGGGTCGAGGACCCCGCGACGGAGGTAGTCGGAAAAGGGGATCCCGGAGCGCTCGGCGACGAGATCGCCCAGCACCACGTAGCCGGCGTTGGAATAGATGCGTCGGGCCCCGGGACGGTCCAGGGGTGGGCCGGGCTCGGGGCCGAGGCCGGACGCGTGGGCCAGCAGGTGTCGCACGGTGGCACCGGTCGGACCGGCCGGCTCGTCCAGTGAGAGCGTCCCCTCCTCCGTGGCGATGAGGACGGCGAGGGCGGTGGCGGGCTTGGTCACCGAGGCCCACACAAAGGGCTGCCGGTCCGGCCCCGCCGACCCGAGCAGGTCGGGTCGGGCCCCGGTCCGGACGACAGCGACGGCGGCGTTGTCCACCGGCCAGTCGGTCACCAGCTGCAGGGCGTCCATCAAGGGACTCCGAGCGTAGATGACCGGTGCATCCGACGGCCTGGCTACTGTGAGCCTGATGGTGGAGCCGGGGGGCAGGGGCTGGACGCGGGGGCGGGCGCCTCGGAGACACCGCACCCCGTCGGCACCGGTCGTCGCTGTCCTGGCCGCGGGATTGGCCCTGTCGGCCTGCGGGTCCGCCTCGGCGGCACCCGGCGACAGACCCCGGGTCGGACCGTCGGTCCCCGCCCTGGCGCGCCCCCTTTCCGGTTCCGGCCTGCTTCCGCCCGGGACCGGGGTGGGCGCCGGAGCCGGCGCGGCATCCCTTCCTGGCACCCCTCGGGTCGGCGGGCCCAGCACGGGCGGCGGCGCCTCGATTCGCCTGAGCGGCCCGGTGCGGTCCCCCATGGCCCCTGAACCCTTCTATCAAGTCCCTTCCCCGCTGAGCCCGGCGCCACCCGGGTCGATCATCCGCTCGGAGGCCATCGCCTCCAACGGCCAGCTCCCCGAGGGCGCAAAGGCCTACCGGGTCCTCTACCACTCCCAGTCGCTCACCGGTGCCGACATCGCCGTGTCCGGCATCGCAGTCGTCCCCGGGGGCACTCCCCCGGCACGGGGGTTCCCGATTGTCAGCTGGGCCCACGGCACGGCCGGGTTGGCCGCCCAGTGCGCCCCGTCCATCTGGGGTCCCGGTACGATCCCGCTTCTCGGCTCCTTGCTCCGCCGCCGGGTGATCGTGGTGGCCACCGACTACGAGGGCCTCGGAACCCCCGGTCCCCACCCCTACCTGATCGGACAGAGTGAGGCCCAGGGCGTGCTCGATGCGGCCCGGTCCGCCCGCGCCCTGGTCGGTGCGTCGGCGTCGAACACCGTGATCATCGTCGGGTATTCCCAGGGCGGGCAGGCCGCCCTGTTCGCAGGCCAGATGGCGCAGACGTACGCCCCCGAGCTGTTCGTGCCGGGCGTGGCGGCCGTGGCGCCGGTCACCTCGCTCGACGAGTTCGTGCCGGCCACACCTCAGCAGCCAACCGCCAACGGCCTGTTCGCCCTCATGGCCCTCTACGCGTGGTCGGCGACCTACGGCAACCTGTCGCTGTCCTCCTTGCTGACCCCGCTGGCGCTCCAGGACAAGGCGGCCATCGTCTCGGCCTGCGGAGGAGCCGTCGCCACCGGTGTGGAGACCACCCCGGCCGGTCGGTTGTTCCGGCCGGGTTGGAATCGCGACCCCGTGCTCGCCGCACGTATCGCCGAGAACGAGCCGGGGCAGGTCGCCACGGCGGCATCCCTACTGGTGGTGCAGGGCACCGCCGACTCGGTGGTTCCCTATGCCACCACGAGCCGATTCGTGGCCGACTCGCTGTGCCGCGGTCAAGGCGACACCGTCGACTACGCCGCCATCGAGGGCGCCGGTCACGACAGCGTCCTCATGGCCGCGACACCGGTCCTGATGGCGTGGATCTCCACACGGCTGGCCCTGGCGCCGGGGACCAACTCGTGCGCTCGGACCCTCAGGACGAGGCCGTGAGCGGTCGGTGACCACGCCGCGCCGCCGACCGGATCAGGACGCCAACCGTCAGACGTCGAGAAAGCGGCGCACGGCGAACGCCGAGCCCACCACGCCGACCACCACGCCGACCACCGCCACCAGAATGCAGGTGCCGGCCACCTCCCATCCGCCCAGCGACATCTGGGCGATGATGTTCCCCTGGTTGGCTGCTGTCTTGGCGGTGTCCAACCCGACGCCCCAGTAGAGAGACAGCACCACCAGCACCGCCACGGCGGCGCCGAGCAGACCCTGAATGAGTCCTTCGGCCATGAAGGGCAGTCGGATGAACCAGTTGGTGGCACCAACCAGCTTCATCACCGACACCTCGCGACGGCGAGCGAAGATGGCCATGCGGATGGTGTTCAGGATGAGCACCGATGCCGACAGCAGGAGCACCACCGCCACGGACAGGAAGACCCACTGCAGGATGCGGATCACACTCTGCATGGTCTTGATCTGCTGGCCCGGGTAGCTGACGGTCTTGATCCCGGGTTTGCCCACGAACTGCTGGTAGACGGCGGTGGCCTGAGACGGGTCATTGAGCGCGCACCGGAACGACGACGGGTAGTCCGCCAAGGTGGTGGCCCCACTCTCGTCGGCCGGCAGGATGGCCTTGGCCTCGTTGTAGTCGTAAGCCTGGCTTCGGGCGATGCAGTGCTTGATGTAGGGATATTGGTCCAGCTCGGTGCCGATCGACGACACCTGGGTCGGACTGGCACCGGGGTTCACCCACACGATGGCCTGTACCCCGTTCTGCCACTGCACGGTCGCCTTGGATGCGCCCTGCTTGAGCAGGAGAGAGGAGCCGACCAGGGCCAGCGACACGGCGACGGTGAGGATGGCGGCCACCGTCATGAGGCGGTTGCGCCACAGATTGGTGACTGCCTCCCGTGAGACGTAACCCGGCGAGACCGGCATCAGGTGCGGGTGGCGAGGCTGTCGGGAAACCCGCCGGCCGGCGCCCCGGTCGGTGCATGTCCCGCCATCGGTCCGGTGGGGGCACCCGCCCCGGCCGCCGCGGTGGCACTGTCGATGCCGTACACGCCGTGGGCTTGGTCCCGTACCAGCAGTCCGCGGTCCAATTCGATGACCCGCCGTCGCATCTGGTCCACCATGCCCGCGTCGTGGGTGGCGATGATGACCGTGGTGCCAGTCCGGTTGATCCGGTCGAGGAGCCTCATGATGCCGAGGCTGGTGGTGGGATCGAGGTTCCCGGTGGGCTCGTCGGCCAGGAGGATCAGCGGACGATTGACAAAGGCGCGGGCGACCGCCACCCGCTGCTGCTCGCCCCCCGAGAGCTCGTGAGGCAGGTTGTCACGCTTCTTGGTCAGACCCACCAGGTCGAGCACCTGGGGAACCTGGGCCGCGATCACGTGCTTGGGCCGCCCGATGACTTCCAGGGCGAAGGCGACGTTCTCGAACACGGTCTTGTTGGGCAGGAGGCTGAAATCCTGGAACACGCAGCCGATGTTGCGGCGGAGGTACGGGATCCGCCACTTGGCGATGTGCCCGATCTCCTTTCCCGCTTCCCAGATGCGACCGGAGTCGGGCAGCTCCTCGCGCAGGAGCAGGCGGATGAAGGTGGTCTTGCCGGATCCCGAGGGACCTACCAGGAAGACGAACTCACCCTTGTCGATCTCGACCGAGCAGTCGTTGAGAGCGACGGTGGAACCCTTGTACGTCTTCGTGACGTTCTGGAATTTGATCATGAGGCGAGGTTCACGGCGAAAGGGGGAATGGGGACAGCACGCTTCGCATTCCGCACAATGCTACCCCCAACTCACCCGTCAATTGATTCAAGCCCCCTGACCTCGCCAGACGGCCCGGCGGTGGCAATGGTGGCAACACTCCGGATGCGGCGGCGGTGCGAGCGATGCGCACGGGGTAGGCGACGACCGGGGTGGGACGAATGACGCCGCTAGTTGTGGCTGCGACGCTTCTCCGCGCCGCGGCGAAGCTCGGCCTCGATGAAGGCGTCGAGGTCGCCGTCCAGCACCGCCTCGACATTTCCCGTTTCCTCGTTGGTGCGCAGGTCCTTGACCAATTGATAGGGAGCCATCACGTAGGAGCGGATCTGGTTGCCCCAGGCGTTGTCGGTGCGGTCGCCGGACAGCTGGTCCAGGGTGGCCTGGTGCTCGGCCCGCTGCCGTTCTGCGAGCTTGGCCCCCAGGACCTGCATGGCCTTGGCCTTGTTCTGGTGCTGGCTCCGTTGGTTCTGGCACGAGACGACGATCCCGGTGGGGAGATGGGTGAGCCGGACGGCCGAGTCGGTCTTGTTCACGTGCTGGCCACCGGCTCCCGAGGAGCGGTAGGTGTCGATGCGGAGATCCTTCTCGTCGATGTCCACCTCGCCGGAGACATCCTCGAGGAACGGGACGACGTCGAGCGAGGCGAAGCTGGTCTGGCGCCGGTGCTGCGCGTCGAAAGGCGAGATGCGGACCAGCCGATGCACGCCGCGCTCGGCCGCCAGCAGGCCGAAGGCGTAGCGGCCCCGCACGATGAACGTGGCCGACAGCAGTCCGGCCTCCTGCCCGGGGGTCGCCTCCTCCACCTCCATCTCGAACCCGCGGCGCTCGGCCCAACGCGTGTACATGCGCAGCATCATCTCCGCCCAGTCCTGCGCGTCCGTGCCCCCTGCACCCGCATGGATCTCGCCTACCGCGTCACCGTCGTCGTAGGGTCCCGCGAACAACGACCGGAGCTCGAGAGCGTCGAGGCGACGGCTGAGGTCGCCGAGCAACTCCTCGACCTCGGGACGCAACGAGTCGTCGGCCTCCTCCTCGATGAGCTGAGCGAGGGTTTCGGCGTCGGACAGCTTCTCGGCCATGCCGTCCAGCTGTTCGATGTCCTCGTTCACCCGTCCCAGTTCGGTGGTGACCTCGCGGGCATGGTCGGCGTCGTCCCACAGCCCCGGTTCGGAGGCCGCCTTCTCGAGCTGGGAGCGGCGCTCGTGCAGGCCGTCGCGGGACATGAAGTGCTCGGCCTCCCGAAGGCGCACGGTCAAGGACGCCAATGCCGTCGGGATGTCGACGGACTCGGGCCCTCCAGCCCCCCCTCGGGGACTGTCAGCCGCGGCCATCTCAGTTGGCGCCGTGACAGAGCTTGAACTTCTTGCCGCTCCCGCACCAGCACGGTTCGTTCCGCCCGATCTTCTCGCGCTCTGACTTCACGATCGGCACCTGGGTCTCACCGTCGTCGGCGAAGCGGTTGGCGACCCCGGACTGGCTGCCGTTGACGTCCGGGAGAGCGGCGGCGGCCTGCTCGATCTCCGCGGGGGTCGCAGCCGCAAACGCCGCCGCCAGAGCGGCGTCGCCCTGCACCGGGTCGTCGGCGGCGATGTAGCTGGCCTGGTTGAGATTGGGCTCGGGTGCCGGCTCGGTGATGACCTGCACGTGGAACACGTAGCGCAGGTAGTCGTCGCTGATGCCGTCCATCAGCTTGCCGAACATGGCGAATCCCTCGCGCTGGTACGCCACCAGCGGGTCCTGATTGCCCATGGCCCGCAGGTTGATGCCCTCGCGCAGGTAGTCCATCTCGGCCAGGTGATCCTGCCAGCGCTGGTCGATGATCTGCAACATGATGTCGCGCTCGAGCTGCCGGGCGATGTCGGCGCCACCGGGGATGGTCTCGTCCCGCTCGGCGTACATGTCGAGGGCCTCGGTCAGGATGCTCTCGGTGACCTGGCCCACCGTGCTGGCGTCCGCCAGGTCCTCGGCGACGAACTTGGTCGGGTAGTACTGGGTGACCTCGGTGATCAACCGGGGGAGGTCCCACTCTTCGGGATAGTCCGAAGGGCACGATGACGCCACCACCGCGGTCATGGTGCTCTCGAGCAGCTCGACGGTCTCCTCGCGCAGATCCTCGCCGTCGATGATCTGGTAGCGGCGCCGGTAGATGACCTTGCGCTGCTCGTTCATCACGTCGTCGTACTTGAGGACATCCTTGCGGGACTCGGCGTTCCGGCCCTCAACGGTGTTTTGGGCCCGCTCGATCGCCTTGGTCACCATCTTGGCCTCGATGGGCACGTCGTCGGGCAGGGCCCGGCCCATCACCCAGTTCATGGCGCCGGTGGCGAACAGGCGCATCAGGTCGTCCTCGAGGGAGAGGAAGAACCGGCTCTCGCCGGGATCGCCCTGGCGGCCCGACCGCCCGCGGAGCTGGTTGTCGATGCGCCGGCTCTCATGGCGCTCGCTGCCCAGGACGTAGAGGCCCCCGATGGAACGGACCTCCTCACCCTCCCGTTGGCAGGTCTCCTCGAACTGCGCCTCGATCGACTTCAGCTCCGCAGCGCCCTCCTCGGTGGTCAGGTCGAGCCCCCGGGCCGCCGCCTCCCTGGCCGCCAGTCCCTCGGGGTTCCCACCGAGGATGATGTCGACGCCGCGGCCGGCCATGTTGGTGGCCACGGTGACACCGCCCACCCGGCCGGCCTGGGCCACGATCTCGGCCTCGCGGAAGTGCTGTTTGGCGTTGAGCACCTCGTGGGGGATACCGCGCTTCTC
>DASZGT010000093.1:0-2861 GCA_035938575.1 Acidimicrobiales bacterium
GGACGGCCTCGGACACGAACTCGAGCACGTCCTCCTGGCCGGCGAACGACGCCTCCAGGTCCAGCTGGGAGAACTCGAACTGCCGATCGGCACGGAGGTCCTCGTCGCGCAGGCAGCGGGCGATCTGGAAGTAGCGGTCCAGGCCCGCCACCATGAGCAACTGCTTGGCCAGCTGGGGGCTCTGGGGCAGGACGTAGCAGGCGCCGGGGCTGAGCCGGCTGGGCACGGTGAACTCCCGTGCCCCCTCCGGGGTGGGAGCCCACAGCAGCGGCGTCTCCACCTCGACGAAGCCCTGGCGGTCCATGGCCGCCCGCAGGGACCGGTTGACGGTGGCCCGGAGGCGCAGGTTGGCCTGCATCTTGGGCCGCCGGAGGTCGACGAAGCGATGCTTCAGGCGGACCACCTCGTCCACCTCCACCCGGTCGGCCACGGCGAAGGGGGGCGGCTCGGCCGGGTTGAGCACGGTCACCACGCACTCCCCGATCTCGACCTCCCCGGTCGGGAGCTCGGCATTGACGGTCCCCTCCGGCCGGGGCCGTACCACTCCCTCCACGGCGATCACGTACTCACTGCGGACGTCGACCGTGCCCGGCACCACGCACTGCACGATGCCGGTGTGGTCGCGCAGGTCGACGAAGGCCAGGTGCTCGCCGTGGTCCCGGCGCTTGGCCACCCAGCCGCACAGGGTGACGGCGGCACCGACGTCCTCGATGCGCAGGGAACCGCACAGCCGGGTGCGCATCGACGTGGCTTCGGTCGATGTTGGAGAGGCGGTCACGAGCGGTCCTTTCGGGTGCGGGCCCGACGGCGGGACCCGCTACACAGTAGAGGCGGGGCCGGCGGCGTCGTGACGGGAGCGGTCGCCACCGGCCGGGTCGTCACCGGCCGCGTCACGCACCGCGGCCACCACCCCGTCCAGCGGCACGGTCCGTTGCCCGCCGGACCCGCGCAGGGGGCGCAGGGTCGCCACGCCCCCGGCCACCTCGTCCGGTCCCATGATGACGGCCACCCGGGCGCCGGAGC
The DNA here is from genome assembly GCA_035938575.1 of Acidimicrobiales bacterium. Taxonomy (GTDB): domain Bacteria; phylum Actinomycetota; class Acidimicrobiia; order Acidimicrobiales; family RAAP-2; genus Bog-756. Next base: position 1,024 of record DASZGT010000093.1, read on the forward strand.
GATCGGCCGACTTCAGCTGGGACTTCATGGAGCGATCGTCGAAGGCCCGGTCGGCGCGCAGCCCGGCCCGCCGCAACCTGTCGGTGAGGTCCCGGGCCGCATCGCCGCCGGCCACGTCCACCACGTAGGCGTCGAGCGGTACCGGGGCGACGGGGAACACACCCTCGGCATCACAGGCCAGCAGGAGCCGCTCGACGCCGATGCCGAAGCCGATGCCCGGGGTCGGCGGGCCGCCCAGCATCTCGACCAGCCCGTCGTAGCGGCCCCCTCCCCCGATGCCGTTCTGCGCCGACTCCAGCGCCTCCGAGGAGAACTCGAAGGTGGTGCGGGTGTAGTAGTCGAATCCCCGCACCAGGCGGTGATCCAGGACGAACGGGACTCCGAGGGCTCCGAGGCCGGCACGGACCCGCTCGAAGTGCCGGCGGCACGGGTCGCACAGGTGGTCGGCCAGGGCGGGAGCCCCGGCGGTGACGGCTCGGCACTCCGGCCGCTTGCAGTCGAGGGCCCGCAGGGGATTGGCGTCGAGGCGCTGGCGGTGCTCGGGACACAGCTCGTCCCGCCGCTCGGAGAGATAGGCGCGCAGCAGCTCGAGGTAGGCGGGCCGGCAGACCTGGTCCCCCATCGAGTTGAGCCGGAGCTCGAAGTCGGCCAGGCCCAGGGACCGGAAGAATCGGTCGGCCAGGGAGACCACCTCGACGTCGAGGTCCGGGTCCGCCGGCCCGAGGGCCTCGACCCCGAGCTGATGGTGCTGGCGGTACCGGCCGGCCTGGGGCCGCTCGTAGCGGAAGGCCGGTGTGGCGTACCAGGCCTTCCAGGGCAGCGCAGGGCGGTGCTGGACGAAGGCCCGCACGATGGGGGCGGTCCCCTCCGGCCGGAGGGCCAGGGCGCGTCCGCCGCGGTCCTCGAACTCGTACATCTCCTTGCCCACCACGTCGCTGGCCTCACCGATGCCCCGTCGGAAGACCCGGACATCCTCGAAGATCGGGGTGTGGGCCAAGCCGTAACCGGCCCCCTCCACCCGTGAGGCGAACGCCGCCAGCAGCGCCTCCCATCGGGTGGATTCGGGCCACAGCACGTCATGGGTGCCACTCGGGGCGCGCGCCACCGTCGAGTCGTCGGACACGGGCGCTCAGTCCCGCTTGCCGGGAAGGATGCGGTACACGTCGTAGACCGCGTCCAGATGCCGGATCAGATTGAGCACCGAGTCGAGATGGCCCGGATCGGCCAGCTCCACATCGAAGCGCATCCGGCTGATCCGGTCGGGATCGGTCTGCGTGTTGGCGGAGACGATGTTGAGGTGGTGCTCGGAGACCACCTTGGTCACGTCGGTGAGCAGTCGGGACCGGTCGATGGCCACCACCTCAATGGTGGCCACGAACACGCCGGAGGAACGATGGTCCCACTCGACCTCGATGAGGCGCTCACGCGAGCGACTGGCCAGCGAGGCCGCGTTGGCGCAGTCCGCTCGGTGCACCGACACCCCGCGCCCCCTGGTCACGAAGCCGACGATCTCGTCGCCGGGGACCGGCGTGCAGCACCTCGAAAGGCGCACCATCAGATCGTCGAGGCCCTCGACGTACACCCCGACGGCGGAGCCCCGTCCCGGGCGATGTGCGGTCGGCTGTTGCCGGGCCGTGACCGGCAGCTGCTCCTCGTAGACGCCGCCCCGCAGGTCGCGGAGCATCCGCTGGGCCACGGCCCGGGCCGACACCCGGTTGTCGCCGATGGCGGCGTGCAGGGCGTCCAGATCGGCGTAGTTCATGGTGGTGGCCAGGTCGGCCAGGGCATGCTCGGAGGCCAGCTTCTGCACCGGGAGCCCCTCGCGGCGCAGCTCCTTG
>DASZGT010000094.1:0-15837 GCA_035938575.1 Acidimicrobiales bacterium
CAGCGAGTAGCCCAGGCCGTTGATGGCGAACAGGTACTCGACGATGAACGTGCCGGCGATCAGGGCGCCGATGTTGACCCCGGCTCCGGCCAGGAGCGAGAAGGTGGAAGGCCGGAAGGCGTGGCGCCACATGATGAAACGGGAGGACAGCCCCTTGGACCGGGCCATGGTGATGAAGTCCTCCTGCAACGTGCTGATCAGATCGGATCTGAGCAGGCGGTAGTAGACGGCGATCGACCCGGCGGTGATGGCCAGGGCCGGGAGGATCATTCCATGGATGTTGCTGGCCGGGTTCTGGGAGAACGGCACGTATCCGGTGGCAGGGAACCAATGCAGTCCGACCGCGAAGACAGCCACCAGGATGGGAGCGATGACGAAGGGCGGGAGGGCCAGCATCCCGAAGGTTCCGGTGGTGGCGACGTTGTCCACCGGACGGTTCGGGCGACGGGATGTGATGAGGGCCAGAGGAATGGCCACGGCGAAGGCGATGACCTGGGAGATGATGATCAACTCGAGGTCGATGGGGAACCCGGTGGCCAGGATGTGGGTGACGGATTCGCGGTTGAGGTAGGACTGGCCGAGGTTGCCGTGGAACACCGCCGTCAGCCAGATCGTGTACTGGTTCCACAGCGGCTTGTTGAGGCCGAGCTGATTGAGCAGGATGGCCTTGTTCTGTGGCGTGTCGTTCGGCCCGAGGATGACGGTCGTCGGATCGCCGGGGAGCAGATGGACCAGCAGGAACGCCAGGACGGAGATGATGAACGACACCACCACCAACTGGATGAACCGTCGTGTCAGGTACTTGCCCATTGCTGCTCAGTACCGATCCGTGGCCGTCGTTAACCGGCTAGCCAGATCTGGGTGGGAAAGTTAATACCCTCTTGGAATCGGTAGCCGGGACTCCCGTCCGGGAGGGTCGGATTGGCGAAGTTCTGGACCCGGTCCTGCGCCACCTCCGAGAAGAACTGCTGCACGATCCAGATGTAGGGCAGGTCCGTGGCCAGGCGCTCGTTGACTGTTTGGTAGGCGGCGACCCGGGTGGCCTTGTCGGTGGTGTGACGTCCGGTGAGCATGGCGGTTTCGATCTGAGGGTCGGAATTGCGCGGGAAGTTGAGCCCGATCTGCCCCACCGGCGAGATGGTGGTGGTGCTCCACCACACGTAGTTGAGGTCCGGGTTCACCGCTCCGAACTGGTAGACCGTTGCCGCCTGGTAGTTGCCGGTCACGAAATCGGAGATGATCGTGGCCTGCTGCACCTCGTTGACGGTCACGTTGAATCCCACCTGATTCCACATCTGCTGGACGATCTGGACCAACTTGATCGCCGTTGGATCGGGAATGGTGGTCAATTGCAGAGACGGGGTCCCGTGCTGCGCCTTGTACTCATTGACCAGGGCTTTCGCTCCGGCGGGATCGAAGCCGGGGTAGGTGGTCGCGCTGTAGTAGGGCGAATCGGACAGGAACACACCGTTGACGGGCTTTCCGAATCCTGCGGCGAAGATCTTCTGGATCTGGGCCTGATCGGTGGCCTTGGTGAGGGCCTGACGAACCCGGAGGTCGTTGGTCGGGGCCACCGCGGTGTTCAACATGAGGAAGGTGAGGGTCGGCTGGCCGATCACCCCGGTGAGCGTGTCAACCAGCTGGTACCCGGTGCCGCCGGAGCCAGAGAAGCGAGCAATGGTGTTGGCGTCGGTCGACTGGATCATGTCGACACCACCGGTGCGGAGGGTCGACTCCCGTTGCCCTGTATCGGGGATCGGCTTGAAGGTGATCTGGTCGAGGTAGGGGAGGCCGGAACGCCAATAGTTCGGGTTCCGGGTGGCGGTGAAGTGGTCGTTCTGCTGCCACGAGGCATAGATGAAGGGTCCGGTGCCGATGGGCGTGGGAGCCTTGCCCGAGTTGCTGCTGGCCGCCTGGATCATGGCCTCGCCCACCACGTAGCCCACCTGGGTCGTCAGCCCGGACGGGAAGGTCGGATTGGGCGCTTCGAGCTGGTACACCACGGTCATGGCGTCAGGAGTGGTCACCGACACCACCTGCTTGAGAGCCACGCCGGTGAGGATCGAGGCCTTGAGGGCGTCGAAGTTGGCCTTGACCACTGCCGACGTCAAAGAGGACCCGTCGTTGAATTTGATGCCCGGACGCAGGGTCAGCGTCCAGGTGTCGAAGGTGGCGTTGGCGGTCATGGACTGGGCCAGATATGGCTTGATGGTTCCGTCGGCTGCCACGGCCATCAAGGGGTCATAGACGGCGTTGGCGTAGAGGAATCCGTTGGTGTCCCAGTGGTTTGAGGGCGGGTAGAACCCGTCGATCTCCGCCAGCGTGCCGACGGTGAGCGAACCGCCCCGGACGGGCGTGCCGGTGCCGACGCCCGGCTTCGATCCCGATGTCGGGGTACCGGGAGAGGCCGCTGGACTGGACGAACAACCGGCCAAGACGCTCGAGGCGCCGGCCCCGAGGGCGACGGCGCCACCGGCGACGGCGCTCCGTGACAGGAAACTGCGGCGGCTGATCTCGTTACCCGAAGTCACAGACACTCCCCCTTTTTGCCTTCCCCCAACCCGATACTGACAACTACCTGCTCGCTGTCGCTGCCGGCGAGCCGGATGCACTCTGCCACAGGCGCAACCCGTGGTGGGCACGATACTGCTACGGGGGCCGATGGTCCATGGGGCCCGCAGAAGACCCCACCCGGTCTCGGGCGCTCGCTACCATGCGTCCGTGGATGCCGCGCCCCCCTCTTCAGCCCGGACGGTGGAGCCTGGGGTGGCTCCGACGGTCCCCGAGCCGGGCCACGAGCCTCGGCCACGCCGAGCCGGCACCGCCGCCGCCGACCCGCCTCCGCCGGTACCGACCGGTAGCCCCCCCGTCCGCTCCGACCCCGGGACGGAGCCCGGCGGCGGCGATCCCGAGGGCCCGTCGTTCCGTCGGACGACGATGCTGACCATCGCCGCCGCAACGGTGGTGGTCGTGGCCGTTTCCCTCGTGCTGCGCTTCTGGACCCGGTCGGACCTCTGGCTCGACGAGGCCCTGACGGTCAACATCGCCGGCCAACCCCTTCACCAGCTCCCCTCACTCCTGCGTCGGGACGGTGCCCCGCCGCTGTACTACCTCATGCTCCACGTCTGGATGGGTTGGTTCGGCCACTCGGACGTCGCCACGCGATCGCTGGGCGGGGTCGTCGGGGTGGTCACCATTCCCCTGGCCTGGCTGGCCGGCAGGCGTCTGGCCGGACCCACGGCGGGATGGGCCGCCATGCTGTTGGTGGCCACGTCGCCCTTTGCCATCCGGTACGACACCGAGGCGCGGATGTACTCGCTGGTGGTGCTGCTCACCGTGCTCGGGTTTCTGGCGCTCGACCGGTCGGTGCGGCGGCCACGGGCCGCCAACCTGATCGGGGTGGCCGCGGTCACCGGCCTGTTGCTCTACACGCACTACTGGTCGATCTATCTGATCGGCACGGTCATGGCCTGGCTCCTCTGGCACACCCGCTGGGGTCGTCCTGAGTGGAGGGCCGGAGCCCGCGCCTCGCTGCTGGCCGCGGCGGCCGGTTGCCTGACCTTCCTGCCGTGGGTGCCGACCTTCCTCTACCAGTCCCACCACACCGGGACGCCATGGGCCACGCCGGCCAACTTCGCCGCCATGGTCAATGCCGTGGCCTCGTTCGCCGGCGGGGGCACCAGCCAGGGTCGGGCGCTGGCTTTGATCTTCTTCGCCCTCGCCGGTCTGGGGCTCTTCGGAGTGGCGACCGACCGGAGCCACATCGATCTGGACATCCGCACCCGTCCCCTGGGCCGCGCGGTGGCCGTCGCCGTAGTCGGGACGTTGGCGGCGGCCATCGTCGGGGGCTTCATCACCAACAGCGCATTCGACGCCCGGTATGCGTCGGTGGTGTTCATCCCCCTGATCCTGTTGGTCTCGATAGGTCTGACCACTTTCCGCGACCGGCGGGTGAGGTCGGCCATCCTGGCCGTGGCGGTGATCGCCGGAATCGCCAGCTCCATCCCCAACGTGACCACCAACCGGACCCAGGCCGGTGAGGTGGCGGCGGCCATCGCCCTCCACGGCAAGCCCGGTGACGTCATCGGCTACTGCCCCGACCAGCTGGGTCCCTCGGTGGACCGACTCCTGCCCAAGGGCCGATACCAGCAGACCACGTTCCCCCGGGAGACGGGTCCGACGTTCGTCAACTGGGTCGACTACGCCGTGGCCACCAGAGCGGGATCGCCCACTGCCTTTGCCGCCCATCTCGAGTCAATGGCCGCCGCAGGCCACCAGATCTTCATGGTGTGGGCGGGCCAGTACCAGACGCTCGGACTGAAGTGCGAGGGCATCGTCCAGACCCTGCAACTCAACCCGGCCTACCACGCCCAGGCGCTGGTGGCGGGCAGCACCAACCGGTTCTATCAACCCATGTGGCTGGTGCAGTTCACACCCACGAAGCCCTGAGGCGGCGTGGGCCTCCTCGGACGCCAGCGGGCGCAGGGCAGCCCGCCCGCATCCACCACTGTGCCTACCGGCCCCGGGGACGAAGGTAGCCGCTTGGGCGTGGCCGCCCGGGACTACCGACGGGCCGTGTGGCAGGTGTTGCCGGCCTGGATCGTGGCGCGGCTCCTGGTGGTGGCCACCCTGGCGGTGGCCCACGGAATCGTGTCGAGGGTGCGGCCCGGCAACACCGGGGCGGAGTTGCGGGTCCATCAGGGCCTTCTGGCGTGGGACGGGGGGTGGTACCAGTCCATCGCCGGCCACGGCTACGCGGGGTCGGGCCTGCAGTCGGTCCGCTTCTTTCCGGCGCTCCCCATGGCGGCGCGGGTACTCGGGCGTGTCCCCGGGGTGGGGGTCGGCGCCGCAGTGGTGATCATCGCCAATCTCTGCTCGCTGGCCGCCATGGCCGCCCTCGTGGTGCTGGTCCGCCACGATCTGCGCGATCGGGAGCTGGCCCGGCGGTCGGCCTGGCTGCTGGCCCTGGCCCCTTCGGCGTTCTCGCTGGTGCTCGGGTACGCCGACGGGCCGTTGCTCCTGTGCTCGATCGTGACCATGTTGGCGGCCCGGACGCGACGGTGGTGGTGGGCCGTGGGGGCGGGGCTGGCGGGCGGCCTGGTCCGCCCGCTCGGGATCCTGTTGGTCATCCCCGTTCTGATCGAGGTATGGCAGAGCCGGAGGTCAGCCGGCTCGGCCACCCGGTGGGCGGCCCGGGGTGCGGCGGTGGCCGCCCCGATCGTCGGAACCGGGATCTACCTGGCCTGGGTGAGGGCGCAGTTCGGCGACGCATGGCTTCCCTTCCGGGTGCAGCAACAACTCGGCCACCGAGGTGCGGTGGCCTTCCCCCTGACCTCGATGTGGCACAACCTCACGTCGGTTGTCCACGGACACCATCTGGGGAGCGCCTCGCACATCCCCTGGGTGGTGCTCAGCGCGGCCCTGTTGGTGCTGGCCTTCCGGCGCCTCCCCCTCTCGTACGCCGCCTTTGCCGCGTCCGTCCTGGTGGTCTCGCTGACCAGCTCCAATCTCGACTCGTTCGAACGGTATGCCCTGGGAGCATTCCCGCTGGTGGTGGCGGCCTCCACCCTCACGTCGAGGCGCGCCGTGGAGGCTGCCGTGCTGGCCGTGGCCGCCACAGGGATGGTGGGCTACGCCATGTTGGCCTTTCTCGGGGTGGCGGTTCCCTAGCAGGCCCCATCCGGGACCGGATCAGGTTCCACCAGCCCTCGGGGGCCAGCAAGTAACCTCCAAGGCGCAGCGACTCATCGGTGTCACCTGTCGACGGGCTCGCCGTCTCGGACCTGTGGGAGGGGGTTCATCAACGGGCGCCGAGGACCCCGGACGACTGATCCGGATCGACAGCTCCCGCCGGCAGGCTGTTCCTCTCCTGCGGGGTGGACACAGTCTGAAGCCCGACACAGCTGCTCGGCGCCGAGCCGGCGCGAACACCACCTCCATCCGAATCCCACCTACTGAACGGACGAACACGAGTGTCATCACCGAACGACATGGCCCTTGGCGCCGAGGCGGGCGTCAGGAACGGCGTCGGGTCATCTCCCTCTCCGGTGGTCGTCATCGGTGCGGGGCCCGCCGGGCTGACCGCGGCCTACCAGTTGGCGGAAGCGGGGGACCCGGTGGTCGTGGTCGAGGCAGACTCGGTCGTTGGAGGCATCAGCCGCACCGTCGAACGGGACGGGTGGCGCTTCGACATCGGGGGGCACCGGTTCTTCACCAAGGTCAAGCCGGTGGAGGCCTTCTGGCACAAGGTCCTGTCCCCGGAGGACTTCCTGCTCCGCCCCCGGATGAGCCGCATCTTCTACGACGGGAAGTTCTACGACTATCCGATCAAGCTGGGCAACGCCCTCTCGAACCTCGGGGTCATCGAGGCCTTTCGTTGCGGGCTGTCGTTCCTGTGGGTGCGCGTCCATCCGCCCAAGGACCTCACCACCCTCGAGGGTTACATCGTCTCCAATTACGGCTGGCGCCTCTACAACCACTTCTTCAAGACCTACAACGAGAAGCTCTGGGCCGTCTCCGCCTCCGAGATCTCCGCGGACTGGGGGGCCCAACGCATCAAGGGAATGTCCCTGTGGAACGCGGTGTGGGAGCCGATCCGGTCATCGGTGGCCGGAAAGAGGCGCAACAAGGCGAAGCAGGTGACCAGCTTGATCGAGGAGTTCGAGTATCCGAAATTCGGGCCCGGCATGATGTGGGAGCGGTGCGCCGAGCAGGTCGTCGGCATGGGCGGCGAAGTCGAGATGGAGACGTCGGCCGTGACCGTCCACGTCGAGGACGGCGCCGCCGTGGCCGTCACGGTGCGCAGCGGGGGTAGCGAGAGGCGGGTCCCCGCAGCGCACGTGATCTCATCGATGCCGTTCACCTCCCTGGCCCACATCGTCGATCCCCCGGTGCCCGAAGACGTCCAGGCTGCAGCCCACGACCTTCGCTACCGGGACTTCCTCACGGTGGCCCTGGTGGTGCCGGAGGACAAGGGATTCCCCGACAACTGGATCTACATCCACTCGCCGGAGGTCAATGTGGGCCGCATCCAGAATTTCGGGACGTGGTCCCCCTACATGGTGAAAGATGGTCGGACCTGCCTGGGGATGGAGTACTTCGTGTTCGAGGGCGACGAGCTCTGGAATTGCACCGATGCTGAGCTGGTGGCCATGGCCACCAAGGAGCTGGCGACCATCGGACTGGTCGAGCCGTCCGATGTCGAGGCAGGATATGTGGTGAGGATGCCGAAGGCCTACCCGGTCTACGACGATGTCTATCTCGACAATGTCAAAGTGATCCGGCGCTGGTTCGAGGAGAACGCCCCCAACGTCCATCCCGTCGGCAGGAACGGCATGCACAAGTACAACAACCAGGACCATTCGATGTATACGGCGATGCTCACCGTCGAGAACATCCACGGCGCCCATCACGACATCTGGTCGGTGAACGTCGAAGAGGAGTACCACGAGGTCGATGAGGCGCGATCCGCGCTGGGCTCGAACGGGACGGGTTCAGACGGCACCGGCTCAGGCGGCTCGGGTTCCGGTGGCACGGGTTCCGGTGGCACGGGGCGGGATGCTCCGATCATCCCCCGCCGCGTCGCCGAGGTCGGGGCGTCGACAGCCGGCAGGGCTGGTCGACTGGTGGTTCGGATGGCAGGGCCGGGCGCCGACGCCACGACGCCATGACCGATCCCGACCCCGGCGTCGACCCGACGGGGTCGGAGGAGGGCGGAGCCGGGTCCCCACCACCTGCGCCGGGGGAGGCGGCCCCGCCCGGTCTCGACGTGCTCCTCGAGGAGATCGACAGTGTGGTTGATCCGGTCACCGAATCGGTGTCCATGGCTCCGGCGGTAGGAATCGCCGTCGCCGGTGGTCCGATGATCACGATGCCCGAGGACGAGCGGGCCCCGGCTGCCACCCAACCGAGCGACTCCGTCCGCTCGGGGCTCAACCAGGCCGGCCCGGTCGCCATCGCCGGACTGATCGTCAACGGTGCCGGGGCGCTGACGGTGGTGGCGGTGGCCCGCCTCGTCACACCGCAGGCCTACGGCGCCATCGCCCAACTGCTCGGCCTCTTCTTCATTCTCTCCATGCCGGGATCCGCCGTGCTGGTCGGCATCGTGCGCCGAGTCACAGCCCTCCAGAACGCCGGCCGCGGTCACCTCATACGGCCCTGGACGTCCAAGGTCCATCGCATTGTCCTCATGGCCCTGGCCGTGGAGGTGGTGGTGGTGCTGGCCCTCCAGGGGTGGATTGCCCGCCAGCTGTCGCTGCCCAACAGCGCCGGCGTCGTCCTGATCCTCGTGGCCGCGGGCATCTGGATCCTTCTGTGCGTAGATCGGGGCCTCCTCCAGGCCCACCGCAGCTACCGGGCCCTGGCCGGCAACCTGCTGATGGAGGGCACCGTCCGCACGGTCGTCGTCATCGTGCTGGTATCGGCCCACCTCAGTGTGGCCGGCTACGCCGCCGGCATCTTCTTCAGCGAGGCGGCCGCCACCGTCCACGCCCACTGGTTGGCCTCGAGGGCCTGGTCCACCCCTCCGAAGCTCGACACTCCCGTCGGCGGCTACGACGCCGGGGCCGACAGCAGTCTGGTGCGCCACCGCCTGATGGCCGACGTCTCCGCCGCATTCGTGGGGCTGGCGCTGCTCGGCCTGCTGCAGAACGTCGATGTGATCTTGTTGGGACGACTCAACCACGCCCACGTCGGCCCCTACGCTGCCATCTCCGTGGCCTCGAAGGCCCTCGTGTTCGGCGCCCTGGCTCTCGGTGCCTATCTGCTCCCCGAGGCCACCATCCGATGGAACGAGGGCGGTCACGCCATCCGCCAGCTGGGCGTGACCCTCATCTTCCTGGCCGTGCCGGCTGCGCTGCTGCTCGGGATCTCCATCTTCATTCCCCGATTGTTCTTGACCCTGGTGTTCTCGGCCAAGCTGAGCTCGGCGGCGCCGGCCTTCGCCACCCTGGTGATGGCGATGATCTTCCTCTCCTTCTCGGTGTTGGTGACCAACTACCTCTTCGGCACCGGCTCCCGTTGGATCGTCTTCCTCCTGGCGGGGGGCTCGGCCCTGGCGGTGGCGCTGGTGGCGGGCGCGCACGGGAACACCGTGGCCACCGCTCGGGCCGACCTGGTGGCGCAGGCGGCACTGGCCCTGGCCATGGGGATCGCCTTCGTCGTCATCCACCGGCAGCGCAAGGGACCAGGGTGGATCGCCGGCCTCCGATGGGAGCTTGGCTCGCCGTTCTCCAAGCGCTCGTTTTCCCGCTAGTCAGCTGGTGACCGGAGCAGTCGCGGCTCGCGGTGGGGGCCGCCCGTGGAGCAAGGGGAGCCGGTGATCCGGCCAGCGGCGATGACTCCGAGCATCCTGGACCGTGATGATCGATACTCGAGCGATGTGCTCTGACGACACACCCGCTCACCACGCCCCCAGCCACCAGGTCCTCCACGACGTGGAGCCCTCGGTGGTCTTCGACCTCGAACCCGTCGACTCGGTCACCGTGACGACGCTGATGGACAACGTGACCGACGTCTTCATGCCCGACCAGGGCCCGGCGCACAGGCCCCCCGTCGTCTCGGAGCATCGACGGCTGGTCGCCACCATGGAGGAGGGCAGCGCTCCTGAGCAGTTGCTGGCCGAGCACGGATTCTCGGTGCTGGTGACCGTGACCAAACAGGGCCGGAACCACACGATCCTGTTCGACGCGGGGGCCAGCCCTGACGGAGTGGTGGAGAACATGCGCCGCCTCGACGTCGATCCGTTCGACATCGAGGTCATCGTCTGCAGCCACGGCCACTTCGACCACATGACCGGTCTCGACGGGATCATCCGTCGGTTGGGGACCGTGAACATGCCCGTGCTGATCCACCCCCATTTCTGGCGGCGACGCCGGGTGGCCATACCGGGGCGCGACCCGGTCGAGATACCGACCACCAGCCAACGGGCCCTCGTCGACGCCGGCTTCGAGGTGGTGGAGGAGCGCCGACCCAGCTTCCTCTTCGAGCGCTCCGTGCTGGTGACCGGCGAGGTTCCTCGCACCACCGGCTACGAGCCGGGCTTTCCTCCCCAACAGGCGTGGGTCGACGGCGGTTGGGAGCCGGATCCCCTCGTCCTCGACGACCAGGCGCTCATCGTCGACGTCAAGGACAGGGGTCTGCTCGTGATCACCGGATGCGGCCACGCCGGGGTGGTCAACATCTGCCGCTACGCCCGCCGCCTGACCCAGGACCGGCCCCTCTACGCCGTGATGGGAGGATTCCACCTCAACGGGCCGTTGTTCGAGCCGCTCATCCCCGCTGTCCTCGACGACCTCTGTGCCATGGCGCCGGAGGTGATCGTCCCCGCCCACTGCACCGGATGGCGGGCCCAGCACGCCATCGGCGCCCGGTTCGGTGAGGCGTTCATCCCCAACACAGTGGGGACCCGTTTCGCCCTGTGATCCGCCGCATGCACGGGTGTAGCCCGCCGCGTCCGCATGCCACGGGCCGGAGACCTCGATTCACCCGCGGTGTCGCGCCTCAGCCAGGACCGGTCAGTTCAGCTCAACCGACTCTGCGACGGGCCCGGCGGTGCTCGCATCCTTGGCGGCTCGTCGTCGAAGGACAACGTCGACCACCGCGTCCGCCCCGAGGAACGCCACCCCCGTCCAGGCCAGCTGGCTGGCGGTGTTGAAGGAGAGGGGCCACGCCCCGTCGGCGGGCACCAGATGGCGGGCCTGGTAGATGGCGACGAAGGCACCGGCGGCCACCACGGCGGCGATGGCCGCCAGGCCCAGCACGATGCGCACACGCGGGATGAGCAGGGCGACCACGGTGGCAACGCCCACCGCCGACCCGGCCACCGGTGAGGCGATGAGCCCGGCCACGAGGCCGACGGCCACGCCGGTGGCCAGGGACGTCCACATCGGGACCCGCCGGGTCCCCCGGCCGAACGGCACCGCCAGGACAGGCCCGTCCCCCGGTTCGACAGCGGCCACGGGAGCGCCTGCCGGAACGGCCGGATCTTGGGCTGCCATCTGGTGGCGATGCCGCCGCCGCTTGCGCGCCGGCACCAAGGCCAGGACCAAACAGCCGAGGATGGCCACGATGGAGACGAGCAGGGCGACATCGACCCGCGTCTGCGGCGCCCAGCGCAGGACCACCGACACCGTCCCGTCATGGACGGCCGGTCCCAGCGTGGAAGGATCGAGTTGCCATCCGTTGGCGAACCCGTCGATGAGTACGGGCCTCCCGAGACTTCCCCCGCCGACCACGGTGGCCTTCCACCCGGCGTTGACGCTTTCCCCAAGGATGAGATTGACGGGGGAAGTGCGGGGCGAGGTCGCCAGGCCGTGGATCGACAGATGCAGGGTGGTGGCTGTCTGGCTGACCACACGGACGGCGGGCGACGGTGACACCGGCGCGGCGGCGAGCGTGGTGGGGGAGGCCAGGGGCATGGCGCTGCCGCCCGGCGCCGAGTCGAGGGCCAGTTGATCGATGTCGAACCCGGTGGTCTGACCGGTAGCCGAACGCAGGGTGTGGGTTCCGGGACCGAGGGTCAGCCCGCCGGCATCGGGCCCGCACAAGGAGATGGCGAGGGGTTTGCGGGCCAGGGCCGTCGATGTCGAGCCGGCGACCGAGACCCAGAGGGGGGCGCCGTCCACGGTGACCAGGTCACCGCGGCAGGAGGTCGGGATGGCCGCCGGCGGCGAGGCGGCATGGAGGCCGGGGATCCCTACCTCGGCGATTCCCAGCGGCATGGCGATGGGCGTCTTCGAGTAGTAGTTCGGGGTGTTCTCGACGCGTACCGCCACCATGGCGATCCGGATGCTCCGACCCGTCATCTCCGGAAGGGAGACCCGCACGTCGGCCACCGACCCGGGTACCGGGCTGTCGGCGATGGTCGGCAGTGCCACGGTGGTGCTCTTGGCGCCGGCGGAAACGGTCAGGACGGTCGGGACCGAGTGCTGTCCATCGGCCGCGATCTGCAGGTCCAGGTGGTCGAAGGTGAGGGGGGCGGGGAGGTCGTACTGCAACCACTGGCCGGCCTGGTGCGACACGCCGAAGCCCGGTTCCCACAGGGTGCCGGGATTGCCGTCGAGCGTGGCTATGGCCCCCGCGTTGAGGTCGCCGGGCAGGCGACCGAGCGAGTAGGCCACGATGCCGGAGTGGTCGGAGCCGGGTCGTCCCACGAGGCGGTCGATCTGGTCATCGGGGATCAATGGGGAGATGCGGGCCGAGCCGGCCACGGCGAAGGTGCGCCGAGTGGGGAGCCGGAACGTGCGGGCCAGCGTGGTCTCGACGTCGGCCCGCGGCGGCGTGCCCGAGCCGCGCAGCCGGGTCATGACCAGGCTCAGCCGATCGGACGCGGACGAGGCGCCCGCGGCGCGCAGCAGGTCCTGGGGGAGGGCGATGGTCTCGTTGACCGAAATGCCGGGGATCTCCACCTCGGCGAAGCCGACCGAGCTCCTCGATGACACGGGCGTGTTGTCCTTGAGGTGGCCGACCCCGCTGACGGTCAGGCGCAGGGTGGTGAAGCTGCGGGGCGGGAAGTCCACCTCCTGCCCGTTCGGCGTGCGCGATCGGGCACCCAGGGGCACCGTGACGGAGTGCCCACCGTCGAAGGTCAGCGTCACCTTGGTGATGAACCGGTCAGGGTCGCCAGTCTGCGGTTGCACGAGGGTCACCGAGTGCTCGGTGCGGGGCTGCTGCAGGACCACCTGCCACCACTGACCGAGTTGCTTGACGAACGAGTCGTCCAGCCAGGCGGTCTGGAGATTGCCGTCGAGGGCCGCCGGCGGGCGGCTCTCCGGGAGATAGGTGATGGACGAGCCGTAGGAAGAGGCCGTCACCGACGACACCCCGAGCAGCACCGACGTGGTCTGGGCATCCGCAGGGGCCCCGGGGAACAGGTTGATCGGGGCATCGCTGGGGTCAGCGGTGTTGGGAGGCTGGCCGGCCGTCTCGGTGTAGCCGGTGTTCTCGTTGAGCGAGTTCCAGCGGAACCCCTGTTTGCGGTTGGTGTCGGTGATCACGAGGTGGGCCGGGGACCCCAGCGTCGTCGTGCGGAGGGACCGATTGGTGTCGAGGGTCCCCGCGTACAGGATGGTCGGGTTGTTCTGCAGGAGCCCGACGGAGGCGGCATTGACGATGCCCGACGCGTCGCCGTCCACCACCAGGGGGGTCTTGGTGGACTCGGTCCGGATGATCGGACGCGGGTTGGCCACCGTGTAGGACACCAGCGGGGCCGGCCAGCCCTGGTTGGGCGGTCGGGCCAGGGTGGCCTCATCCAGATGGGGGATCTGGGGGACGTTGGGCCGCGGCGTCCCGTAGGAGACCGGGTGGCTCAGCCCGGGGGGAGTCACGGCGAGGTCGGCTGCCACCTGCTGGGGGATGGGCGCGTCGTAGCGCTCGAAGGCCTGGTCGTACTGGACCAGGACGTCCCCGGCGCTCATCAGCGACGACATCGGCCCCAGGGTGTTCCAGTCCAGGACGCCGTCCTGGAGGGGGGAGTCCACCGCGGCCAGAAGGTCGGCGGTGGCCAGGGACCCCATGATCTGCTGCTCGTGGGTGATGAACGGCCGGGTCATCAGGCCGGGGTAGACGGTGTCGATGGTGTCGCCCCACCGGTAGGCGGCGAAGTTGTTGCCGGGGAGGGCGTAGAGACGCGTGCCGGGATGGGAGCGGTTGAGCGCGGCCGCAGCCTGGCGGACCTCGGGCGGGGGGGCGGCCGGCTGGGTGAAACCGGCGGCGATGATGGCCCCCGTCCACAGCGGCGTGGTGGCGGCTGCGACCGCGGCCAGAGCCAGACCTCCGACAACCAGGCCGGTGCGGCGCGCCCGTGCCGTGAGGGCACTGACGCCGGCACCCAGGAACACGGCCAGGCCGAGGATGACCAGGGGCGAGGCTCGATCCGTGGACCGCATGGCCAGGCCGGCGGTGGTGTCCACCATGATCGCCTTGAGAACGGAGCCCACGGCGGAGGGATGGTCGTAGGGGTTGGGCCCGACCGCCAGCACCATGCCGACCACGGTGATGAGCACGAAGTAGGCGCGATGCCGCCAACGGGAGAACACGGCGGCGATGAAGCACAGTGCCGGAACGGCGAAGCTGGCGCCGATCAGCCAGAGGTTCTGAGTGTAGTCCACCGACGATTGGGTCCAGCTCCCGATCCGGTCCGATCCGTAGAAGTACCAGTAGCCCAGACCCCGGACGATCTCCGAGGCCAGGGAGGCCCCGCTGGTGGCCGGGACCGTCTCCGTGTACCGGAGGACGTTCACCCCGTAGGCCGCCTCCACCTGCAGGCCCACGGCCCACCACAGGGACACCAGCGCGCTGAGCAGCCCGATCTTCCAGGCCACGCCCCAGGCCCTCCGCCAGGTCGCCTCCTTGGCCACGAGCACCGAGTAGGGGAGCCAGAGGGCCGGGGCGATGCCCACGTAGAGGATGGAGCTGGCGTTGATCCCGCTGACCAGGGCCACGACCAGGGCGAAGAGGGCCGGATACCTCCAACCGCCGCGTCGGAGGGCCAGGATGACGAACGCCACCATCCACGGGAGGCCCGCCCACGGCATCAGGATGACCGAGATGCGGCCGGAGTACTGGAGGACGTACGGGGTGAACATGAAGCCGAGCGCAGTGACGTACCGACCGGGGCCGGAGAGCCCGACGGTGCGGCACAGGTAGAGGGCGCCGGCCCCGGCCGCGAACAGCAGGCATCCCAACCACACACGCTGGGCGATCCAGAGGGGCACGTGGAGTTCGGCCATGGCCCAGTAGAAGGGCCCCATCGGCAGCAGGTAGCCGATGTTCTCGTGGGTCACCGTGCCCAGGCCCACGCCCGGGTCCCACAGTGAGACGGCTTGACGCACATACCGACCCGGATCGAGGTAGAGGTAGGTCTTGGTGTCGTCGGTCACCACCCCGGGCTGGGATGCCAGCATGGGGATGAAGGCCGCCAGGGCCAGGACCGAGTAGTCGACCGCCGTCCGGAGCCGGCTGGGGGAGCGAAGCCGGGCATAGACCCCTCCGACCGGGCCCGGGGCCCGGCCCGGGGGCGCGACAGCGGAAGGTTGGGGATCCCACACGAGTGATCGGTAGTGTAAACAACCGACGAGTCACGATGGCATCAGCGCCGATCGGGCTCGGACCGGCCGCCACCACGCAAGGGGACCCCATGAGTGCCAACCGTTCCGTTCCAGGGCCCCCGGGCGCCCACGGCGTGGCCCGTCGAGAGCGGACCGCCACCCGCCTCACCGGCGAGCGGCCGAGGCAGGGGGTGACTCCGGACTCGTTGCTGGCCCTCCACGCCGCCGGGTACCGGTCGGTCATCGAGCGCCTGGGGACCGGCACCATGCTGGACGTGGGTTGCGGGGAGGGGTTCGAATCGGCCCGCTTCCTGTCCGACGACCGGGTGGTGGTCGGGGCGGACTACAGCGCCGACGCCGTCGTGGCGGCGCGGGGTCGTTGGGGCCGGGACGGCCTGCTGGTGGCCCAGATGGATGCGCTGTCCCTCGGGTTCGCCCAAGGCAGTTTCGAATGGGCGTGCTCGTCGCACCTCATCGAGCATTTCGACGACCCCGAGGGCCATGTGCGCGAGCTGTCGCGGGTGGTGGCCGACGATGGGACAGTGTTCTTCCTCACCCCCAACGCCCCCGCCGACTTCGAGAACCCCTTCCACATCCACCTGTTCGAACCGACGGAGCTGGGCGAGCTCCTGGACCGGCACTTCCACGACGTGACGGTGCAGGGCATGGATGCCGTGCCCCACGTGAAGGCGGACTTCACGGCCCGCCGGGCCAAGGCGGACAAGGTGCTCCGGCTGGACGTGCTGGACCTTCGGCACCGGATGCCCCGCTCGTGGTACATCGGGATCTA
>DASZGT010000095.1:0-6941 GCA_035938575.1 Acidimicrobiales bacterium
GCCAGGCCGCAGATGACCATGGACTGGCGCACCACGTCGACCACCAGGGTGGAGGCGGACACCTTGAGGGAGTTCATGGCGATGGCGAAGCCCAGGGCCGACAGACGATCGGGGTCGTCCTGGATGTCCTCGAAGCGTGCAACCGAGCACCGCAACAGGTCGGCGAACTGTTGGTAGAGGGCGGTGGCGTCGGCCAGCCGGAGTGCGGCGGCCGGGGTCATGCCCGGGCGCTTGCGGGCTTCGGCCTGCACGAACCGGCGGGCCCGGTCGATGGCGGCGGAGGCGATCCCCAGCCACAGGGAGCTCCACAGGATGTGCGCCACCGGCAACATGGTCTGGGTGGACACGTCGCTGTAGGGATCATCGAGGATGGCGGCGGCGTCGCCACTGGCCCGAAGGATGAAGCCCGGGCTGCAGGTACCCCGGAACCCGAGGGCGTTCCATTCCCCCACCTGCTCCAGCTCCAGCTCAGGAGGCCGGCACAACGCCAGGACCTGGTCGTTCTCGGGGCTGTCCGCCGAACGGCGTGCCGTGGCCAGGATGCCATCGGCGAACCGCCCGTAGGAGATGACCGGGGCCTGCTTCTCGAGACGGAAGGTGCCGTCGGCCACATCCACGGCACACACACTGCTCCCGACGTCCCCGCCGGTTCCCACCTCGGTGGTGGCGGAGGCCAGCAGGTACTGGCGATCGACCAACTCCACCATGTAGTTGCGGAGGAGGTCGTTCCTACCGTGGCGCACCAGGCTCGCCACCTGGATGTGGTGCATGGCCACCACCATGGCGCTCGACGCGCATTGGCGACCCATCGACACCAACCCCTGGGACAGTTCCGAGTAGGACGCGCCCATTCCACCCAGTGACCGCGGGATGAGGGCCGAAAGGAGGCCCTCGGCCCTCAGGGCACTGATGGTCTCCGACGGGAATCGACCCTGCTGGTCCACCTCGTCGGCGGCCGGACCCGAGATCTCATCGGCGATGCGCGCCATCCGCCGCGACACGTCGCTCGAATCGGACACCACGGGAGCTTCTTCGGTGATCGATGTCATGGCTTCCTCACGCTTCCTTCATCTCGAGGACGCCGGCTCGGATGGCGGCGATCGACTCGAACGTGGACTTCCTCAGCATCTTCTCCGAGAACTCGATGTCGAAGGCGTCCTCCAGCGCCAGCATCACATTGACGCTGGCGTGGGAGGTCATCCCCGAGGCGAACAGATCGGTGTTCTCTTCGATCGAGCCCGCGTCCACCGCCAGTCGGCCGTGCTCGGTCAGGACATCCCGGATGGTCTCGTCCATGGTCATTCCTCTCTCCAGGCAACCGTGTCGGGTCGGCCAACAGGCCGGTCGCCACTGCTGCGCATTCCGACGACGACGGCGGCCGCCATCGTCGATTCGTGGGTCAGGCTCACGGCCAGCTCGGCGATGCCCGCTTCGATGGCCAACTCGGCAGCCCGACCTCGCAGACGGATCTCACACCAGCCGCCGGGCTCACGGTGGACTTCGATGCTGCGCCAATCCGGCCGGGTGCCTTCGGGTCGCAAGACCTTGACCGTCGCCTCCTTGGCCGCGAAGCGTGCGGCCAACGACTCGACGAAGTACGCCGTCGACGGCTCCTGGGAGCGATCCGGCGTCCGACAGCACATGATCTCATGGGCCGTGAAGATCCGATCGATGTATCGGTCGCCGAACCGCTGAACGGATCGGGCCACGTCGGCCACCACCACCAGGTCGACGCCAACGCGAAACGACGACGATCGGCTTCGATGGTGGAGCTCACCACGGTCGTACTCACGGCGCTCGCGGCCGAGGTGGTCGTGGCGTGCGTGGTCGCGCTCCTGTGGCAGCCCCGATGACGCCTCGTCCGCAGCCCGCCCGGCGTCCAGCTCGTGCACTGGCGACACGTAGATCATCGGACCGATTCTCCCTGGTGGGAGCGCGAAGGGGGCGCATCCACGCCGCCCCCGTCGGTCCCCGTCCTCGTCACCGACGCGTAGACCTGCTGGTAGCGACGGGCGATCGATGGCCAGGCGAACGCCTCCGCCGACAGGCGACCGGCCTCGGCCAGAGCGCGCCGGTGGTCGGCATCCGACAGCAGCTTCTGGAGGACGGCGGCGAAGCTTCCGGTGTCGAACGGGTCGACGAGGACGCCATCGCGTCCGTCATGGACAAACTCGGGCGGGCCGCCGTGGGTGGTGGCCACCACCGCAACCCCGGCCCGCCATGCCTCGAGAACGACGATCCCGAACGGTTCGAGACGGCTGGGCATGACGAACAGCTCGGCGCCGGCCATCGCCGCCGCCACCGCCTCACGGTTGAGCTTGCCCACGAAATGCACGTGCGGCGCTACTCCGAGGGCAACGGCGTCCTGCCGGAGGTCCTCCAACAAGGCACCGGTGCCGGCAATGACCAGATCGGTCGTCCGGTGCTCGGGGCCCATGGCGGCGAAGGCAGCCAGCAACAGATCGAAGCCCTTCTTCTCCACCACTCGACCGAGGGCGAAGATGTAGGGCCGGTCCGACACCAGGGGCGCCGTTGCGTCCGGCGTCAGGGCCGTGCCCGCGTGGTCGGCGCCAGCCAGATCGACCCCGTTCGGGATGACCCGGCCCCGGCCGGGCGCAAGTCCGAACCGGTCCTCGGCATCGGCAAGGGTGAAGGCCGAGCAGGCGGTCACGGCGGCGGCCGTCCGGAGTCCGAATTTCAACGAGGCCCGCAACACCCGCGACGTCTCGAAGATGTCCGCGTCATCCATCACCGTCTCCCCCTGAAGGGTCACCACGAGCGGGATTCCGGTGACCCGGGACAGGGCGGCGGCGTAGGTGCCGTTGGGGCCGAAGCACTGCACGTGGAGCACGTCGGGGTGGAAAGCGGCCACGGCACTGCGGAGGGAGAGCAGCGTCTGTATGCCGGTGGTGGTCGAGCGGCGAACGGCAGACCAGTTGGTGGCGGGCAACGGCATGGGAAGGCGGCGCACCACCAGCCCGTCGCGGACCTCTACGGATTCGGGTGCAGCATCGTCGGGCTGCCCGGTCCAGACCTCGACCTGGTCCCCGGCATCGCGGAGACTGATGGCAAGGTGCCGCGACAGCTCCTCAACGCCACCGAGCGAAGGCGGGAAGGAACTGGGGAGCAGGGCTATTCGGGTCATGGTCGTCGGTCCGAGTCGGGCCCGAGCTCACACGGACGGGTTGCCGCCGTGCTGGACGGAAACAATGAGGAACGCAGTGGAGTGGGCATGGCAATGGGATCAGGGTCTCGGTCAGTGGCTCAGGTCGGGGCTCATGGGATGGTCGGGTTCAGCCAGGGCTGCATGGCGGCCAGTGTCGCTCCCGACGGCTCCGGCAGGATCTGGCTCCAGTTGCCCACCCCCGGCGACCACTGGTTGGAGAAGGCGGCGGCGTACCACCCCGAGAGGAAGCTCTGTTCCGCGCAGTCGCAGTTGGGCATCCAGCTGGCCGGGAAGTAGTTCAGGAGCTTTTCGATCTGGGCGTGGCCCGTGTCGCCGTCGGCCGGGTAGACGCCGGCAGCATCGACTTCGTGGCCGATCTCGAACGCGGTGATGGCGGCCAAGCGCTGGACCGTCTCACCGGGATAGACGTAGAGCACGGACTGTCCACCCGCCTGGCCCATGGTGAAGGTCGTGTTGCCGTAGAAGCCCGGTGTAGGCGCCTCGGAGATGGGGAGGAACTGAATGCTGTAGCCGGGGATCTTCTGCCACGGATAGGTCACCAGGGTCAAGGCTTGGGCTCCCAGTTCGGCGGGGGTCAGGTACGCGGCTGCAGCCGGCGGTGGGGCGGCCGGGGTCGCCGCGGACGCCGCCGGAGGAGGGGCGACCGGGGTCGCACTGACGGTGGGCACCGGGCTGGTCGCTGTGGGAGCCGGGCTGGTGGCGGTGGGGGCCGGCGATACAGCCGGCGTCGGTGCAGGCACCGCCGCGGCGATCGGGGCGCGGTGGTGGACCGGGGTCCGCTTGGTGCCGGTGCCCGAGGCCAAGGCGGAAGAGCCGTGGGCGACGGGACCGACCAGCACGACCGACGCCACGACCAGCACGGCCACAACGGCCACGACCAGAAGCTCCAGCCGGAGCAGGGAACGCCGCTGGGCGAACGTGGCTCGCAGTACCCGCGCCCGGAGACCTTGGCCCCGTCGGTCCGAGCCGATGTACCCGGGCGACAGGACGAGATTCGCGTCCTCGAGGTCAGCCAGGAGCTCGGGGGGCAGGGCCTCCTCGGTGAGGGACGGCGGGGCCTCCTCGATGACGGGTCCATCACTGGGACTTCCCGCCTCGACGAGAGAATGGCGCGACGGCACAGAGGCGACGGCTGCCGGCAGGGCGGCGGCGGGGTCCGTCAGAGTCGACTCCATACCGCTAGATCGGCAGGTTTCAAACGGAGCTAAAGCCCCTGACCTCCCGCCTTGGTGGTGCCTCGGGTCAGGAATTCCGTGGCCGGCGGTCGGATCGGTGCCGTTTTGGGATCAGATTGCCGCCCTGAGGGTCAGTTCGCCGCCCCGCAGTGTTGCAAGGGGCATGCGCGCTCAGTGGCCGGCGAGCGCAGCCATCGCAGATGACCCGTGCCACCTGGCTCGTGTCGGATGTCGGGCGATCCGTTCGGCACGCCGATCGGCAGCGGACCGAGCGCGCTCCGCACGACGATCGATTGCTCCATGGGCACGTGGCCCGGTGGCTGCTCCCGCCGCCACCGGGGTGGCTCCGGGCGAATTCGGCGATGTGGGGTTCGCGGAGCGGCCGACCGGAGTGGCGTGGGGTGCCGAAGACGTGGGTGCCGACGTGACCCGAGTGGTCGGTTGAGGGGACGGCGCCCCGCGGACCGCTTGCGAGGCGATCAGTGTGATGGGTACGACCACGGCCACGGTGACCAGCACCACGACGAGGATCTCGAGCATGCGGGCGGAAACCGCGTGCCGAAGTGGTGCGCCGGCTGCGGCCTCACGCCGCAGCCGGTCCCAGTCGACATACCGGGGGTCCGGTCCGACGTAGTCGGCAGTGATGATCAGATGTGGCTCGTAGAGATCGGCCAGTAGCTCGGGCGGCATGCTTACCTCCGCATGGCGGGATGCTGCGTCGACTCTGCAGTCGGCTCTGCCGCCGACGCTGCCGCCGACGCTTTCATCGAGGCCACCGCCGGCGCGATCGGCCACGCGAACGCCGAGAAGGGCGCTCGCCGACATCGTTGGAGCCGCGGTCCTTCGTTCGAGCCCGCGGCGCCCTGCCCTCCGTACCGACAACACGCACTTTTGTCGGCACCGCCGACCGCTACCTGAAGCACCCAGCGGGCGGCCAGGGGACGAGGGTGCCTGTCGGTGGCGAGGAGCCTTCCCCTCAGCCCAAGGCCGATGTGCTCACAGCGCGAGGCCAAGCGAGCGATAGACCCCCGCAGTGGCCTGGGCGGTCCGAGTCCAGCTGAGGCCCATCACCCGCTTGGTCCCCCGCTCGGCCAGCTGGATCCGACGGGCGTCGTCGCCCAGCAGATGGCGCAACGTCTGGGTCAACCCCTCGACATCTCCGGGCCGAAATGTCTCGGCCCCGTCACCCACCACCTCGACGATGGCGGGGATCGGGGTGCTCACCACTGGTGCGCCACAGGCCATGGCCTCCACCGGCGGCAGCCCGAATCCCTCGTAGCGCGAGGCGTAGCCCACCAGGGTTGCCGCGCCATACAGCCCGGGAAGGTCTGACGTGGGCACATGACCGATCTCCAGCGCCCCACTTGGAGGCTGATGACCCCAGAGGCTGTGGCCCGTCAACACCAACCGGATCGATGACCGTTGGCAGGCTTCGGCCAGCGTGGCGATGTCCTTGCGGGGCTCGATATTGCCCACGTGGAGCACGAAGCGGTGAGGCAGGTCGTAGTGGGAGCGCACCCTCGCCACTTCATCGCTCGAGGGCGGTTGCATGTCCGGACCGGGAGCGGAGTGCACGACCTCGGCAACCCGGCCCGTGAGGACCCGGATCCGTTCGGCGGTGAATGCCGAGACGGCCACGATGGCGTCGGCACGACGCAGGGCATGCCGTAGAAGGACCCGTTCACCGATGATCCGGTGCCTCGGAAAGGCCCACGGCGTGTCGAAGATGGCCATGTCGTGGACCGTCGAGACCATCAATCCCGGCCGCCGAAAGGGCAGGTCGACATCGAGCCCGTGGGTGAGATCGGCGGGCCCGAACCCCATCGCACTGGCGAACGCCCGTTTGACGCCGCGCGCCTCACCCTTGACCATTGGCGTGATCCCGGGGGCCAATTCGGCCACCCCGGCCGGCTGAACTGCGGCGACGAGCCGGGCGTCAACGGCTGCGCCCATACAGGCCAGGAGCTCGCGGATGTAGGTGCTGACGCCGCCGCCACGGGGATCGAGGGGAAGGGCGTTGTAGACGATCCGCAGTCGTTGATCGGTCACCGGGCGATCAGCGTGCCGGGGTTATTCGTGATACCAGCCTCGTCAGCCCGGCCGACGAGACCCGGTCGGACCACCGCACAGCACGTGTGGCCGGTGGCGCGGACGTGGCCCGGCCCCGGGCGACAAGGTCCGGGGGAGCCAACCCCGACGCCACATCGCCGCCCGCCCCGGAATGGCCCTGACCGTTTCGACCGAGGTCGGCCATTCCCAGAGAGATGCCGGCGATGATGAACGGTGCGATCGACGAGGCGCCGATCCAGAAGATGTCGAACAGCCCGTCGATGTAGTGGGTCGCCAGGATGACCAGGCCCAGCGTTCCGACGACGTACGGGAGCCGGACCATCGTTCTCATCGTGACGAAGATCATGAAGACGAAGGCCAACGACCCGACCACGCCCGTGGAGGCGAGGTTGTCCACGAACACATTGGGGGGAGCGGTGACGGCGATGAACTGGGGCAGGTTGTAGAAGCGCATCCCCTGACCGAGGATCGGGCTGAGATGCCATGCGTGGATGGCGGCGCTGATCTGG
>DASZGT010000096.1:0-5188 GCA_035938575.1 Acidimicrobiales bacterium
GATGGGGATGTTCACGTAGAAGATCCAGCGCCACGAGACGGTGTCCACGATCAGTCCCCCCAACACCGGGCCGAGCACCGGTCCGAGCAGCATGGGCACGCCGAGCAGGCTCATCACCCGGCCCATGCGCTGCGGGCCCGCTGCCGTGGCCAGGATCGACTGGCCGATGGGCATGATCATCCCTCCGCCGATGCCCTGAAGCACGCGGAAGACGATGAGGCTCTGCACCGACCACGATGCGCCGCACAGCGCGGAGCCGGCCAGAAACAGGACCAGGGAGATGATCCACATCCTCTTGGCCCCGAAGCGCTCCATGGCCCATCCGGTCAGCGGGATCACCATGGCCAGAGCCAGGAGGTATCCCGTGCTGACCCACTGGACGGTCGAGAGCGGGGAGTGGAAGTCCCGCGCCAGCGTGGCGATGGCCACATTGACGATGGTCGTGTCCAGAATCGACATGATGGTGCCGAGGACGACCACCAGGGCCAGTCGCCTGAGATGGGGATCGATGCCGGCCAGGCCGCGGGCACTCGAGGCCCGGCCCGAGGGCGGCGGGGTGTCGCCCGATGGTGTACCGACCCTCTCGCTCGTGCTCACGCGGCTCCTTGACGTCGTTGTCCGGCCTTCGCAGCCGTGCCCCTCAACCCCGGCCGGCTGCCCTGGCGGCGGGCACCGCGGCAGCGAGCTCCCGGCCGATGCGGCAGAGGCGCGGTGGGCCAAAGGCACGGTGGGACGAAAGGCACGACGTGCCCGACGACCCGCCCTCAGGGTATTGGCTCGCCGGCCGGTCCGGACACACCCGCCGAACGGACCGGCAGGGCGTCGACAGCGGCGTCCGGCACGCTATCCCCGGATGTGGCCGGCCAGCGTGGCCAGCACGCCGTTGACGAAGCGGCCGGAGTCGTCCGTGGAGTAGGCCGAGGCCAGCTCCACCGCCTCGTTGAGGATGACGGCCGTCGGGACCTCGGGGCGCTCGAGGAGCTCGGCCACCGCCACCCGGAGGACGTTCCGGTCCACCACGGCCATGCGCTGGATGTCCCAGTCGATGGCGGCGCCGTCCACCATGGCGTCGATTTCCGAGCCCCGGGCCTCCACCGAGCGGACCAGCATGACGGTGTACGCATCCGGGGCCATGGGCAGCCCGTCCAGCACCTCGGCGGGGGTCGTCCCCTTCAGTTCGGCCTCATAGAGGAGGGTCAACGCCCGTTCACGGGCTTGGTGGCGAGGGGCTGGATCCATGGGGGCGGGTCGATTCGGGAAGGTTGCGGCCGACAGCCGGGCCGGCGGGACCGGGCCCGCTCGATCGGCCGGGCGCCAAGGCCCGAGCCTCGGGCCGTCCGGCGCAGCTCATGACGAGCCGGCGTCGAGCGGTGATCAGGCCCGAGTCAGGTACTCCCCCGACCGGGTGTCGACCTTGATCTTCTCGCCCGGGTTGACGAACAGGGGGACCTGGAGCACCAGACCGGTCTCCAGGGTGGCGGGCTTGCGGGCGCCGGACACCCGATCGCCCTGCAACCCGGGCTCGGTGTCGGCCACGGTGAGTTCGACGGCGGCCGGCAGGTCCACGCCGACGATCTCGGCCCCGAAGAACTGCAGGACGGCGTCGTCGCCTTCCTTCAGATAGTTGGCGGCGTCGCCCAGCAGGCGGGTCTCGACCTGCAACTGCTCGTAAGAGGTGGTGTCCATGAACACGTACTCGGACCCGTCCCGGTAGAGGAACTGCATCTCACGCTTGTCGATGATGGCCTGGTCGAGCTTCTCATCGGCACGGTAGGTCCGCTCGATCACGGCCCCGGTGCGCTGATTCTTGAGCTTGGTCCGGACGAAGGCACCACCCTTGCCCGGCTTCACGTGCTGGAACTCGACCACGGCAAACAGCCCCTCGGGAAGATCGAGGGTCATGCCGTTGCGGAGATCGTTGGTGGAGACGGCCATCAGACAGCAGCTTCCTTCGGGAACCGGGTGAGCGAGCGGCTGCCGTCCTCCGTCACCACCAGGGTGTCCTCGATGCGCACCCCACCCGTTTTGGGAAGATAGACGCCTGGTTCCACGGTGAGCACGGTGCCAGGAGCGAGAATAGCAGTAGCCCCCGGCCCCACCGACGGCCCCTCGTGGATGTCGAGCCCGACCCCGTGTCCGGTGCCGTGCTCGAACCGGTCGGCCCAACCCGCGGCGGCGATGACGTCGCGACAGGCCTCGTCCACCGAGCCCGCGGCCACGCCGGGCTTCACGGACAGGACGCCGACTCGCTGGGCCTCCTCCACCACGTTGAAGACCGTCGCCAGATCACCGGACGGCGCTCCCCCGACGCAGAACGTCCGGGTCATGTCGGACCGATAGCCGTCGAAGACGGCACCGAAGTCCACGACCACAGGGTCTCCGGGCCGGATCGAGCGACCGCCGGGACGCGCGTGAGGCTTGGCGGAGTTCTCCCCCGAGGCCACGATGGTCTCGAAGGCGCTCTCCTCGGCACCCCGTTCCCGCATGGCATGGTCGAGGGCGGCGGCGAATCGGGACTCGGTCAGCTCGCCGTCGGAGCGGCTTCCCCCACCCACCGCCGCCAACCGCGGCAGCACGGCGGCAAGTGCCTCGTCGGCAATCGCTGCCGCCCGCTCCATGCGCGCCACCTCACCGGCGTCCTTGACCATCCGGAGACCCTCGACCACCCCCCGTGTGGGCGCCAGCTGCGCGGCTGTGAACAGCTCACGCCATGCGCGCTGGGCAGACCAGGTGACGTTGTCGGCCTCGAGCCCGACCGACTTGGCTTCCGACGACGCCGCCACCAGCGCCTCGCGCTGCGCCTGCACGCCGCCGACGCGGACCTCGATGTCCGAGCCGACGCCGGCCGCCTCCAACTGCTCGGACGACTGCGTCCGGTACCTTCCGTCGGTGGTCAACGTGGCGTGGTCGCCGGTCACCAGCAACAGCCCGGCCGACCCACTGAACCCGCTCAGCCAACGGATGTTGGCCGGGGTGGTCACCAGCAGTGCATCCACCGGCTCTTCGTCGGGCCCGGCCGATTCGAACAGGTCCCTCAGCCGGGCCAGTCGGCCCGAGACGTCGAGTGGACCCAACCGACCGGTGGCCGACACCGTCATCCGACTCGTGGCGCCGTCAGGAGCTTGTCCACGGCCTCGACGGCCAGGTCATACCCGATCCCTCCGAAGCCGGCGATGCACCCGTCGGATACCGGGGCGATCACCGACGTGTGACGGAATGGCTCGCGGGCCGCCGGGTTGGAGAGGTGCAGCTCCACCACTACTCCTTCGAAGGCGGCCAGGGCATCGTGCAGCGACCACGAGGTATGGGAGAGCGCTCCGGCATTGACGATGATGGCCGCGGCGCGACCGCGGGCGGCGTGGACCGCCTCGACGAGGCTCCCCTCGTGATTGGTCTGCACGTGCTCGAGCGCGTAGCCCCGCTTCGAGGCGGCCGCCGTGGCCACGGCCACGTGGTCGGCCAGCGTGCCGGGGCCGTAGATCGCCGGTTCGCGCTCCCCCAACAGGTTCAGATTGGGCCCGGACAGCAACAGGATGAGACCCGGACCGCTCACGATCGGCTCCCGGCCTCGGACTGCTTCATCTCTGCAAGGGTAGCGACCACGTCGGCCCCGTCGATGCCATGGACGACCTCGACGCCGGCCGGGCCGTCCAGCACGAAGGTGAGGTCATGGTGGGCCTTCTTGTCGCGGGCCATGTACGCGACCAGGCGCTCGGGGTCGGCCCCGGCAGGGAGGGCCGGCGACAGGTCGAAGGAACCGACGACCCGCCGGTGGAGCTCCACGCGCTGGTCGTCGATGCGCCCCAGCTGCCGCGCCAGCATGGCCGCGAAGACCAGGCCGACGGCGACCGCCTCTCCGTGCCGGAGATCCCATTCCGACCCGGGCTCGAACGCCGACGCCTCGAGGGCGTGGGCCAGCGTGTGCCCGTAGTTGAGGAGCATCCGTCGGTCGCCCTCCCGTTCGTCCGACGCCACCACCTCGGCCTTGATGGCCACGCACCGGGCGACCTGATCGACCAGCGGCAACTCGAGCAGGGAGCCGTCCGGCGGCCGGTTCGGGCCGCCACTCAGAAAGGCGTACTTGGCCATCTCGCCGCGACCGCTCGCCCACTCCCGCGGCGGGAGGGTGGCGAGCACCTCGGTGTCGCAGAGCACCGCCTTGGGCTGCCAGAACGCGCCAACCAGGTTCTTGCCCTCCGGGATGTTGACGCCGGTCTTGCCACCGATGGCTGCGTCGACCTGCCCGAGCAACGTGGTGGGCACGTTGATGTAGGGGGTCCCTCGATGAAACGACGCCGCCGCGAACCCGGCCACGTCGGTGACCACCCCTCCCCCCACGGCGATGACCACGTCCGACCGACTGAGCCCGGCCCGGGAGAAGCCGCGGCAGAGGCGCTCGACCACCGAGAGGGACTTGGCGTCCTCGCCGTCGGGCACGGTCAGCTGCTCGAGCGGCAGGTCCGGGTCGACGGTGACGCCGACGCCCGGTTGGGTCACGACCACGGCGCGCCGGGCGCCCGGCACCGTCGAGGCGACGGCCCCGGCCAGCAGGTGGCGAGCACCCTCGGCGATCGACACCTCGTACCGGCGCTCCCCCAGCTCCACGGGAACGATCGTCATCCGATTCCCCCGGGCCGGATGCCGGCCTCCACCAGCACCCGATCATCCAGCACCCGGTCGGCGACCTGAGACGGCGAGAGGTCGTCGACGTCCACGGTGACGGCAGCCACCGACGCGTACAGCGGCCGCCGGATCTCGTCGAGGCCGAGCAGGGCGGTGGCGGGGTCGCCGTCGAGGAGCGGTCGGCCCCTTCCTGCCCCCACACGACGGGCCAGGACCCGAGGATCGGCCCGCAGCCACACCACCGTGCCCGACCGGACCAGAAGGTCCCGATTCGATTCCCACAGGACCACCCCGCCGGCGGCCGACACCACCACCGGTGCCGCCCCGGACAGGGCCGCGGCCAGTACCCGGGCCTCCTCGGCGCGGAACGCCGCCTCGCCGCGCTCGGCGAAGAGCTCCGGAACGGTCCGGCCGGTGTGCGCCACCACCTGGGCGTCGGAGTCCAGGTAGTCCCACCCGAGCCGCTCGGACAGCAGGCGGCCCACGGTGGTCTTGCCGGCGCCCATCATGCCCACCAGGATCAGCCGGTCAACCATCGATCGCCGACGCCGGCGGGGCCGCGGCG
>DASZGT010000097.1:0-5378 GCA_035938575.1 Acidimicrobiales bacterium
GCCACCCGTATGCCGCCCCCGACGTTCTTTCGGGGGATGGCCCGGGTCGGCTGCAGCACGAGGCGTGGGCCGTCGGCGATTCCGAGCGCAGCGCGAGCCTGCCTTCGGAGCTCGTCCTCCTCGGCCCGGCCCGTCGTCGCACCCCCGCCGGCCGGCCCGACGGCGAAGGAGTTGTAGACGGTGGTGGCAGCGATGCCCCGGTCGGCCAGCTGCCGTCGACTCAGCTCATTGATGGTGACGTGACTCCACCGACCGTCGACCGGTGGGGGCGGGTGGCCCGCGAACCGGGACCGCTGCCACGGGAGATCGTGGTGGTGAAGGAGGGCAGGCCGGCCGGCCAGCACACCGGCCACGGCGTCGGCGGCGCCGGGATTGAGGGGAAGGGAGCAGACGTTCTCCACCACCACGAGGTCGGCGTCGTCGAGGACGGCGACGAGCTCTGATCGGGTCGGTGGCTCTGCGGCCCCGATGGCCAGCCCGGGGACCACCCGGTCGACGGGACCGTCGCCGGCCACGGTGAGCGTCGAGAACCCGAGCCGAGTGAGCGCCGCCTGCCACTTGGCCGCTTCAACGGCCACGCCGTCGGAGCCTCCGAGGCGGAAGGAGAGCAGGGCTGCGGTGGGAATGGCGTCACCGTAGCGGCGACGGTGCTCGAGCGACCCCGTCCGGGTGCCTCCGCCACGTCTGCCACCGCCGGTGGCGAGCGGACAACGTCAGCTCGGGCGGGCTACCGTCATCCCGTGCCTGACCACCCCGAGCATGCTTCGCCGCCGGAGGGATCCGTCCCTCCCGTTGCCGATCTCCTGGCCGAGCGCCGAGGCGCCGTGCTGACCCTGACCATCAACCGGCCGGAGCGGCGCAACGCCATGACCTGGGCGGTGATCGGCGGGCTGCGGGAGCACGTGGCCGCGGCCAAGGTCGACCCCGGAGTCAGGGTGGTGGTCCTGGCCGGCGCCGGCGATCAGGCCTTCTGCGCCGGAGCCGACCTGACCGGCATGGTGCCGGGCGACCCCGGTGGCGTCACCGACGAGTACGCCGATCACCACCGGGCCCGGGGCTGGTTGGCCGAGCTGTTCGAGGAGCTCTGGCACCTGGGCAAGCCCACCATCGCCCGGGTACAGGGCTGGGCCCTGGCCGGCGGCTTCGGCCTGGCCTTGGCCTGCGACATGGTCATCGCCTCGGACCAGGCCCGCTTCGGGGCCCCGGAGCTCAACGTGGGGCTCTGGCCCTACATGGTCACCGTTCCGCTGTTGCGGTCGATGCCCCCCAAGAAGGCCCTCGAACTGATGCTCACCAGCCGGGTGGTCGGAGCCGAGGAGGCCGACCGGATGGGGTTTCTCACCCGGGTGGTGCCGCAGGACCGTCTGGACGCCGAAGTGGCGGACATGGCCGCGGTCCTGGCCTCGAAGCCGCCGGGTGTGATGAGGATGGGACGCGAATCGTTCTACGCTGTACTGGACTCGGCGGCGACAGAGGCACTGCCCTACCTGCACGCCATGCTCACGGTCACCAGCCAGACCGCCGAAGCGGCCGAAGGGATCGCCGCCTTCATCGAGAAGCGACCGCCGTCCTGGCAGACAGCCACCGACGAACCACACACTGATAGCCGAGGAGCCTGACAGCATGTCGAAACGAGCATTGATCACCGGCGTCACCGGGCAGGACGGCTCCTACCTGGCGGAGTTCCTGCTGGATCAGGGCTACGAGGTCTGCGGGATGGTGCGGCGCTCCAGCACTCTCAATTTCGAGCGGATCGCCCACATTCAGGACCGGCTCACCCTGGTGGCGGGGGATCTTCTCGACGAGGTGTCGATGATCAACATCCTGCGCGAGAGCCGTCCCAACGAGGTCTACAACCTGGCCGCCCAGTCCTTCGTGCAGGCATCGTGGAACCAGCCTGTCCTCACCGGGGAGACCACGGCGCTCGGCGTGACCCGGGTGCTCGACGCCATCCGGACGGTGGATCCCGAGATCCGCTTCTACCAGGCGAGCTCGTCCGAGATGTTCGGCAAGGTGCTCGAGGTCCCCCAACGGGAGTCCACGCCGTTCTATCCCCGCAGTCCCTACGGGGTGGCGAAGGTCTACGGCCACTGGATCACCGTCAACTACCGCGAGAGCTACGACCTGCACGCCTCGTCGGGGATCCTCTTCAACCACGAGTCGCCCCGGCGGGGCCTCGAATTCGTGACCCGCAAAGTCACCCACGGGGTGGCCCGGATCAAGGCCGGCATCGAGGAGAAGCTGGCCCTCGGGAACCTCGACGCCCAACGTGACTGGGGCTTCGCGGCCGACTACGTGCGGGCCATGTGGATGATGCTCCAACAGGATCATCCGGACGACTACGTGGTGGCCACGGGGGAGACCCACTCGGTCAAGGAACTGGTGGAGCTGTCGTTCGCCGCCGTCGACCTCGATTGGGAAGAGCACGTCGTCATCGACGAGCGCTTTCTCCGCCCCGCCGAAGTCGACCTCCTCGTCGGCGATCCCTCGAAGGCCGAGCAGACACTGGGATGGCACCGCGACATCGACTTCCCGGCTCTGGTGCAGATGATGGTGGAGGCCGACATGGCGCTGGTGCATAGCCAGCTGGCCTAGCGGACGGTGATGGTCGGATCGGCGATCCACGCCGACCCCCTCGGCATCCTGGTTGCGTTCGGTGCCGGCATGCTCTCGTTCCTGTCGCCGTGCGTGCTGCCGCTGGTGCCCGCCTACCTGTCGATGGTGTCCGGGCTCTCGGCCGCGGAGTTGAGTGCGCTGACCCCGGTCGTGGCGCCCGTCGGAGTGGCCAGTGGGCGCGCCGCCGAGCCGCAGCCATCCGGACCCCTGGGCCCGTCGGCGCCCCCGGCCGGCAGCGAACCTACGCCGGCCGCGCCGGTCGACCTCCGACGGCAGCAGGGCAGACTGCTCCGGGGGATCCTCGCCTTCATCGGCGGATTCACGGTCATCTTCACCATCCTCGGGGCGTCGGCCTCGGCCATCGGCAGGCTCTTCCTGACCAACCAGCGCTCGCTCGAGACCCTCTCCGGCATCCTCATCATTGTGTTCGGAGGGGTCCTGGTGGCCATGGCCGCCGGCGTGGCCCTGCCACCGGCCCTCATCGGCGAGCGACGCTTCGCGGTCCGTCCCTCCGTGCTCGGGGCCTGGGCCCCACCCGTCATGGGGATGGCGTTCGCCTTTGCCTGGACGCCGTGCATCGGGCCTGTGCTGGGTGGCGTGCTGGCCATGGCGGCCGGCACCGGAGGATCGGCCACGGGCGGGATCGCCCTCCTTCTGGCCTACTCGCTCGGGCTGGGCGTCCCGTTCCTCCTCAGCGGTCTGGCCTTCGGCCGGATGACCGATGCCGTGGCCCGCGTGCGCTCCCGGTTGTGGGTGATCAACCTGGTGGGGGGAGCGGTCCTGGTCATCTTCGGGCTGCTGCTGCTGACCGGCAACGTCGATGTCATCTCCGCCCATCTCTCGAATTGGCTACGTGACCTGCACCTCAGCCGACTGTCGACCAGCTGAGGCTTGCGGGGGCATGCCGCGGGCCCGTGCTCGGCGGTCACCCGCCCCGAACGCCCCGCCCTCGCCTGGCTCCCGGACCCCCACCCCCGTAGCATGGAGGGACCGGCTATGGCCCCTGCAGCCCCTCTCCCTCCAGCGCTTTTCCTCCACGACGCCGTCGCGTTGTCCGGACGGTTCCCCCTGCTCGCCGGGGTCGACCTCGAGGTTGCCAATGGAGAAACGGTGCTGGTCGAAGGGCCGAACGGCGCCGGCAAGACCAGTCTCCTGCGGGTCTGCGCCGGCTTGGTCCCCCTGGCCTCGGGCCGGGTGAGGGTGCTCGGCCTCGATCCGGTCCGGCAACGGAACCAGGTGCGGCGACGGGTCGGGATGCTCTCCCACGCCTCCCATCTCTACGACGACCTGACCGTCCGGGAAAACGTGCGCTTCGCGGTTCGGGCGGCCGGCGCCGCCACCGATCGGATCGGCGACGCCTGCGATCGGCTCGGACTCCGGGGTCGTCTGCTGAAGACCAGCGCCGTCAAACTGTCGGCCGGGCAGCGTCGACGGGTCGCTCTGGCCGTGCTGGCCGCCCGGTGGCCCGAGCTGTGGCTGCTCGACGAGCCCCACGCCGGTCTGGACGCCTCG
Organism: Acidimicrobiales bacterium; assembly: GCA_035938575.1. Lineage (GTDB taxonomy): Bacteria > Actinomycetota > Acidimicrobiia > Acidimicrobiales > RAAP-2 > Bog-756. Next base: position 4,129 of record DASZGT010000097.1, read on the forward strand.
GCCCGCGACACGCTCGACGAGCTGATCCGGGAGGCGGCCTCCGGTGGCGCCACGGTGGTCGTCGCCTCCCACGAGGCTCACCAGGTGGAACCGCTGGCCACCAGGGCGGTCACGGTGGCCGGCGGCAGAGTCGTCTCCCAGCGGGCCATCGTCCGGTCGGCCGGCAAGCCTGCGAAGGACGTCGCCCATGTGGCGTGACGCCGCCCTCGTGGCCGGCAAGGACCTCCGTATCGAGGCCCGGTCCCGGGTAGGGCTGTCGCAGGTGGCACCGTTCGGCATCGTGGCCCTGGTCCTGTTCGCCTTCGCCCTGGGCCCGGACCGCTCCCTGATGGCCCGGGGGGCGCCCGGGCTGTTCTGGGTGGCCGTCCTGTTCTGCACCGTGCTCGCCATCCAGCGCAGCGTGTCGGTCGAGTCGGCGGATGGGGCGCGGGACGCCCTCCGGCTGTCGGGGATGGATCCGGCCGGGCAGTTCTTGGGCAAGGCCGCGGCGGTGGCGGCCCAGTTGGTCGTGCTCGAGCTGGTGCTGGGCATCGGGGTGGTGCTGCTGTACGGGGCGAGGATCGAGGTTGCCTGGTTGATCGTGGTGTCGTCTTTACTGGGGACGGTGGGATTGGCGGCCACCGGCACCCTGTACGGGGCGCTGTCGGCCGGGCTCCGGGTCCGGGAGACGCTGCTGCCGTTTCTGCTGCTCCCCATCGCCGCTCCGATCCTGTTGGCCGGGACGCGCATCTGGCAGGCAGCCATGGTGGGCGGTGTCCCGGCTGACGGCACGCAGTGGCTCCGGTTGCTGGTGGTGTTCGACGCCGTCTACGTGGCCATCGGCGTCGTTGTGTACGGGCCCATCCAGGAGTCGGCATGAGCCCGAACCTCCCGGTGGGATCCAGCCGGTCGGCTCAGGCTCCGCTCATCCAATCGGCCCGGGCACGATGGACGGTCCGGATCATCGGGATCACCGCCGCCGTGGGCACCGCCGTCACCGTGTGGCTGGGCCTGTGGGTCACGCCCCCTGATGTGAGCCAGGGCGACCTGGTGCGCCTCGTCTACATCCATCCGGGCGTGGCCTGGGTGGCCCTCTATCTGGCCTTCGGCCTGGCCGCGGTGGCCAGCCTCCTCTACCTCTGGCCGCGCACCCGATCGTTGTTCTGGGACCGGCTGGCCGCGGCCGCCGTCGAGGTGGGCGTGGTCTTCAACGTGTGCACGCTGATCTCCGGGTCGATCTGGGGCAAGCCGACCTGGGGAGTGTGGTGGGC
>DASZGT010000098.1:0-4246 GCA_035938575.1 Acidimicrobiales bacterium
GGTTGGCCCGCGCCAGCGAGTCGGCTTCCGCGGCCTCGGCGTGGAGTTTGGCGCTCTCGAGGACGGTCGCCAATTGGGCGGCGAAGGCGGCCAGGATCTCCCTGTCCTCCGCGGTCAGGTCCGGTCCCTTCAGGGCGAGGATCTCCCGATCGGTCAAGGGCAGCACCACCGCGGCTTCGACGGGGCGCTGTGGCGGATCCTGGCCGGCCGAGGCCACCGGCGACCAGGTACTGGCGGCTGCCTCCGCCGTGCCGGGGGGCCCACCTACCGGCGGGAGGCCCGTGTCGGATCGGAGCACCGCGGCGGCGTCGAGCCGGAAGGCGACCATCAACTCCTCGAGGAGCGCCGGGAGTGGGTTCCCCTCTGGAGCGACCATGCGCCCGGCCACCCGGGCCAGCATCCGGGCGTCGGTCCGGGCCTGGAGGGCCCCGGCTGTCTGCCGGGCCGAGAGGTCGACCAGCACGCTCACCACTCCAGCGGTCACCAGAAACATGACCAGAGCGAGAATGTCGCGGACATCGGCGATGGTGAAGGTGTGGATGGGTGGGGCGAAGTAGAAGTTGGAGAGGAGGAATCCAGCGAGGGCGGCCAATGCCGCCAACCAGACCCCTCCGGTGGCCGCCACGACCACGACGAGCACCAGATACGAGCTGAGCGCCGTGGAAAGGTCCACGTGACTCCTCGATGCGGTGAGCACGAGCGTCAGGAGCGGAAAGCCGACCGCGCCGATGACCAGGGCCGCCCACCGACGCCGACTCGACAAGGGCGAGAGGAGGCGGCGATGGTGACGACTGGCTGCCGGGCGGCCGACCTTGTCACGGGTGTGCCCCGCCGACCCGTCTGAGGCCGGCTGAGGATCCTCCTCCGATTCGGGTTGCAGCTCCGCTTCGGTGGCGATGACGTGGACGTCCAGCGCACCGCCGGCGGCCCGAATAACGGAATTGATGATCGAGCCGCGGGCGAATTCGTTGAATCGACTCCGATGGGTGGCACCCATCACCAGCTGGGTGGCATTTTCGGCCCGGGCTACCTGCACCAACGACGGCGCCACATCGGAGCCGACGACTTCGACGTACCGACCGCCCAGCGCATCGAGGAGGGCGCGATTGTCGACCAGCCCCTGCGATCCCCGGCCGGTCAGGCTGTCATCCGTGCGGACGTGCACACCGACCAGCTCGGCCTTTGTGCGCATGGCCATCCGCGCTGCTCGTCGGATGAGGATGGCACTCCCCCGTGAGCCGGTGAGCGAGACCACCACGCGCTCCTTGGTCTGCCAGGGACCAGAGATGTTGTGGCGCTCGCGGTAGTCGTTGAGTTCCTCATCGACCCGGTCCGCCACCCACAGGAGGGCCAGTTCGCGGAGGGCGGTGAGGTTGCCGGTTCGGAAGTAGTTCCCCAAGGCGGCATCGATGCGCTCGGGCGGATAGACGTTCCCGTGGGCCAGCCTGCGGCGCAGGGCTTCGGGAGCCATGTCGACCAGCTCTATTTGATCGGCGGCCCTCACCACGGGGTCGGGCACCGTCTCCTGCTGGGTGACCCCGGTGATCTGCTCCACGACATCGTTGAGCGACTCGAGGTGTTGGAGGTTGACGGTGGAGATGACGTTGATGCCGGCGTCGAGGAGCTCCTCGACGTCCTGCCACCGCTTGGCGTGCTTCGAGCCGGGCGCATTCGAGTGGGCCAGTTCATCGACCAGCACGAGCTCGGGCTTCCGTGCCAGCAGTCCGTCGACGTCCATCTCCTCGAGGGTCTGGCCCCGGTACTCGGCCACTCGCCGCGGGAAGACCTCGAGGTCGCGGACCTGGGCGTCGGTCTGAGGCCGGCCGTGTTCCTGCACCCAGCCAACCACGACATCGGTGCCGCGCTCTTTTCTGCGCCACCCCTCGTTGAGCATGGCGTAGGTCTTGCCGACCCCAGGGGCGGCGCCGAGATACAGCCGTAGCTTTCCCCGTGCCACAGTCCTCCTGACCTCCTACCTTACGGTTGATCCACTACAAAGCCCAGCGCGGGGGCGGGATGTTCGACGGCCGGCGGGACGTCAACCACTCCCTCACGGTGCAGACGCAGGCTGGCGTCCGAGCAGTAGAGCAATGGTGGGGCGCGACCGCGTCATCTCGGGACCCTCGGGGCGGGATCCAGGCTGTAGCCGACACCCGGGGCGGTCCGGATGAGCGTCCCCGAACTGTCGCCGAGCTTCTGCCGCAGCCGGTGCACGTAGGCGTGCAGGTACTGGGCCTCCTTGCCGTAGCCGGCCCCCCAGGCAGCCGAGAGGATCATCTGGTGGGTACACGTTCTCCCGGCGTTGCGGGCCAGGAACGAGAGCACTTCGAACTCCTTGGCCGTCAGATCGATGGTGGCACCTTGCAGGCGAGCCTCGTGGTGCACGAGGTCCAGCTCGAGTGAACCGACGGCAATCGTCGCCGGCAGCGGCGCGTTGGATTCGGACGCACTGTGCCGGATCGCAGTGCGAATGCGGGCTTCGAGCTCCGCCATGCCGAAGGGCTTGGTCACGTAGTCGTCGGCCCCACCGTTGAGCGCGGTGACCTTGCGGTCCTCGGCGCCGCTGGCCGAGAGGATGATGATCGGCACCTCGCTCCACTGACGGATCCGCTTGCAAACCGCCTGTCCGTCGATGTCCGGGAGGCCAAGGTCGAGGACGACGACATCGGGCGAGGTGAGCGCGGTCTGCGAGATACCCTGCTCCCCGTTCACCGCCGTGGTCACTTCGTGGCCACCGGCGTGGAGCCCGACGCGGAGCGCTCGTAGCAGCGACGGATCGTCATCGATGACCAGGACCTTTGCCACGGTCCTCTACCGACCGGCGCCATTGGCGGCCACTGGGGGCAGGGTGAAGACGAAGCGGGCGCCCCCACCGGGCACATCCTCGACCCAGATCTGTTCGCCGTGGGCCTCGACGAAGGTCTTGGCGATGGTCAGCCCGAGACCAGAGCGCCCTCCGGTGTCAAAACGCACGAACCTGTCGAAGACGGCCTCTCGCTCCTCGGCTGGCACGCCTGGCCCCCTGTCAGCCACGGCAATGGCGATCCGGTCGCTGCGAAGCTCACCGGTCACCGTGATCTGACTGTTCGGAGGGGAGTGGCGGTTGGCATTATCCAGGAGGTTAGCCAGTACTTGACCGATGAGAATCTGGTCGGCGTCGACGTCTGGGAGCGTGTCCGCCAGGGCCATCTCGACCGGTCGCTCGCCCAGCGCAGGGCGAAGGCCGACGACGGCTTCGTTCACGAGCGTGCGAACGGACTGCGGGCCCCGCCGCACCTCGAGCACGCCGGCGTCGAAGCGGGTCATGTCCAAGAGGTTGGTGACCAGGCGGGTCAGCCGGTCGGTCTCCATGTCGATCAGCCCGTGCAGCTCGTGGGCATCGGCGTCGGAGAGCGGGGAAGCCGGGTTCAAGAGGGTCGAGGAGGCCACTTTCATGGTCGCAAGCGGGGTGCGCAAGTCGTGCGACACCGCCCCCATCAGGGCGTGCCGCAATCGGTCGATCTCTTCCAACACCTCGGATCGCAGGGCCTGTTCCCGCAGCTGTGCCCGTTCCAAGGCCAGGGCTGCACTATTGGCGAAGGTTCGGAGGAGGGCCCTGTCCGCCTCCGAATCCGGCGTCCCCAGGATGGCCAGTATGCCGACTGGTCGACCCGCTGCGGTGAGGGCTACCGCGTGCACTTCGTGCGGCAGTCCTGGCCCGGTCGCGAGACTCACCGGTATTCCCGAACGAGGGTCGAGCCGCCGGAGCTGGTCCGATGACAACGACACTCCGGCCGAGGCGGCAATAGCCAGACGCTCGGCCTCGGGACCCAAGAGGGTCACTCCGTGAACTTTGAAGACGGTGGCGACGGCGTTGACAATGGTCTCGAGCAGCTCCTCCACTGAGCGGTCCTCCACCAGGAGCTCGGACAGCTCGAAGAGCCGGGACGTCTCAAGCGCCCGTCGCTGAGCCTCGACGCGTGCCGCCTCGCGGTTGGCGACAATCCGGGCCACGAGCAGCATCACCACCGCGTACACGCCGAGCACGACCAAATTCTGGGACCGACCGACCGTCAGCCGGTAGTAGGGCGGGATGAAGAGGAGGTCATAGACGAGGAACCCCACGACGACGCTCGTCACTCCGGCACGAAATCCACCGACCATCGCACCCGCGACAACCGGGACGACCAGCACCAGAGCGACCGAGGCGATGCTCAAGTTGGAGCGGAACGCCAGCATGATGGCGCCCAGGCCGACCGAGATCAGG
>DASZGT010000099.1:0-34026 GCA_035938575.1 Acidimicrobiales bacterium
GCTCGAGCACGGGGACATGCCGCCCTACGACATCATCCGCAAGCTCTACGCCACCTTCGGCATGGACCAGATGGCCCGGGAACGGTTCAAGAAGCAGGTGGAACGCAAAGAGGCGCGACCCGGTGCGGCACCACAGGACGAAGGGGCCGGTGCCGGCCGGGGCGACGGCGGCGCCGCAGCCCTGGCGCTCATCCCGATCATCGAGCTGTGCCACTACTGCCCGGGCATCGTGACCGCCATGGGGGTGAGCGTCGGTCTCGCTGCGGGAACCATCATGAAGCAGGGCACCCCGGCCCAGATGGAGCGGTGGGGGCTGGACCTGCTGACGGGCGAGAAGATCGGGGCCTGGGCCATCACCGAGCCCGACTCGGGATCGGACGCGCTGGGAGGGATGAAGTCGTCGGCGCGCCCTGACGGCGACGAGTACGTCCTCAACGGCAACAAGACGTTCATCACCAACGGCCCCTACGCCGACACCATCGTCTTCTACGCCAAGCTCGATGACGGGTCAGAGACGGCGATCCGCGACCGGCAGGTCCTCACGTTCGTGCTCGACACGGGGACGCCCGGACTGGATCAGTCCAAGCCCTTCCGCAAGATGGGTCTCCACTCCTCCCCCACCGGTGAGCTCTTCCTGTCCGACGTCCGGGTGGGCAGGGACCACCTCCTGGGCGAGACCGAGGACCCGGGGGCCGGCGGGGGACGCGACTCGGCCAAGGGCAACTTCGTCACCGAGCGGGCGGGGCTGGCGGCCATGTCCCTGGGCCTCATCGAGGAGTGCCTCAAGCTCTCGGTCGAGTATGCCAAGAGCCGCATGCTGTGGGGACAGCCCATCGGGGACCGCCAGCTGATCCAGCTCAAGCTGGCGAACATGGAGGTCGCCCGCCTCAATGTGCAGAACCTGGTCTTCCGCCACATCGAGCTCTCGGCAGCGGGAAAGAGCCTGAGTCTGGCCGAGGCCTCGGCCATGAAGCTCTACTCGGCCCAGGCGGCCTCCGAGGTGGCCATGGAGGCGGTCCAGCTCTTCGGGGGCAACGGCTACATGGCCGAGTTCCGGGTCGAGCAGTTGGCACGCGACGCCAAGGTGTTCCAGATCTATGCGGGGACCGACGAGATCCAGGTGACGCACATCGCCAAGGATCTGCTCCAGCGCTGACGGCTGCCGGCTGAAAACTGACGACTGACGGGCGACGGGCGACCCTGCTCGGCGCCGGCCGCCGGCCCTGAGCGAACGCGACGAGCTGTCCCGCCGGTACAGTTGGCCAGTGCCTCGCCCTCGCGCACTGTCCGCCGCCGTGGATCTGGCTCTGCCGCGCACCTTCGACGCTGCCTACGGTGCCGGTGTCGACCGAGGTCTCTGCCTCGGCGGTGGAGGCCTGTTCTTCGTGGCCTGGCAGGTCTCCTACCTCCAGACCCTGGCCACCCTCGGAGTCCGATTCGACGCGGCCGACAGGGTCGTCGGCACGTCCGCCGGCTCGATGATCGGCGCCGCGCTGACCTCCGGCAAGCTCAAGCGCCTCCATGCGGAGGTGTCCGTCCTGGCCAAGGTTCCGGCCCTGGTCTCCGCCCTGGCGCCGGCATCGGAGCTCGCTCCCAGCCAGCAGCGGGCGCTGGATCTCTTCCTCAAGGCCACCGACGGAGAGCCGGCCACGGTCCAGGCCATCGGCCACGCCGCCCTGGCCGCGGCGACGCCGAGAGCCGAAACCATGCGCCTGAACACGTCGCTGGTGCTCGGCCCGGGCCGCTGGACCAGTGACGCCCTGCAGATCACCTGCGTCGACGCCTACACCGGCGAGCGTTGCGTCATCACACGTGGGGCCAATGTGTCGATCCCACGGGCGGTGGCGGCCAGCAGCGCGGTGCCGGGGATCTTCGCCCCCCAACCGATCCACGACCGTGTCTGCATGGATGGCGGCGTCAGCGGCACCGGTACTCACCTCGACCTGTTGGCAAGGGCCAAGCGGGTGCTCATCCTGGCCCTCACCGACGGGGCCGACGTCTCCGAGGGGATGATGACCTTGCGTCCGGAGGACGGCCAGAAGGAGCTGGGCGACCTCGAGGACTCCGGGACGGCCGTGATGCTGCGGACCCCGGCCAAGGTCGATCTTCTCGAGCTGATGTCACCGTCCTCGGTACCCGAGGCCCTGGCCATGGGGGCTCGTCAGGCGGGTGATGACGCGGCTCTCCTCTCCTCCTTCTGGAGCTGAGCGTCGTTCTGGAACTGAGCGTCGTCCCGGAGCTGTGCGCCGGCCGAGGGGCGCGTCCTCCGGAGTGAGCAGGCCCCCGGGGCGGCCTCACCGGCCGGTGGGGGGACCCGCCTCGTCGCCCGACGCCGACGCCATCGGGGTTACCGATGCGGCTACGGCCTCCACCAACCCGGCCACCGCCTCGTCATGGGCCACGGTGATGGCGTTGACGACGGCGACCGAGGACGAGGAACCGTGGCTGATGACACAGACGCCGTTCACCCCCAGCAGCATGGCCCCGCCCGTGTTCTCGGGATCGAGGGGGGCCGCCAGCGGGAGCAGGTGCGGAAAGAGGGCATCGGCCGCCTCTTTGAGCTCGGGTAGACCCAGGATCCCGGTGAGGGCGCTGATCAGGAAGCGGAGCGAACCCTCCAGGGTCTTGAGGGCCACATTGCCGGTGAACCCGTCGGTGACGATGACGTCCGTGATGTCCTCGAAGAAATCACGACCCTCGACGTTGCCCACGAAGTTGACGCCCGGGCCCCCGGCGCCGTCGGCCAGCAGCGTGTAGGTCTCCTTGACCAGGGGGCTTCCCTTCGACTTCTCCTCGCCGATGGACAGCAGGGCCACCCGGGGCTCCTTCACCTCGTAGCGCTTGCGCGCGTATGCCGCCCCCATCTGGGCGAACTGGACCAGCATCTGTGGGGTGCACTCGGCGTTGGCCCCCGAATCCAGCAGCACGGTGGGCCGACCACGCTCGAGGTTGGGGACCGGGGTGGCGATGGCGGGCCGGATGACCTTCGGGAGCCTGCCCATCCTGAGCAGGGCGGAGGCCATGGTCGCCCCGGTGTTCCCCGCCGACACCATGGCCATGGCGTGCCCGTCCCGGACCGCCTCTGCCGCCCGCACCAGTGAGGAGTCCTTCTTTCGCCGAACGCCCTGGCCGGGGTCGTCGTCCATGCCGATGACCTCACTGGCGGACACCACGGGCAGATCGCCGGTGTCGCCCATGTCATCGGGCCGCCCCACCAGGACCACTTTGATATTGGTCTGTTCGGCTACCCGGCGCGCCCCGGCGACGATCTCTGCCGGCGCCCGGTCACCGCCCATGGCGTCAACGGCCACGGGCAACGCAGCGAGTGCATCGCCCGTCGGGCGTCCGCCGCCACGCGCCACCCTTCGACTACTCGACTTCGATCGCCTGTCGGCCTTTGTACCAACCGCAGTTGGGGCAGACGACGTGGGGCAGCTTGGCGTGCGTGCACTGCGGGCACACGGAACGTGCCGGCGCCTTCAACACCCAGTTGGATGCGCGGCGGCTGCGGCTCTTCGACTTGGAGGTCTTCTTCTTCGGGACGGCCATAGGCATGGCATCCTAGGCCAACTTGCCCGCTCAGGGATCTCGCAGGGAGTCGAGGACCGACCAGCGGGGATCGCTGTGGGGGTCACAGCCGCAGGTGGACTCGTTCCAGTTGGTCCCGCACCGGGGGCACAGCCCGAGGCAGTCCTCGGAGCACAGCGGGGCCAACGGGAGCTCGAGCAGCACCGCGTCCCGGGCCAGGGGCTCGAGGTCCAACTCGCCCCCGTTCAGTGGATAGGCGTCTTCGTCCCCGGAACCGTCCGGTGCGTAGCGGTCCCGGACCGCCGCCGTCACCGTGCCGGAGACCGGGCCGCCGCAGCGCCGGCACTCACCAACCCAGGGGGCGCTGAACGTGCCCACCGCCGAGATCCCGCCCGGGTAGGACGAAAGCTCGACATCGGCAACCACCGGCGATCCCTCCGGCACGACGACCCCGACCACGCCCAACCCGTCGATGACGCCTCGGCGGGCCTCGTGGCGCGTGGTGCCGGCGACCTTGCGCAGGCCCGCCACCTGGACGACGAACGGTCGGGCGGGCCGGCGAGGACCCCCCGCGCTGGAGTCGGTCGGCGCCGTGACGCCTTGAGGGCCGGATTCGGTTCTCACCGGAGCGATCGGCTCAGTCGCTGTCCTGGTCGAAGAAGCCCTCGGGCTCGTCGAGGTGCTGACCCTCCTCGCTCAGGGTGGTGGCCGCCACCGTCGTGTCACCCCTGTCGCCGATCTCGACATTGGGGATGGGAACCACCTGCAGCTTCTCGCGTCCGGCTTGGACCGTCTTCATCGTCCGGTCGAGCACGATCTCGAAGCTGGCCAGCTTCTGGTCGGCGTAGTCCTCGGCCTCGTGGCGGAGCCGGCGGGCCTCCTCGTTGGCGTCGTCGAGGATGCGCTGGGCGACGTGGTTGGCCTGACGAACGATCTCGGTGCGCTGGACCATCCGTTCGGCCTGCACCCGGACCTCTTCCAAGAGGGCGTCGGCCTCCCGTCCCTTCTCGGCCAGGAACTCGTCGCGCTCCTTCAGCAGCCAGCGGGCCCGGCGGAGCTCGTCCGGCATGCGATCCAGCGACGCCTGCAACAAGTCGGCCAACTCCTCGCGTGACACCAGGACGGACGCCGACAGCGGCATGGCCTTGGCCGTCTGCACCAGGTCGAGGGCGGTGCGGATCAGCGCCTCGGCATCATGCTCCTCCCCCGCGGCCCGCTGCTCTTCGAGGTCGGCGAAGAGATCACTCATCGGCGAACTTCTCCTTGAGCCGCTGCGCCACCACATGGGGCACGAATGACGTCACATCGCCCCCGAAGCGGGCCACTTCCCTCAACAGCCGCGAGGCGATGAACGAATGAGCCGAGCTGGTCGGGATGAAGAGGGTCTCCACCCCCGAGAGCTGCTTGTTCATCTGGGCCATCTGCAGCTCATTCTCGAAATCGGACACGGCCCGGAGCCCCTTGACGATGGCGCTGGCCCCCACGTCCTGGGCCACGTTGACCACCAGGGTCGCCACCGAGACGATGCGCACATTGACCAGATGGGCCAGCGATTCCACGAGCATCTCCTGGCGCTCGTCCAGGTCGAACAGGGCCTCGCTCTTCTGAGGGTTGCGCAACGTCGCCACCACCACCTCATCGAACAGGCGGGACGCCCGCTCGATGACCTCGAGGTGCCCATTGTGGACCGGGTCGAACGACCCAGGGATGAGCGCAATCCTCACGAGACACCTTTCTCTGTGACCAGTTCGGGACGGGCCACGGTCACGATGGTACCCCCATAGCGCTTGAATTTGATGACCCCCCACCCTGGCGGGGGCGCGATCTCGGCTCCCGATTCGAGGACGGCCAGATCGCACGGCAACCGGCCGACCAGCGTGTCCCAGCCCTCGTAGTCGTAGGGAGGATCGCAGAGGACCAGGTCGTAGCGCGCCGCGGTGGTGGCGACCCACGAATCGACATCGGCACGGACCAGGGTGGCGTCGCCGTTGCCCACGGCGTCGGAGAGGCCAACGGACGCCAGATTGTCCCGCACCGCGGCCAGGGAGACGGGATCCCGGTCGACGAAGGTGACCGAGGCCGCCCCGCGCGACAGGGCCTCGATGCCAAGCGCTCCGGACCCGGCAAAGAGATCGGCTACCTGCATGCCGTCCACGCCGCCCAGGCTGAACAGGATGTCGAAGATCGCCTCCCGCACCCGATCGGACGTCGGCCGGACGACCGGGCCGGCCGGAGCAGCCAGGCGCCGACCACGGAACTCTCCTCCGATCACGCGCACCGTTGCAGCCTACCGGGGCGGGTTGTGGGCAATCGCCCTGCTCGGGTCGCCCGCCCCACCGGACTCGTTGTCCGTTTTCGCGCAGCGGAGACGGCTCAGCTCTTGAACAGGAACTCCGCTTCGTCGTCCTCGATGAAGATCCGCAGCTCGTCGACCAGGAGGCGGTGGGCGGACAATTCGGGGTCGTCGGCGACCAACGCCTCGGCGACAGTGCGGGCCTCGACCACCAGGTCCTGGTCGGAGATGAGCCTGGCCAACTTGAGATCGCTCTTGCCCTTTTGGCGCGCCCCGAGGATGGTCCCCTCGCCCCGCAGCTCGAGATCGACCTCGGCCAGTGCGAACCCATCGGTGCTCTGCTCCATGGCCGACAATCGGGCCTCCGGCTCGGGCGCGTCGCTCTCCGACAGGAGGTAGCACCACGCCGGGTCGCTCCCCCGGCCGACCCGGCCCCGCAACTGGTGCAGCTGGGCGATGCCGAAGCGGTCGGCGTCCTCGATGACCATGACGGTGGCCTCGGCCACGTCCACGCCGACCTCGATCACCGTGGTGGCCACCAGCACTTCCAGCGCACCCGATCTGAAGTCCGCCATCACCCGCTCCTTCTCGGCCGACGGCAACTGTCCGTGAAGGAGACCGACCCGGAGCCCGGACAGTTCCGAGGCGGCCAACCGCTCTGCCTCGGCCACCACCGAGGTCGCCTCCACGCGCTCGGACCCCTCGACCAACGGGCACACCACGAAGGCCCGATGGCCCGCCGCCACCTCGCTGCGCACCCGCGACCAGGCCTCTTCGACCTCCAGCGGCGTGCGAAGCCAGGCCGTGGTGACCGGGAGCCGGCCCGGCGGCAGCTCATCGACGATCGTCATGTCGAGATCCCCGAAGACCACCATGGCAGCGGTGCGGGGAATGGGCGTGGCCGTCATCACCAGGAGGTCCGGGTCGTGGCCGGCGTCATCGGGCCCCCGGCCCTTGGCCCGGAGGGCGGCCCGCTGCTCGACCCCGAAGCGATGCTGCTCATCGATGACGGCGACCCCCAGGGACCGGAAGCCCACCTGGTCGGTGAGCAGGGCATGGGTCCCGATGAGGATGTCGACGGTTCCGTCGGCCAGCCCCGAATGGATGGCCGCCCGACCGCTGCCGGCCGTCTTGCTGGTCAGCAGGGCCACCCGGAGGGGGCGCCACCCGTCCAGGGTGCTCGGATCGGAAACGGTCAGGCCGCCGACGAGCGCTGCCACCGCGCCGGCGTGTTGCTCGGCCAGAACCTCGGTGGGGGCCATGAGGGCCCCCTGGTGACCGCCCTCGACCGCCACCAGCAGCGCCGCCACCGCCACCACCGTCTTGCCCGAGCCGACGTCCCCCTGCAGGAGTCGGTGCATGGGCAAGGGTCCGGCCAGATCGTCGAGGATGGCGGTGATGGCGCGTTGCTGCGCGCCGGTGGGGCAGAACGGCAGGCGTTCGAGGAAACGGTCGGTCAGGGTCGGGGCACCGTCCGGGCGCGACACGGTGTGGCGGATGCCCCGCGCGTCGTCCTGCAGGCGCAGCTTGCGGAGCACCAGCGCCAGCTGGAGTCGGAACAGCTCGTCGAAGGCCAATCGCCGACGGGCCGGTTCGCATTCGGCCAGGGAGGTCGGTCGGTGGATGTGGTTGAACGCCTCGGTGCGGTCGACGAGGTCGAGGCGCCGACGCCGCGCCTCGGAAAGCGGGTCGGCGAAGCGGCCGGCCCGGTCGAGGGCCTCGCCCACATATCTGCTGATGCGGGCCGAGGTGAGGTTGGCCCTCTCGGTCAGGGGATAGACCGGGAAGATCCGCCCCTTCCGATCTCCCTCGTCGGGCTCGGCGTCGTCACCGGCGGCCCGGAGGACGTCGGCGGTGGGACTGCTCAGCTGCAGGGCGTCCCGGTAGGTGCCGATGGTCCCGAAGAACAGGGCCAGGGTTCCGACCGCCAGCTGCTTGGCCCGCCACGCCTGGTTGAAGAAGACCACCTTGAGCCGCGCACTGTCGTCGGCGATCTCCACCTCGACCCGGGACGGACCTCGGCGCCGACCCCGTCCGTAGCCCGACGACGGCCCGCTGACCCGGGTCACCTCGCCTAGTACCGATGCCTTGTCCCCGACGGCCAGATCGGCGATGGGGACCAACCGGGTGCCATCGATGTACCGACCCTGGCGCGGGTAGTGGGTGATCAGGTCGAGGACCGTCTCGATGCCCAACTCGGCCAGATCGCGACGGGCGGCCGTCCCCACTCCCTTCAGCACCGACACCTCGAGCTCGGCCAGCTGGCCCAGCTTGCGCCCAGGGCCGTCGGGCGGGGTGCCGTCAGATGGCGCCGCTGTCACTCGATGGAAAACAGATAGGGATAGAGGGGCTGCCCGCCGTGGTGCACCTCCGTCTCGACGCCCGGGCGGTGATCCCTCAGCCATTCGGTGATCCGACGGGTGTCGGCCGCTCCGGTGCCCTCGCCTTCGATGATGGTCACCAGATCGTGGCTGTCGGTCACGAGCACCTCGAGCAACGAGCAGGCCGCGCCGGTGAGAGAGTCGCTGATGACCTCGATGCCCTGGCGGGACAAGCCGAGCCAATCGCCCGACGTGATGTGGCCGGCCCGGCTGTCCGAGTCGCGGACGGCCCTGGTGACCTCGCCGGCCACGATCCTCCGCGCCGACTCCGCCATGCCCTCGGCATTGACCTCACCATGGGCTCCCGGGTCGTAGGCCAGCAGCGCTGCAAACCCCTCAGCGATGGTGTCGGTGGGAACCACCCAGACGGTCTTGGCGGTGAGGTCGTTGACCTGATTGGCCACGGGCCGGATATTCCCGTTGTTGGGGAGGATGATCACTTCGTCTGATCGCAGGGCGTCCACTGCCTCCACCAAATCGGCGGTGGACGGGTTCATCGACTGGCCCCCGCTGATCAGCCCCTGGACACCCAGTGATCGGAAGATCCGCCCGATGCCCTCTCCGGTGGCCACGGCGACGACCCCGGTGGTCGGGGGCGGGCCCTGAGGCGTCTCGGGTGGCCCGCTGGCCTGGGTCGCCACGGCCTCGCGCACCCAGCGCTCCTCTTCGACCTGCTCCAGCAGGTCGGTGACCCGAATGGTCCTCGGCCGTCCGGCATCGAGCGAGGCCTCGACGGCGGCTCCGATGTCGTCCGTGTGTATGTGGCAATTCCAGAGGCCGTTCCCGCCGACCACCACGATGGAATCCCCGAGGCCGGCCCACACCTCCTTGAACGAGGGAATGGTCTCGTCGGCCGCCTCCAGGAGGTACATGACCTCATAGCGCAGGCCGGCGAGTTCGGCGTCGGCATCTCCAGGCGCCAGGGCGGTGCCGGGAGCCTCGGGGTTGAGAGGGCCGAAGTTCGTCTCCGGCAGGTCCGCCGGTTCGGGCATGGGACGACCATCGAGCACCGCCAGCAGGGCGTCGAACAGCAACAGGTAGCCGCTCCCTCCGGCGTCGACCACACCGGCCTGCTCCAGCACGGGAAGGAGCGAAGGGGTCCGGGCCAGGGCCTCGGCGGCCCCGACCCTGGCTGCCTCGGCCACGTCCACCAGCGACTTGCCCGCCTCGGCGGCGAGCCGGGCCTGCTCCGCGGCACCGCTGGCCACCGTCAGTATCGTCCCCTCCACCGGACGCATGACCGCCTCGCGGGCCAGCTGGTCGGCGACGGTCAGAGCCTCCGACAGCTCCCGGGCCCCGGGTCGGCCGGAGGGGCAGTTGAGCCCGGCCGAGATGCCGCGGAGGAGCTGCGAGAGGATGACTCCGGAATTCCCACGGGCCCCCATCAGGGATCCGTGTGTGATCGCCTTGCAGGCGCTGTCGAGGTCGGCCGACTCGAGGCCGGCGATCTCCTGGACCACCGATTCGAGGGTCAGCGCCATGTTGGTTCCGGTGTCACCGTCGGGAACCGGGTAGACGTTGAGTCGGTTGATCAGGTCCTGGTGGGATCGGAGCCCGTCGCGGAAGGTGACGATGACTCGGCACAGCTCCGTCGCTCCGAGCGCGTCGAGGACCACCATGGCCAGGATGCTAACCTTTGCGCCTTACCCAGAGGATCCCACGAGGAAGTCGGAGTGTCATGGCAGCGGTGTGTGAGGTGTGCGGGAAGAAGCCGTCGTTCGGCATGAACATCAGCCACTCCCACCGGCGGACCAAGCGGCGCTGGGATCCGAACATCCAGCGGGTTCGGGCCCTGGTCGACGGATCGCCGAAGCGGCTCCACGCCTGCACCTCGTGCATCCGGTCCGGCAAGGTCGTGAAGCGCCCGATCCGCAACATTCCCGGCTGAGGACCGGTCGCCGGGTCCCACCCCTGGTGCGACCACGGGTGCCGGGATCGGCCTCAACTCCCTGGGACGGGCTCGGAACCCGGCGCTGACGGCCGTCGCCGACCGGATCGACGCGTTCCCGCCCGCTCGGGTTCGCTCAGAACTGATGGCGCCAGCCCCCCGGTGGCAGCGGATGTCCCTCGAGAGTGGCCGGCCCGATCTGCGCCACGCAGACGCCGATGGGTATCGGAGGGCGCAGCTCCTCAGCCTCAAAGGCCCCGACCAGTCGGTCCGGCTCTCGGGTGGCGATGAGGAGCTCGTAGTCCTCGCCACCGTGGAGGGCCTCGTCCCGGGTGGCGCCGTCGATCACCGGCAGCCGGTCGAGGGCGATGCCCACGCCGGAGGCCCTGGCCAGGTGCCCGATATCGGCGACCAGGCCGTCGGAGATGTCGATGGCCGCGCTCGCCCCCGCCTGGCGGGCGACCTCCCCTTGGCGCAGTCGGGCCGTCGGACGCCGGTAGGCCCCGGCGAGCACCGCCGCGGCCTGGCTCCCGGCCATGCCGGAGCGGAGAAGACGCAGGCCGGCCGCGGAACCGCCGAGGGGCCCCGTGACGAGGAGACAATCGCCCGCGTTGGCGCCCGACCGGAGCAGGGGGCCGTAGCCGGTGTCACCGCGGAGCCCGCCGAAGGCGGCCGTCGAGATCACCAGGGTCGGCGACTGCGAAAGGTCCCCACCCACCACCACGCACCCGGTCTCGGCCGCGGCCGCGGCCAGGCCCGCGCCCAGCTGGTCGAAGTCGGTTCCCCGGGGGCCGGCGATCGAGACCAGGGCGTACTCGGGCCAGGCCCCCATGGCGGCCAGGTCGGACACCGTGACCATCAAGGCCTTGTAGCCCACGTCGTCGAGGCTGCAGAGCTCGAGATCGACGTGGACGCCCTCGACGATCAGGTCGGTGGCCAGCAGGGCCTGGAAGGTGGGCGGATGGGCGGCCTCCTCCTGGGTGCCGGCCCGGTTGGCCTGGTGTTTGGCCTGGTCGTCAGTCATGGGGGCCCTCGTGGTCACTACGGCGGCGTCGTCCCCGATCCATGTGTCCCCGGAGGGCGGCACCTCCCCGTGGGGGTAATGGCCCCGGGCGACAGCCTCGAAGCGGGCCCGGAGGCGCTCGATGGCGTCGAACTCGTCGACGGCGTTCTCCCGACCCGCCCCTGGATCTCCGGAATTGGGACTGTGCACAGCCCCTTGCCTACCATTGTGAGGAATCGCCCCCACTACAATCGATGAGAGCCCCGGGACGGTCCGTTCGGTACGGCGGTCCGCCCGAACAGGCATCAACCCGAGGAGGAACACCCAGCCAATGCCCCCCACCGAGAACAAGAAGCTGATCGCATGGGTGGACGAGATCGCGGCACTGACCGAGCCCGACGCCGTCGAGTGGTGCGACGGGTCGGCCGAGGAGTACGACCGGCTGTGTCAGTTGCTGGTGAGCAACGGGACCTTCACCAAGCTCTCGGAGGCCAAGCGGCCCAACAGCTACTGGGCCCACTCGGATCCGGGCGACGTCGCCCGGGTGGAGGATCGGACCTACATCTGCTCGACGCTCGAGTCCGACGCCGGACCGACCAACAACTGGCGGGACCCCGTCGAGATGCGCGGCGTCCTGACCGACCTGTTCAAGGGGTCGATGCGGGGGCGCACCATGTACGTGGTGCCCTTCTCCATGGGTCCGCTGGGATCGTCGATCGCCCATATCGGCGTCGAGATCACGGACTCGGCCTACGTGGCGGTGTCCATGCGCATCATGACCCGCATGGGGCGCGGGGCGCTCGAGGTGCTCGGGGCCGACGGCGACTTCGTGCCGTGCCTCCATTCGGTGGGCGCGCCGCTCGTCGACGGCCGCGCCGACACACCGTGGCCGTGCGACTCGGACAACAAGTACATCGTGCACTTCCCCGAGACCCGTGAGATCTGGTCCTACGGCTCTGGATACGGCGGGAACGCGCTCCTGGGAAAGAAGTGCTTCGCCCTCCGCATCGCCTCGGTGATGGCCCGGGACGACAACTGGCTGGCCGAGCACATGCTCATCTTGAAGCTCACCTCCCCGGCCGGGGAGACCCGCTACGTCACCGGCGCCTTCCCCTCGGCCTGTGGCAAGACCAACCTGGCGATGCTCATCCCGACCCTCCCCGACTGGAAGGTCGAGACGGTGGGCGACGACATCTGTTGGATGAAATTCGGCTCCGACGGACGGCTCTATGCCATCAATCCGGAGGCCGGGTTCTTCGGAGTGGCACCGGGCACGAACGTCCACACCAACCCCAATGCCATGCTCACCCTCGACGCCAACGCCGTCTTCACCAACACGGCGCTGACCGATGACGGCGACGTGTGGTGGGAGGGCATGAGCGACGAGCCGCCCGCCCACCTCACCTCGTGGAGGGGCGAGGATTGGACGCCGGAGTCCGGCACCACGGCCGCCCATCCCAATGCCCGGTTCACCGTCCCCGCAGCCCAGGACCCGGCCATCGCCTCAGAATGGGAAGACCCCGCCGGTGTCCCCATCGACGCCATCCTGTTCGGCGGCCGGCGCGCTTCGGTGGTCCCGCTGGTGTTCCAGTCGAGGGACTGGGAGCACGGTGTGTTCCTGGGATCGATCATGGCCTCGGAGACCACGGCGGCGGCGGCCGGCGCGGTGGGGAACCTCCGCCGCGATCCCTTCGCCATGCTGCCCTTCTGCGGCTACAACATGGCCGACTACTTTGCCCACTGGCTGACCATCGGCGCCGGTGCCGACCGCGAGAAGCTGCCGAAGATCTTCTACGTCAACTGGTTCCGCAAGGACGAGGACGGCCGCTGGCTGTGGCCCGGCTACGGAGAGAACTCCCGGGTCCTCGAGTGGGTCTTCGAGCGGGTCAGCGGGACCGGCGGTGCCACCGAGACCCCGATCGGTTTCGTCCCGTCGGCCGGCGCCATCGACACCGACGGTCTCGACGTGTCGGCCGAGGACATGGCCAAGCTGCTCACGGTCAACGCCGACGAGTGGCGCGCCGAGGTGCCCGGCATCCGCGAGCACTACGCAAAGTTCGGAGACAAGCTGCCGGCGCAGCTGCGGGCCGAGGTGGACGAGCTCGAGCGACAGCTCGGCTGAGTCGCCCCCGTCGCCGCCTCTCGGTCAGCCACCGGGCCCCGGTCTTGCGCCCTGGCCCGGCGGCCCCCGAACGGCCCGGCGCGAACTGACATAGGAGACAGCACCGACGGCGGCGGCCACGGCCATGATCAGGTCGCCCGCGGCGATGGGCAGGGCCAGAACCACGGGGACGAACGAGCCCACCACCCAGGTGAGCTGGAGCCGGGTCTCGAAGCGGGCGAACGCCCGCCCCCGGTTCGACTCGCGCACGTGACGTTGGACGAGCGCGTCGAACGAGGGCTTGGCCACGGCGCTGGCCGCACCCACCGCCATGGCCACCACCGCCTGCAACCACCGGACCGGGAAGAAGGCGCCGAGGGTGGCGAAGGCGGCCACCACCAGCAGCGAGGCGGTCAGCATCTGCTGCTCGGTCAGAACCCGTCGGATTCGGGACACCAGCAGCACACCGATGAGCGCACCGGCGGTGAGCCCTCCGAGGACGAGGCCGAACCACCAGGTGGCCGCGGCCTCTCGGCGGAGGGCGAAGGCGTAGAGGAAGGTCAGGAAGCCCATCAGCGCCTTCAGCACCGACATGGGCATGAGCGCCAGGATGACCTCGGTGTCGGCGATGGGCCGGAAGGCAGCCAGATCCTCGTCGTCACCCAGCCATCGCTCGTCGAAGTCCGGTGCCTGCACGACGTCGGGAACCACCGGAGTGGCCGACGGGGCGACGCGGTCGACATGCCCCGGGCCGGCCCGGCGACGGTGGGGGCGGCGGCGAAACGCCCGCGCCGGGACCGGCAGTCTCGCCCCGGCCGCCACCGCGGCGGCGAACACCCCCACCGCCACCCACAGCACGCTCGGTGCGCCGCCCAACTTGAGGATGGCCACCGCGGGAAGGGCGAACACCAGGCCGGAGAGGGAGGCCAGCAGACCCAGCCGGGCGTTGAGGGTGGCCAGATCGGGCTCGAGGGCGTCGACACCGGCTCCGGGGCCCTCCGCACGGACCAGCGGCGTTCCATAGGGCGGCGTGGGGTGGGGGGAGCGGGCGGCGGGCGGTGCCGCCTCCAACGCCTGCGCATCGGGGACGGGACCCTTGGCCGCCTCCGCCCCCGTGACGTCGTCCAGCATGCCGAGCGCGGCCATCTCCGGTACCAGTGCCCCCTTGGTCACCAGGTACACCTTGGAGAGGACCAGCATGGCGAAGGCCTCGGGGAACAGGAGCAGTGAGTGGATGTCGCGGGCGAGGAAGGGACACAACACCGCCCGGCCCAGGGCCGACGCCACCACCAGCCCCCGCCGGGCACCGCGGCTCCGGTCGATGACCGGTCCCAGGGCTGGTGCCACCACGGCAAAGGGGCCCATGGTCAACAAGAGGTACAGCAGCACCTTGTCCTTGGCCGCGGTCGGTGAGATCGAGAAGAACAGCGAGCCGGCCAGCGAGACGGCGAACAAGGTGTCCCCGGCGGTCATCAGCACATGGGTCAGGGCCAGCCGCCCGAAGGGCCGGCGCTGGTCGAACAGGTCGGAGAGGGCCGACCTGGCCAGGCGGCGGAACTGGTCACTTCGCTCCCGAACGCCCACATCCGGCATGGTAGGCGGCGACGTCGGTGGCGATAGCATTCGCCGGTCCCCACATTCCACCGCCACGGGAGAATCGAATGCCGGTCAACGCCTACGTGCTGATCCAAACCGAGGTCGGAAGGGCCGCCGTGGTGGCCCGGGCCGTGGCGGCACTCGACGGCGTGCTGGCGGCCGAGGGCGTGACCGGGCCCTACGACGTGATCGTGCGCACCGAAGCCGAAACGGTTGACGAGTTGGGGCGCATGGTGGTCGGGAGGATCCAGCTCATCGAGGGGATCACCCGCACCGTCACCTGCCCCGTGGTCAACATCTGAGGATCCGTGGGGCTGCGGTCCTCAGACGATGGCACCGGAACGGCGAAGTTCGCTGACCTCACCGTCGGCGAAGCCCCAGTCGGCCAGGGCCTCGTCACCGTGTTGGCCCGGATTGGGGGGCGGCCGTCGGATCGATCCCGGAGTGCCCTCGAAACGGGGTGACGGTGACGGCTGGACGACGCCGGCCACCTCGCTGAACGTCCCTCGGAATTTGTTGTGGGGATGATCGGGCGCCTCGGCCGGTGACAACACCGGGGCCGCGCAAGCGTCGCTGCCCTCGAAGACCGCCTCCCACTCCTTGCGGGTCTTGGCCGCGAACACGACAGCGAAGCGCTCCTTCATGGCCGGCCAGGTGTCCCGGTCCATCTGGGCCGACAGATCCACGTCGTCCAGTCCCATCAGCCGGATCAGTTCGGCGTAGAACTGGGGCTCGATGGCGCCGACGCCGATGAATCCTCCGTCGGACGTCTCGTACACCTCGTAGAAGTGGGCACCCGTGTCCAACAGGTTGGTGCCGCGCACGTCGTTCCAGATTCCGGAGGCCCGAAGGGTGTAGGTCATGGTCATCAACGAGGCGGCCCCGTCGACCATGGCGGCGTCGACCACCTGGCCCTCGCCGGTCCGTTGGGCGCTGATGACGGCGGCCACCATGCCGAAGGCCAACAGCATCCCGCCGCCTCCGAAGTCACCGATGAGATTGAGGGCCGGCAGGGGACGGTCTCCGGCTCGTCCGAGCGGCTCGAGCGCCCCCGCCAGGGAGATGTAGTCGATATCGTGGCCGGCGGCCAGGGCCATGGGGCCTCGCTGGCCCCACCCGGTCATGCGGCCGTAGACGAGCCTTGGGTTCCTGGCCAGGCAGATCTCCGGGCCGATGCCCAGGCGCTCGGCCACGCCGGGGCGGAAACCCTCCATGAGCCCGTCGGCGCGGTCCGCCAGTTGCAGCACCAGGGCGACGCCCTCGGGGTGTTTGAGGTCCACGGCCACCGACCGCCGCCCCCGGTTCAACAGGTCCACGTGGGGATCCTGGTGGGGAGGGTAGCTGGCCCGATCCGACCGGTCGATGCGGATGATGTCGGCGCCGGCATCGGCCAGCATCATCCCGGCGAAGGGCGCGGGGCCGATCCCCGCCAGCTCGACGATGCGAATTCCGTCGAGGGGACCGCTCACCGGGCACCGCCATGCATCGGCCGCACGAGGGCGGTAACCGGTGGCCTGGGACGTCTGCTCCGCGAGATGGTCATGGCGGGATCGTGGCCCTTCCGCAGCCCGGGGTCAAATGCGCCATCCCGGTCGCCGACGGGGGCGTCGCCCGGGCTGGTCGGAACCTCGAAGTAGCGTCCGTTCGTGAGCACGTTCGGTGACGTTCGCTGATGCCCGAGGTCCGGCGGGCGACAGGGCCGGGACGGGTCAACCTCATCGGCGACCACACCGACTACAACCAGGGTCTGGCCCTGCCCATGGCCATCGAGCTCGGCGTCACCGTCGAGTTCGTGCCCTCGGCGGACGCTCACGTCGCGGTCACCTCGACGGCGTTCGGGCCGACGGTCCGCCTGCCTGTGGACCTGCCGGCCGACGGCGCCACCCTGGCGGCGCTGGAGCCCCCGTGGGCGCGATTGATCGGAGCCATGATCGCCACGGCCCGGCCCGACACCGGTGGCACGATGACGATCGACACCAACCTGCCGATCGGATCGGGCCTCTCCTCGAGTGCAGCCCTGTGCGTGGCCGTGGCCGAGGTGTTCGGTGTGGGCGGCTCGGCAGAAGCCGTTGCCGGACTCTGCCAACGCGCCGAGCACCTGGCCGGTGTCCCCGTCGGGATGATGGACCCTCTGATCTGCCTGCGCGGTCAACGCGGCCGTGCCCTTCTCATCGACTTCTCCACCCTGGCCACGGAGCAGATCCCCGTACCGGCGGACGCCGAGTTCGTCGTCGTCGACTCCCGACAGCGACGAACGCTCGTCACCTCCGACTACGCCGCCCGGGTGGCCGAGTGCGAGGCAGCCGCGGCGGTCATCGGCCCGCTCGGAATGGCGGACGAGGCCGACCTCATGGCACTCGACGATCCGGTGCTGCGGCAGCGCGCCCGCCACGTGATCTCCGAGTGCCGCCGCGTCCGGCAGTGCGCGGCGGCTTTGGCCCGAGGGGACCTGACCCGGGCCGGCACCTTGATGTCGGAGAGCCATCACAGCCTGGCCTCCGACTTCGCCGTCGGCACCGCGGACCTCGACGCCCTGGTCGAGCGCCTGGCGTCCCTACCGGGCGTCTACGGGGCCAGGATGACCGGGGCAGGGTTCGGAGGGTGCGCGGTGGCCCTGAGCCGACCCGGCGCCGTCGACCTCGACGCCCTCTCGACGCCGGCCTGGCGGGTCGCTCCCTCGGACGGGACCGTGGAGGTACGGCGTTGACGCAGTCGGCCTGCTCAGGCCTTCTCGGCCGTGACCCAGCCCAGTTCGGACGAGATCCGCATGCCGATGGCGTCGTCGCAGAGCGGCGCCAGCACTTCGGACAGGGAATCGCAGAAGGCCTCGTACCCGATGGCTTCGATCGGCGGGATCGATGGGCCGGCGGCGGCCAGGGCGCGAACTGCCGTCTGGACGTCCGGCCACTCGTTCACCACCTCGACCGAACCCCGTTGGAGCAGCCGGAAGCCCGCTGACTCCAGCATCTCCTCGACCACTCCCGGACGACCGGTGTCACCCTGCTCGATGCTGGCCGCAGCGTGGCTGGTGCCCGAGTGCTCAATGACCTTGAGGAAGTAGGGCATGAGCCCGAGCCGATCGAAACGGCCCCAGAAGGTCATGCCGAACCGGCCCCGGGCGACCAGGACCCGACGGGCCTCGACGACGGCCGCCTCGCAGCCCTTCCAGATCCCGTTGAAGCTGGTGGCGACGTCGAACGCTTCGTCATCGAAGGGCAGCGCGAACATGTCGCCGACCCGGAAGTCACCGTCCGGGGTCCGGGCCCAGGCGATGGCGATCAGGGCCTCGGCGGCATCGATGCCGCTTACCTCTGCGCCCCGGCGTCGAGCCAGGTTCGCGGCCAGGCCTGAGCCGCATGCGATGTCGACCAGGCGGGTGCCGGTGCCCACGTCGAGCAGTTCGAAGACCCGTTCGTTCGCCGGCCGGGCGTACGGTTCGAACAGGTAGGCCCACTCCACGGCCCGAGCACCCCAACCCCGCCCGGCCTCTTCCCACGCCATCAGACCTCCCCGAGGTTGACGGATCAACCGGGATTGCATCGGAAGGTCAGAGGATACCCAAGTCGCCGCGGCCGACCTAGCCGTAGCCCGCGTCCGGGTCGGAGGGGAACGGCGACAACCGCCGGTTGATCACCCGGCGCAGGACCATCGGCTTGGGCACGTCGTCGATCCACCGGATCTGATCATCGCCGCGGATCTCGAACTCGATTCGGCCGGTGCCGATGACCCGGCGGAGCAGCGACTGCACCGCGGTGACGGACACGATGTGGGACAGCATGGTCTCGGACTCGTGGTGGGACATGACGCCCCACTGCTCGATGATTCGCACCGACGTGACCACGAGGCTGGTCAGCCGCCACCGCACGACCCGGGCCGCCAACCACAGGCAGGGGATGGCGACCACCGAGCCTTCGATCCAATGGCTTTCCACCGAGGTGTGGGGGATCCCGAAATCGAGTGCCACTCCGATGGCGATGACGATCACCGAGATCGTCAAGGGTCCGGACAGGAATGACCAGTGAGGCCTGATGTCGACCAGGACTTCTTCTCCCGGTAGGAGCTGGAGCCGGTGAACGGCCAAGCGCCTCAGCCCAACTTGCCGGCGATCGATCCCGCTGAGCGGAGGACCGTGCCGTCGGCGCCGGCCGCGGAGTAGGCGTGGGTGGGTCGTTGTCGGGCCTCGGCGAGCAGATCGGCGAGCAGGGTGGCAAAGGGGATGGGCGGGGCGACCCACAGGTAGCGGGCCAGTGATCCCGGCACCGAGTTGATCTCGTTCACCACGAAGTGTTGACCGTCGGAGAGGTAGTCGATCCGGGCGACCCCGCGGACCCCGGCGAGTGCCGCTATCCGCTCGCCCGCCTGGCGCAGCCCCTTCTCGAGCTCGGAGGGAATCTCCGCCGGGAGCTGGCGGTTGGCCCCTGCCATTCCCTCACCAGCGACGTACTTGTCCCGGTAGTCGAGGATGTCCGAGGACGGCAAGGCCCGGATGGGCCGCTCAACGGCGGAGAGCTCCAATGAGGGCCAGGTGCGCACGGCCACTTGGAGATCGGTGAGGTCCGGACGGTAGGGCTCGAGCACGGCGCCGAACCGCAGATGCGGATTGGCGGACAGTCGGGCCCGGGCAGTGGCGAAGTCCTCGACCACATCGATCCCGATGGAGGAGCCGCCGAAGCGCGGTTTGACGATGTAGGGCCCATCGAAGGGAGGCGACTCGACATCGGGCGTGAGCAGTACTCGGGGCAGGGTGGGCAGGCCGGCCGCAGCCATGACGGCGCCGAAGGCGAACTTGTCCATCCCGAGAGCGGCGCCGGCCACGGTCGGCCCCGAGTAGCGGATCTCGGACAAGTCCAGTGCTGCCTGCAGCGTTCCGTCCTCTCCGGGTCCGCCGTGGCAGCACACCAGAGCGGCGTCGATGTCGAGGGCCCTCGGCCGTCCCAGTCGCCCGCCCGGCTCGGAGAACCCCCCGCCCGGCGCCGCCGTGAACTGCAGCTTGGTGGCACCGCGGGGCACTCCCTCGACGAACGACTCGGCCTCGAGTCCCGGGTCGACCTCGTACCAATCGCCGGTCTTGGACCAGAACAGGGCCCGGGCGGCCACACCCGATCCTCCCGGGGCGTCGGCCAGGCCCCGGGCAGCCTGCAGTCCGGTGAGCACGCTCACGTCGTGCTCAGGCGACGGACCTCCGAAGATGACGGCGACATCGGGCACGGTGGTTGAACTCCTCCGATCAGCGGCTGCGTGGACCAACCGCCGGCGAGGGGCCCGGGCCGGCGGCTCAACTTTTCAAGGGTAGTGGTCCGGCAGATCGTTCTCGTACAACACGACGTCACCCTCGACCAGGTGCTCTCGGACCCACTCCACGGCCTTCTGGCGGCTCGACATCAGTCGGACCGTCGTCCTCGAGTCCGGCGCCGACGCCAACCCCGCCAGCAGGGCCCGCCGGTTCGTCCGTCCCACAATCAGTGCGTCGGTGGCAACGGCGGCCATGGCGGCCCCGAAACGGCGGTTCTCATCGAACTGGCGGGCTCCGAGCTCCACCATCCCCGGAGTCACCACCACCAATCGCCCCGAGCGGTCCGGGCCGCCCGCGGCCTCCGCGCCTGTCGATGCTTTCAGGGTCGACAGCGCCGCGGCGGCCCCCGCGGGATTCGAGTTGTAGGTGTCGTCGAGGATGGTCACGCCTGAGGGCGCACGGACCGCCTGCAGTCGGTGTTCCACGGGGGGAAGATCGGCGAGTCGGGCGCCGATGGCGCCGGCGTCCACCTTCAGGAGGAGAGCCACGGCCACCGCACAGGCCAGGTTGGTGGCTTGGATGCCGGCAGCCAGCTCGACGTCCTCGGCCAGTGCCTCGTCGTGGGCGAGGACCGTCACCCGGGACCCGTCCGCGCTGCGTAGGACGCATACATCGGCGGACCGGTCGACCGCCGAACAACGCAACACCCGCTTGCTCTGCGCAGTGGAGCGTTCGGCCAGGGCGGCCAAGCGGGGGTCGTCCACCGGCAGCACGACGTCACCGGCATGCTCGAGGATCTCGGACTTGGCCTCGACGATCCGGTCTTCGGAACCGAAGCGCTCGAGGTGCACGGGGCCGATGGCGGTGATCACGGCGATGTCGGGTGGGCACCAGGCGCACAACTCGGCGATCTCCCCCCGACCGTAGGTGCCCATTTCCGCCACGAACACCTCGGTCCCGTCGGCCAGGTGCTCGTTGATGGCCCGGGCCAGGCCGGCACGGTTGTTGAAGCTCGCCGGGGTCGCCACCACCGTCAGAGTCGGACGAACCAGGTGGGCGATGTGGCCCTTGGTGGAGGTCTTGCCGAAGGAGCCGGTGATCCCCACCACCGTCGGGCCGACCCGCGCCAGCCGGGCAGCCGCGGCGTCAACGAACCGCGAGGACAAACGGCGCTCCACAGGTGCCGTCAACCCGCAGGCAACGTCCACGGCCACCGGAACGATCAAGGCGGCCACCACCGCCAGCGGTGCGGCCACACCGGTCACCACGCCGATGGCCACGACCACGATCTCGAGCGCCGCCCACACTGCGGCCAAGGTCCGCAGGCGGCGGGTCCAGGCCAGCGGTGAGGTCCTGCCCCACGGCGAGAGGCCCAACGGACCCAGCGCCACCGCTGCCGCAGCCACCACCCCGGCGACCGGCCAGCCCACCGAGGCAACCGCGGCGGCGACGGCCACGATGGCCAAGGCCGTGTCAGCCGCCCTGGACCGCCACCACCGGGATGCGAATCGCTCCACCGAGCCGGCCAGGTAGTGCTCCCGCTGGGCTACCCGGAGCCACCGGAGCCCGGCGGGCACGCACGCCGCCACACAGGCGCCCACCGTGATCCAGGCCAGTCCACTGTGGAACCGGCCCGCTCCGAGGGCGGCGAACGGGGCCCCCAGCCCGGCAGCGGTCACGACGGATCGCCGGGCGCGCCGGGGCCGGTGGGAGCACCGGGGGCCCTGGCCGGTCGGCCCAGGATCACGTCCCGGAGCTGCGTCGGGGCCTCGGTCGGGGTCAGGTGGCCGACGCCGGGCAGCGTCACCAGCCTCGCCGACGGGAACATCGGCTGGGCCCGGGCTGCCACCTCGAGGGGAACCTCGGTGTCCTCTTCGCCCCACAACAGGTCCACGGGGCAGCCCATGGAGGCCATGTCGTCCGCGTAGTTCTCGGCCAGCACCCGCACGAACACGCCCCGCATGACACCCTGGGCCGCCCGGTAGTCAGGAGATCCGTACCGGTCCCGCATGGCCTCCAGGCGCGTATCGCCGACCAGTCCCAGGCCGTGGAGCCGCCGGACCAGGCGATAGGAGGGAGCGGGACGCGCCCGACGCCCCCGGCGGTCGAGAAGGGGCACCGCGGTCAGCACCACTCGCTCGATCCGATCCGGCACCAGGCCGAACAGCCGGACGGCCACCCGGCCACCGAAGGAGTGGCCGACCACCACCACCCGCTCCGCCAGCACGCCCGACTCCTCGAACAGCGGCAACAGGTGCCGGGCGTACTCGGCGGAGCCCCACGGCTCCGGCGGGGGCGGTGTGGACCCGAACCCGAACAGGTCGGGCCCGAGAGCGCTCAGGCCCTCACCCGGCGGGGGTCCTTCGAAGACAGGAGAAAAGTCGAGGTGGGTGCGCTGCCAGCCGTGCAGCGCCAGAACGGTGGCCGCTCCGGGTCCCCAGGTTGCGCCGAACAGTCGACCGTCGGCGAACGACTTCAGCACCGGCACACCCTACCGATAGCCTCAGCTCCCGTGGAACCACAGGAGCCGACGTCGAACTGGCCGGCGCCGGGTGATTCCTTCGAAGGGGCCGTGGCCATGCTGAGCGAGTCGCAGCGCCGTGCCATCGACTCGCCCTCCAGTGCGCTGTGCATCGTGGCGGGGGCCGGATCGGGGAAGACCCGTGTGCTCACGCTGCGGGTGGCCCGGCGGATCAGGGACGGCTCCGCCGAGGCGGACCACACCGCAGTCTGCACGTTCACCCGGAAGGCGGCGGGCGAGCTGCGGGATCGCCTGGGCCTCTACGGCGTGCCGGTGTCGACGCCGGTCGCGACGGGTGGCGTGCCGGGCCCCGGGGTGCGGGCCGGGACGCTCCACCAACTGGCCCTCACGCTTCTGCGGCGCCACGCCCTCGACTCCGGAGATCCGCCGCCCCTGGTCGCCGAGCACCGCTTCCGCATCGTCTCCGCCATTGTCGGCGATGCCGCGGTGGCGTCGGTGGTGGACACCGAGATCGGCTGGGCCAAGGCCCGCTGCCTGACGCCGGAGACCTACGCCGAGGCCGCGGTCGACGCCGGACGGGCCGGGGGGATGGCCGGGACGACCATCGACCAGGTCGGAGGGGCGTTCGCCTCCTACGAGCTGGCGCTCCGCCGAAAGCGCTCGCTCGACCTCGATGACGTACTCGTCCACTCGGCCGACCTGTTGGACAACGACCGGGCGTTCGCCGATGGAGTGCGCTGGCGGTACCGGCACCTGTCAGTGGACGAGTTCCAGGACGTGAACCCCGCTCAATTCCGACTGCTGCGCGGTCTGCTGGGGGACGGCAACGACGTCTGCGTGGTCGGCGATCCCAATCAGGCCATCTACGGGTGGAACGGGGCCGATCCGAGCCTCCTGGCCCGATTGCCCGAGATGATGCCCGGGATGGAGGTGGTGCGGCTGGACGAAAACCACCGGTCCACGCCCCAGGTGGTGGCGGCAGCCACGGCCGGCCTGGGTCGTTCGGTGGCGCCTCCTCCCCGCTCGGTGGCGGCCGACGGCCCGATGTCCGTGGTCACGGCGTACGACGACGACCGGGCTGAGGCCGAGGGCGTGGTCTCACTGCTGATGGGCCGGTCGGAGGACGGCCAGCCGTGGTCGGACCAGGCCGTTCTGGCTCGCACCCACGACCAGCTCGCCACCATCGGGCGGGCCCTGGCCCGGGCCGGCATCCCCTACCGGATCGCCCCCGGGCCGGAGAGCCTCACGGCGCGAGTTCGAACGTCGGAGGGCGCGCCGGGACACCCCCAGCCCCTCGCCGCCTTGAGGGGCCCCAGGCGTGGCGGGCCGGTTGTGGCCGCCGATGAGGCGGTGGAGCTGGCCACGTTCCATCGGGCCAAGGGCCTCGAATGGACCTCTGTCCACGTGGTGGGGCTCGAAGAGGGATATGTCCCTATCGTCTACGCAGCGTCGGCGGAGGCCCACGACGAGGAGCGTCGACTGTTCTATGTGGCGCTCACCCGTGCCTCACACGATCTCCACTGCTCGTGGGCTCGGGTTCGCCGCATGGGCAACGGCCGGGACATGGAGCGCCAGCCCTCGCCCTGGCTGGCTGCGGTGGCCCGGGTCTCGAGGACGGGCAAGGGGCGGGTGACTCCGCGGGACCCCGGACGCCGGATCGCCGAGATCCGGGCTGGGCTCGGCAACTAGCGCCGGCGCGGGACGGAATAGGCGACGACCGCCGCAGCTATCCCACGACGGTGTCGATCAGCACCGGGGCGTGATCCGACGGCTTTTGACCCTTGCGGGCGTTCCTGTCGATCAGGCCGTACGTGGTGGCACGCGCCAGCACTTCGGTCACCAGGATGAGGTCGATCCGCATGCCCTGGTGCTTGTGGAACGAACCGGCTCGGTAGTCCCACCAACTGAAGAGGTTTCCATCGTCGTAGAGACGGCGGAACACGTCGACCAGGCCCCACTTCTCGAGGTCGGCCAGCGCGTCCCGCTCCGGCTGGCTCACGTGGGTGGCCCCCTCGAACTTCGTTGGATCCCATACGTCCCGGTCCTCCGGGGCCACATTGAAGTCACCGCAGACTGCCACCGGCCGATCGGGCGTCGCCGACTCCTCGACCACGGCCCGCAGCCGGGCCAGCCACGCCAACTTGGCCGGGTACTGGTCGCTGTCGAGACTCCGGCCGTTGGGCACGTACACCGACAGCACGCGAACGCCCCCGCAGTCGGCGGCGATGAGCCGGGGGCCCTGGGCATCGTCGGTCGAGCCCATGCCGGTGGAGACCCCGGCCAGACCGACCCGGCTGGCGATGGCCACTCCGTTCCAACGGCCGTCCCCGTGATGTGCGGTCTCGTAGCCGAGTGTGGCAAAGGCCCCGTGAGGAAAGGCCGCATCCGCCAGCTTGGTCTCCTGCATGCAGAGCACATCGGGCTGGGCGTACTGGATCCACTCCTCGATCCTGAAGAGCCGAGCGGGCAACGAGTTCACGTTCCAGGTGGCGATGCGCACGGATCGACCGCTAGACGTTCTGTTCCGCCGGAGTCGAGTCCACCAGCACGAAGAGCAGCTCGGCCTGGCAGGCGAGCTCCCCGCCCACGGTCGCCCTCCCGGTGCCCTTGCCGGCGCGGGCGGACATCCGACCGAGCGTCACCTCGAGGTCGAGCCGGTCGCCGGGGACGACCTGCCGACGGAAACGGGCTCGTTCGATGCCGCCGAACAGCGGCAGTCGGCCCGCGAACTTGGGGTCGGCCAACACGGCCACGCCACCCAGTTGGGCCAGAGCCTCGACCATCAACACCCCGGGCAGCGTCGGGCGACCGGGAAAGTGCCCGGCGAAGAAGGCCTCATCTCCCGTGAGCTGCCAACTGCCGGAGGCGGACTGGCCAGGCTCGACCGACCGCAGTGCGGTGACGAAGAGAAAGGGCTGGCGATGGGGCAGGTAGTCCTCGGCTCGCACGACTGCCGAGGATATCGGTCCGGTGGCCGGTCCTCGAACTCTCCGTTTGAGTCCCGGTCCCGATCTCTCGGGTGTTCACGGCACGACTCCGGGGAGCGCCAGCTCGGCCCGCCGCCTGGCTGCATCCAGCGACACGAGGACGAAGGGCCGCGTCTCCCCTTTGGTCAGCACCTGCCGGGCTCTCTTCGGAGCAGGATCGCCCAGACCCCGAAGCGGAACGTGGCAGAGCATTCCCCCCACGTCGATGTGGGCCCCGTGGGACGTGAATGAGACCACGGTGCCGTCCAGGGTGCTGCCTACGGGATGGTCGGCCACGAAGGTGAGGAAGGTCATCGGGTCGTTGAGCGCCTCGGGAGCCGGTTTGGCGGTGCCGCTGCCATCGCCGTCGAGCTGGGCACGCGAGCCCCGCTGGCCCTTGCGGCCGGGACCGTCGCCCTCATCGTCTTGCGATGTGGCGGTGGTGCGCGTCCTCGCCTTCTTCGCCCCCCTGACCACTTTGGTGGCGTCGGCCTTCAAGGCCGGCCGTGGGTCAGGGGCGGCGTCGTGGGACGAGTTGGATCCGGGGCCTTCGGCCGGGGTGCTGGCCAGGGCGGCCTTGGTGGTCTTTCCCTTGGCACTGCGGGTCGTGGCTGCGGACTTGGTCGTCCTGGTCGTTTCGACGGCTTTGGCGG
This sequence comes from Acidimicrobiales bacterium, assembly GCA_035938575.1. Lineage (GTDB taxonomy): Bacteria > Actinomycetota > Acidimicrobiia > Acidimicrobiales > RAAP-2 > Bog-756. The sequence continues at coordinate 26,125 of DASZGT010000099.1, forward strand.
ACTTGGTTGCCTTGGTGCCCTTGGCGGCTTTGGTGGTCTTTCCATCCTTGGTGACTTTGGTGGCCTTCGCCGCCTTGGTGGCTTTGGTGGCCTTGGTGGCCTTGGCCGCGTTGGTCGATTCGCTGCGGTTGGACCCTTTGGCCTCCCCCGCCGCCTTGGCGTCGGTCATCGTTGCGGCTTCACCTGCCTTCGCTGCCTTCGCTGCCTTCGCCGCCTTCGGCGTCTTCGCTGCCTTCGCGGCCCTGGTCGTCTTGGCGACCCCGCCCGCCTTCGTGCCGCGACCCCGCCGAGCACCGTCCGCCGCCACCCCAGAAGTGTCCTCGGCGCCGTCCGGGACGACGAGCACATCCCCGTCGCCGGCCTGGCTGTCCCGCTTGGATCGGCTGGTCACCGACCGGCTCCTGGCCCCTCGTACCGGAGTCCGGGGGGTGAAGATCCAGCCCACGCCGGGCACCGGCTTGCCCCCGATGAGCCGCCCGGGCTCGAACAGCCAGGGGCGCTCGGCGTGGAATTCCTGAAACGAGTCGTTGGACATCACCAGGGCGCCCGACTTCTCGGCGATGCGCAGGATGAATCCGTCCCCGCGCCCAACCGCGCCCGCCGGCGGCGTGATCATCTCGCCGTGCTCGAGAGCCTGCTCGAATGCGGACACCTCCGACGGGTCGATCCGGTGACCGAAGGAGGCGTCGACCACCACCGTCACATCGGAGGTGGTGAAGCCGCGATACTCCTCCAGAAAGCTCCGGATGGCCTCGTCCAGCTGGGCCAGGCTGGGAAGGGTGCGACCCTCGGTAGCGATATTTGACCCGTCAACGACGATCCTGCGGCGGACGGGCGGGTCTTGTTCCATAGAGGACCACAGTCAACCATCTGCCCAGGTGGGCGCCGAACATGCTGGGTCTCTGGCCACCCAGTGACGGCGACCCCCGGGTCCCCATGGCCGCCCGGTCCAAGGGGCCGTCCGGTCCGACCCAGGCGCCAATCTAGGATGCCGCGGTGAGCTCGGAGACCAGCCGTACCGATGAGGCAACTGACCTGCTTCAGCACCTGATCCGCAACCGGTGCGTGAACGACGGCACCGTGTCCTCGGGGCATGAACGACGCAGTACCGACCTCCTGACGACCTATCTGGAGGGCTCGGGAGTCGACATCGAGACCTACGAGCCGGAGCCGGGGCGGGCCTCACTGGTGGCCAAGATCCACGGCTCCGATCCGGAGGCGCCGTCGCTCACGCTGCTCGGCCACACCGACGTGGTACCGGCCAACGCTGAGGACTGGCGCCACGACCCCTTCGGCGGTGAGCTGATCGATGGAGAGGTGTGGGGCCGGGGTGCCATCGACATGCTCAACCTCACGGCCACCATGGCTACCGGTGTTCGCCACCTGGCCCTGACGGGGTTCCGTCCCGAAGGTGATCTCACCTACGTCGCCGTCGCCGACGAGGAGGCTCTGGGCTTCCACGGGGCTAGATGGCTGTGCCAACACGCCGCCGACGATGTCGATGCCGACTACGTGATCACCGAGTCCGGGGGCTTTCCGATCGCCGGTGCCGATGGCACGCCACGCCTGCCGGTGATCGTCGGGGAGAAGGGAACCTTCTGGTGCGTGCTGACGGTGAGGGGGACGCCCGGGCACGGGTCACAGCCCCTCCGAACCGACAATGCCCTGGTCAAAGCGGCCGAACTGGTCCGACGGATCGACGAGTACCGACCGCAGGCCGAGATGCACGAGGCCTGGACCCGATTCATCGAAGGGATCGGGTTCCCGCCCGAGATGACCCAACCGCTGCTCGATCCCGACCGGATCGATGCGTTCTGCGCCGAGTTCCCAGCGGTGGGCCTGGCCCGACAGGCACACGCCTGCACCCATACGACGATGGCACCCACCGTCATGGACGCCGGGACCAAGGTAAACGTCATTCCCGACCGGGTCGAGCTCACGGTCGACATCCGCTCCCTCCCCGGGTGGCGCACCGCGGACGTGCGGGCCATGCTGGACGAGGTCATCGGCGACCTGTCCGACGACGTCGACATCGAGTTCCATTCCGAGGACGAGGCGACCACGTCACCCATCGACACACCGTTGTGGGATGCGCTGCAACGGGTCAGCCGGCTGTTCTACCCCGATGCCCGGACGGTCCCCTTCTTGACCGTGGGAGCGACCGACGCCAAGTTTTACCGGGCCCTCGGCAGCGTCGCCTACGGATTCGGCATGCACAGCCCGGCCATCGGCTTCGAGCAGTACGGCGCCATGTTCCACGGTATCGACGAACGGGTCGACGTGGAGTCGCTCCACATGTCCACGGAGATGTGGATGGCCGTGGCCGTCGATTTCCTGGCGTGACGGTAGAAATGCCCGCGGCAACGGTCCCGACGCATGGGCCCGACACCCGCTCATCATGGGGACGGCGCCGCCCCTCAAATGTGCCAAGGTTGGCAGGGCGAGGGTCAGATCGGTGCGGGCCACCAATTGGGGGACTCCAATGAGCGCTCGACGCGTGTTGGCTTCAGCGGCGGCTGTGCTGCTGCTCTCGGGCGTTGCTGACGCCGGCTCTTTGGCTTCAGCCACGCAGAAGTCAACGCCACCGACCATCGTCGAGCAACCACAGAGTGTCACCGCTTCGCTCGGCCACACAGCGTGCTTCAGAGTCACGGCCGCCGGCAGGCCCCGGCCGACCGTCCAGTGGCAGGTGTCCACGGGTGGGGGCCCGTTCGTCAACACTGGCATGCCGGCGACCCACCTGAGCGTCCCTGCCACCTTCGCCAACGATGGTGCTCTCTATCACGCCGTTGTCTCCAACGGATCGGGCAGCGTGACGAGCGAGGCGGTGTCGCTGAGCGTCGACCAAACACCCTATGTGGGGACCTACACCTACCACGAGCAGTTTGGGACCGTCGTCCTGGGCGGAACCCTGACCCTTGGCCCCGACGGCGCCGCGTCGGACGGGCAAACCCTTGACATCGTCGGTTGGTCAGCCGCAGGCCGGCACGTGACCGTCTTTATCGGCAACGACCAGTTTGAGGTAGTCACCATGAAGGGCAATTTGACCGACTATGGGATCGCCAGCCCGAAGCATCCGGGGACAGCCGTCCTTTCGGACTATGGACAGCCGGGGCTCACTGGCATCTTCTATGCCAAGCGCCTCAGCTGACCCCCGGGAGTCCGCTCTCCCGGTCAATGATCGCCCATGGCACCTTCCGAATCGGATCGGCCCACCTCATGGCGTCGTGCCGGCCGATGGACCTTGGCCCGATGGCAGTGGCTTCGCTAGCCTCTGAACAGGCTCAGATCGGAGGGCGCCGATGTCCACGCATCCAGAGACGTGCGGTTTCAATCACGTGGCGACGATGACGGCGAATCTAGATCGCTACCTGGAGTTCTACCAAGGCATGTTCGGGGCTGAGGTCACCTCCATCATGGAAGCCGAGGGTGACCATCCACGGATGGCCATCGTCGACATGGGTGGCAACGGCGCCCTCAATGTCTTCGAGGTTCCCGCCGATTCGATACTCGGGGATCGGACCAAGATGGGTGGGCGCGGCGCGATCGACCACTATGCCCTGGCCGTGGAATCGGAGGAGAAGCTCCTCGAGATCAGGGATCGACTGGTGGCCAGGGGAGCATCGCCCGGAGATGTGACCCAGCTAGGCCCAGCCTGGATGTCGGTGTTCTTCCGAGATCCAGACGGTGCTGAACTCGAAGTCGGATATCTCAAGACCGCCTGAGCAGCCTCTCGATCGGAACCCCAATGGGCGCGTGGAGTTGCTGCGCCTGACTCAGCCGACCGATCGGGTCAGCAGGTCGTCCTGTTCGAGCCGGTGGAGGGCGGCGCTGCCCGAGGCGGGGCTGGCCGACTCGGCCCGACTCACGTGGCGCAGCGTGTGGCTGTCCCGCAGGAGCCGGTGGAGCTTGCCGTGCACGAAGTTCCAGGCCCCCATGTTCTCGGGCTCCTCTTGCAGCCAGACCACTTCGCCCGCGTTGGGATAGCGGTCGAGGACGCCCTTGATGGTCGCCTTCGGCCACGGATAGAGCTGCTCTACCCGCACCACGGCCACGCCCTTGCCCTCATCGCCCAGCTCGTCGCGTCGGCCGATGGCGTCGTAGGCCACCTTGCCCGTGCACAGCACCACCCGGGTCACCGCCGACGGCGGGAGGTCCTCGTTTCCGACCCGGGGGTCGTCGAGCACCTCCGCGAACGATCCAGAGGTGAAGGCCTCGATGGGCGAGCGGGACAGCCGCGACCGGAGGAGCGACTTGGGGGTGAACACGATCAAGGGCCGGCGATCGGTGCCCTTCACCTGGGATCGGAGCAGATGGAAGTACTGGGCCGAGGTGGTCGGGTCGGTCACCCGCAGGTTGCCTCGAGCGGACAGGGTCAGGAAGCGCTCGATGCGGGCGGACGAGTGTTCCGGGCCCTGACCCTCGTAGCCGTGGGGCAAGAGCAGCACCAATCCGGACCTCTGCCCCCATTTGTCCTCGGCCGCCACCAGGAAGTTGTCGACAATGATCTCCGCCCCGTTCCAGAAGTCCCCGAACTGCGCCTCCCAGGCCACGAGATCATCGATGGCCTCGACCGAATAGCCGTACTCGAAGCCCACGCAGGCGTACTCGGACAGGAGCGAGTCACGGATGGTGAAGCGGCCGCCCTCGAGAGCACTCAAGGGCACATACTCCTGGCCGGTGTTGTGGTCGACCAGCACCGCATGGCGCTGCGAGAAGGTGCCTCTGCGGGTGTCCTGTCCGGTCAGTCGCACGTTGGTCCCTTCCACCAAGAGCGAGCCAAGGGCCAGGGCCTCGCCGAGGGCCCAGTCGATCTGACCGTCGGCCACCACCTTGTCCCGCTGCTCGAACTGGCGAGCCAGTTTGGGGTGGACGACGAACCCGTCGGGAACCGTGCGCACCACCTCGGCCAGCCGGGACAACACCGACGAGTCGACACCCGTGTCCACGGGCGGGATCCACAAGTCGGGGACCACGTACGCCGGGAGCACCGGCGCGCTCGCTGGCACCGATTCGGCCTCGGCGCGGGTCTCGTCGAGCGCCGCCTGGAGCCGGGCGGAGAAGTCGTCGAGGGCCTGCTCGGCCTCCTCGAGGGAGATGTCGCCCCGCCGGACGAGCGATTCGGTGTAGAGCTTGCGCACCGACCGCTTGGCCTCGATGAGGGCGTACATCAGCGGTTGGGTGTAACTGGGGTCATCTCCCTCGTTGTGCCCGTGACGCCGGTAGCAGACCATGTCGATGACCACGTCCTTGTGGAATGCCTGACGGAACGCAAACGCCAGCCGGGCCACGCGGACACAGGCCTCGGGATCGTCGCCGTTCACGTGGAAGATCGGGGCCTGCACCATCTTGGCCACATCGGTCGGGTAGACCGAGGTGCGGGCGGCCTCGGGGGCGGTGGTGAAGCCGAGCTGGTTGTTGATGACGATGTGCACGGTGCCACCGGTGCGGTAACCGGCCAGCCCCGAGAGGTTGAGGGTCTCGGCCACCACGCCCTGGCCGGCAAAGGCGGCGTCACCGTGGAGGAGGATGGGCAGCACCGGAAAGGGGTTTCCCGTCCCCTCCTCGAGTAGGGGCCCACTCCCCTGTTCGCCTCCGAGGGCGTCCTGCTTGGCCCGGGCCATGCCCACCACCACCGGGTCGACGGCCTCGAGATGGGACGGGTTCGAGGAGAGGGAGACAGGGATCGAACCCCCGGAGCGGGCCACGAAGGTCCCGCAGGCCCCCTTGTGGTATTTCACGTCGCCGGAGCCCTGCACCGACTCAGGATCGAGATTGCCCTCGAACTCCTCGAAGATCTCCCCGTAGGACTTCCCCACGATGTTGGCCAGCACGTTGAGGCGACCCCGGTGCGACATGCCCATCACCGCCTCGGAGAGACCCTCGTTCACCGCATCGTCGAGGATGGTGTCGAGCAGGACGATCGCCGATTCCGCCCCTTCCAGTCCGAAGCGCTTCTGCCCCACGTAGCGTGAGTGGAGGAATCGCTCGAAGACCTCGGCGGCATTCAGCCGGCCGAGGATGTGCCGTTGCTCATCGGGTGCAAGGACCGAGGAGACGCCCTCCAGGTGCTGTTGGATCCACCGCTTCTGCTCGGGATCCTGGATGTGCATGTACTCCACACCGAGGGTCCGGCAGTAGGCGTCGCGGAGGGTGTGAAGGATCTCGTCCAGGGTGGCCGTGTCCCTTCCGGCCAGCCCATCGGTCACGAAGTGGCGGGGCAGGTCCCAGATGGTCAATCCGTAGTGGAGGGGGTCCAGCTCCGGGTGGAGCTCGGGCGGCTCCGCGTCCAGAGGATCGAGGTGGGCGATGAGGTGACCACGGACCCGGTACATGTTGATGAGGGTCTGCACGTGCACCTGCTTGATCAGACGGCGGTGGTCTCCGGGGCCCACCTCGTCGTCCGAGCCGTTGTCGTCCTTCTCCCACCGGACCGGTTCGTAGGGGATGTCGAGGGAATCGAACACCTCGTCGTAGAAGCCGTGCTGGCCCATGAGGCACTCGGACACGTAGGACAGGAAGAGGCCCGACTCGGCGCCCTGGATGATCCGGTGGTCGTAGGTGGAGGTGAGGGTCACCGTCTTGCCGATGCCCAGGTCGGCGAGGGTCCGCGGGTCGGCAGCCTCGAAGCCGGCCGGGACCCCCAGGGCACCGACACCCACGATGAGACCCTGGCCGGGCATGAGCCGGGGCACGGACTGCACCGTCCCCAGGGTCCCCGGGTTGGTCAATGTCACCGTGGTGCCGGCGAAGTCGCCGGGGGTGATCTTGTTGGTGTGGATCTTGCGGACCAGCTCCTCGTAGGCACTGACGAACCCGCCGAAGTCCCGGGCGTCCGCATCGGTGATGCACGGCACCAGCAACGTGCGGCTGCCATCGGTCTTTTCGACGTCCACGGCAAGGCCGAGCCCGACGTGCCGGTGGCGGAGGACACCCGGGGTCCCCTTTCCGTCGGCGTCGGCCACGAATGCGGCGTTCATGGCCGGAACAGCCATGAGCCCCTTGACCACGGCATAGCCGATGAGATGGGTGAAGCTGACCTTGCCGCCGATGGTACGGAACAGCTGATTGTTGACGATCGTGCGGTTGACCTCGAGGAGCTTGGCCGGCACGACCCGCACGCTGGTGGCGGTGGGGACCGACAGCGACTCCTCCATGTTGGCCACGATGCGAGCGGCAGCCCCGCGTAGGGGAACAGGCGAATCGGACGGGTCAGAACCGGTGGGCGCCCTGGCCGACTCGGGCGCGGGCCGCCCGGGCGGCGCCGGCGCCGCTGCCGGCGTGATGGTCGGCACGGCCGTCGGGCCACCCGCGGCCGGCGAGGGTGCGGCCGATCCCGATGAACCGTTGGACGCGGACTGGGTGCCGTCGGAGGGCGCTGCAGACGGTGTCGCCGTCGGCGCCGGCACCGACGGGGCCCCAGGCGGTCGGTAGTCGGCAAAGAACTCGCGCCACGAATCGGAGACCGAGGTGGGATCGGACCGGAATCGGTCGTACATGTCCTCGACCAACCAGGCGTTGGGCCCGAACGCCCGGGCCCCGGGGGCGGGCTGATCGCCCGATCCGTCCGATCCTCCTGCATCCACCTGGGCCATGGTCTGCAGCCTACCGGGGAGCCGTCAACGGGAAGGTGGGCGACCGGCAACTTTCCGGTGTTGCCGCGGCTGTCGCTGATGCGGCCGCCGGCGGAGCGAGCGGCGGCCGAGCGAGCGGCGGTCCATGGCCCGGTTCCCCCGGGCCATGGACGACCGGCGACTACCTGGCCTTGGCCAGCTTCGGAACTGGGGCCTGACCGTTCACGATCTTCTTGAACGACGCGCCAGCCGAAACCTTGGGGCTCTTCGACGCCTTGATCTTGATGGCCTCACCGGTCTGCGGGTTGCGACCGGTGCGCGCCGCACG
>DASZGT010000100.1:0-4538 GCA_035938575.1 Acidimicrobiales bacterium
AGCGGCGACCCCGACGGCGGCTCCGCCGACCTCAACGGCACCCTGTACGTACCGTGCAACAACGGCATCCATGCGGTGACGGTCACGTCCGGCCCACCCGTCGCCCAGTGGACGACCTCCAGCGGGGCTCACGGTTCGCCCCTGGTGGCCGGTGGGCTGGTGTGGTCCATCGGGAACGGCAACCTCTATGCCCTCAACGTGGCCAACGGGACCACGGTCCAGCAGTTCTCCATCGGGTCGTCATCCTCGTCATTCCCCTCGCCGTCGGCAGCCGACGGCCTCGTGCTGGCCCCCTCGTCCGACCAGATCCACGCCTTCGTCGGGCCGGGTGGCCTGCCCGGCCCACCGACGGCGCCGCCGCCGCGGCCCGGCTACTGGATGGTGGCCGCCGACGGCGGAGTGTTCGCCCTCGGGGGCGCCAACTTCTTCGGGTCGACCGGTGGCTTGACCCTCAATCAGCCGGTGGTGGGCATGGCCGGCACGCCGGACCACGGCGGCTACTGGCTGGTGGCCTCTGACGGCGGCATCTTCGCCTTCGGCGATGCCGGATTCTTCGGCTCGACCGGATCGTTGCGGCTCAACCGACCCATCGTGGGCATGGCCGCCACTCCGGACGGCCGGGGCTACTGGCTGGTGGCGTCCGACGGCGGCGTCTTCTCGTTCGGCGATGCCGGGTTCTTCGGCTCGACCGGATCGCTGCGCCTCAACCGACCGGTGGTGGGCATGGCCCGGGCGCCGGACGGGCGCGGCTACTGGCTGGTGGCGTCCGACGGCGGCGTCTTCGCCTTCGGCGATGCGGGATTCTTCGGCTCCACCGGCGCCATCTCGCTCAACCAACCCATCGTGGGCATGGCCGCCACCCCCTTCGGCTCGGGGTACTGGCTGGTGGCCGCCGACGGCGGCATCTTCTCCTTCGGCCTGGCCCCCTTCGAGGGCTCCACGGGGGCGCTGCGCCTCAACCGGCCGGTGGTGGGCATGGCCGCCTCGCCGACCGGGGCGGGCTACTGGCTGGTGGCCAGTGACGGGGGGGTCTTTGCCTTCGGCGACGCCGCCTTCGAGGGATCGACCGGAGGCCTGGTGCTGCGCCGCCCGATGGTCGGCATGGCCGCGGGCCCGCCGGCCCCGTAGCCGGCGTCCGAACCTGGACAGCGGAGTCCGACCGCACGATCTCGCCGGGCGGCACGGGATCGGGCCCCTTCCCGGCCCGACGAGCGGCCCCACGAGCGGCCGCAGGCCGCCGGGCCCGGTTGAAAGTAGAATGCGTTCTAGTTGACCAGCCATCGGCACGACGCCGGCTCCTCGAACCGATCGAAAGCGCAACACCCTCGGCGCAGGAGGGCGACGGGCATGGTGCGCCGGACCCCACGACTAGCCACGAAAACCGCACGACAAAGGAGCATTGTGACCGGCACCGAACACCTGACCTACGAGCGAGTCGGATCCACGGCGGTCGTGACCATGAACCGCCCCGAGGCCAAGAACGCGCTCTCCGGCCCCATGCTCGTGGGCATGGCGGACGCATGGGTGGAGATCGACTCGAACGACGACATTCGGTGCGCCATCTTGACCGGCGCCGCCGGCACCTTCTGCTCCGGCATGGACCTCAAGTCGATGTCCGGCCCCGGCAACGACTCCGTCAAGGAGCGGATGGCGGCGGACCCCGACCTCCATTGGAAGGCACTCCTGCGCCACTACTCGCTGAAGAAGCCGCTCATCGCCGCGGTGGAGGGATGGGCCGTGGCGGGCGGCACCGAGATCCTCCAGGCCACCGACATCCGGGTCGCCGGGGAGGGAGCCAAATTCGGCGTGTTCGAGGCGCGTCGCGGCCTCTTCCCGCTGGGCGGCTCGACCGTCCGCCTGCGGCGCCAGATCCCGTTCACCGTGGCCATGGACATCCTGCTCACCGCCCGGGAGGTGTCCGCTCAGGAGGCCAAGGAGATCGGCTTGATCGGCCGGGTGGTGCCCGACGGCACCGCGCTCGAGGCGGCACTGGAGATCGCTGAGGTGATCGGGGCCAACGGCCCGCTGGCCGTCGAGGCCATCAAGGCCTCGGTGAAGGCGACCGAGGGCATCCCCGAAGAGGAGGCCCTCAAGATCGAACTGGAGCTCGGGTGGCCGATCTTCGCCACCGAGGACGCCAAAGAGGGCCAGAAGGCCTTCGCGGAGAAGCGGCCGCCCAACTACCAACGCCGGTGAGCGACCTGTTCGCCTCTGTGGAGGCCCCCGGGGACCCGCGGCGCCGGCTGGCGGCGGCCATCCGTCCCATCATCACCATGAACGTGGCTGCCGAGCTCGACGACGAGGCCCTGACCGAGGCGGCCGAGGCGATGGAGGCGATCGCCGTGCGGCTGACCGAACGGGCCGGCCCGAAACGCTCCCGCAACCAGCCCGACCTGGCCCGAGCCGCCCAGGACTTCTTCCCGACCAGCCCCATCATCGGTCTGGCCAATCCCATCGCCCCGCCGGTGAGGGTTTCCGTGGTCGAGGGTGTCGACGGCGTCCGGGAGATCCTGGGCCAGGCCAACTTCGGCTTCGCCTACGAGGGGCCGCCCACCTGCGTGCACGGAGGGGTCATCGCCGAGCTGCTCGACGAGGTGTTGGGTGCGGCCAACATCGTGGCCGATCACGCCGCCATGACCGGGACCCTGACCGTGCGCTACTGCAAGCCGACTCCGCTCAACACCGACCTCCGCGTCGAGGCCAGATTCGTCGAGCAGGACGGCCGCAAGATCCACGCCTGGGCCGGCATCTATCACGGCGACGTCCTGACCGCGGAGGCGAGCGGCATCTTCATCGAGGTGCGCCCCAAGCAGATGCTGGCCATCGCCGAGTCCAATGTCGACAGTGCCGATCCGGGGATGATCGAGGCCATCCGGGTGGAGGCGCTGCGGGAGGGCGCCGCCTCCGACGTGCAACGCCCCGTCGGGATCCCGTACCCCCCGCCGGCCTGAGTCGGTCCCGGGCCCGGCCGGCGGGCTCAGATCTTGTCGCGGCCCACCCAGTAGGGGTCGCGGAGCTTGCGCTTGTAGAGCTTCCCGTTGGGATCCCGGGGCATGGCGTCGGTGAAGTCGATCGACTTCGGCGTCTTGAACTTGGCCAGCCGGGTCGAGCAGTACTCGAGGATCTCCGCGGCCAGCTCGGGGGAGGGCTCGACGCCGTCGGCCGGCTCGATGACGGCCTTGATCTCCTCGCCCCAGTCGTCATGGGGAATGCCGAAGACGGCCACGTCGCCGACCTTGGGGAACCCGAGCAGGACGTTCTCGATCTCGGCCGGGTAGATGTTGGCCCCGCCCGAGATGATCATGTCGATCTTCCGGTCCCGAAGGAACAGGTAGCCGTCCTCGTCGATGAGGCCGACGTCGCCGACCGTGAAGTATTTCCCGATCCGGTTGCTCTCGGTCTTCTTCTTGTCCTTGTGGTACGCGAAATCTCCGGTCTGCATGGACATGTAGACGGTGCCGATGACGTTGGGCTCGTCGATCTTGTTGGCGTCGTCGTCGAAGATGGCGATCTCGGAGATCGGCCATGCCTTGCCGACGGTTCCCGGCTTCAGCAGCCACTCCTCGGCGGTCACCAGTGTGCCCCCGCCCTCGGAGGCGGCGTAGTACTCATCGATGGCGTTGCCCCACCACTCGATCATCTTGTACTTGACGTCCACCGGGCAGGGGGCCGCGGCGTGGATCATGTGCCGGAGGGAGGACATGTCGTACTTGCCGCGGGTCTCCTCCGGGAGGGCCAGGAGCCGGTGGAACTGGGTGGGGACCATGTGCGAGGTGGTGACCTTGTACTTGTCGATGAGCTGGAGCATCTCCTCGGGGACCCATTTGTCCATCAGCACGATGGTGTGGCCCAAGTGGATGGACGCACCGGAGAAGCGCATCACCGCGGTGTGGTAGAGCGGCGAGCCCACGATGTGAACATTGTCGTCCTGAGGCTGGATGCCGAACAGGAACAGGATGCCGGACTGGCCGAGGGCGGCCTCCTCCGGCGACAGCCCGCTCAGCGGCCGGAACACGCCCTTGGGGTTGCCGGTGGTCCCCGAGGTGTAGTTCATGACGTCACCGATGGTCCGATCGGGCGGGTCGTCAGTGGGCTGCGAGTCGCGCAGGTCGGCGAAGGAGCCGAAGCCGGCGATCTCACCCACGGCGAAGCACCGGGAGGAGGCGAGGCCGGCGTCCTCGACCGCATCCCGTGCCACCTGGGCGAACCGCTCGTGGGCGATGAAGGCCTTGGCTTCGGAGTCCTTCAGGATGTAGGCCACCTCGGGACCGATGAGGTGGTGGTTGATGGGCACCAGCCGCCAACCGGCCTGCAGCGCGGCCAGGTAGAGCTCGAACATCTCCACCCCGTTGGGGAGCAGGGTGGCGACCACGTCCCCGGGCGACAGGTCGAGGCCGCGCAGGCCGTGCACCACCTGATTGGCCCGGCCCAGGAGCTCGCCGGAGGTGTACTCGGTGCCGTCGGGACCGACCAGAGCCAGGTGCCCGGGGCTCTCGTGGGCCAGTGCCCAAAATCCAAGATCGCCCATGGTGTTCCTT
>DASZGT010000101.1:0-3018 GCA_035938575.1 Acidimicrobiales bacterium
CTACGCCACCGACCCGTGGTACATCCATCTGTACCGCACAGGGCACGCCTATCACGGAGTCCATCCCTTCTACATGTGGTACTGGTGCGCCCACGCCCTGCAGCACCTGGGCGGCGTCATCATCGTGGGCGGCGATCAGGATGCGGTACACCGCCTCGGTTTCCGAGCCGCCTCCACCCTGGCCGACGGCCTCGAGATGGCCCGGGACGTCGTCGGCTCCTCCCCGACCCTCACCCACCTCCATGCGCCGCCGATCCTGATGGCGGACGTGCAGTGACCTCTGGGCATGGTTGGTCCAGCTCGTTGCGCTCGGCCCGCTCGGTCCGCACCGATGCCTCGCTCGGGGCCAAGGGCGCCGTCGGCTCCTCGGACGGTCCGGTCCGGTACCTGCGCCGTCTGGCCCCGTCCGCCCTGGCCTCGAGGCTGGGCCGGGCCCGCTTCCCTGTGGCCTCCCCCAGTTGGCCCGAGACGGTGCCCCGGCCGGCCCCGACCTCGGACCTCGGCACCCACTACGACACCGCCTGGTCCCGCAAGTATCCGGTGCGCCTGGCCCGGGCCATGGTGCTCGACAACGTGACGCGTCCCTTGGCGCAGCTGGTGGCCTCACCGCTGGTTCGGGGGGACGAGTCGCTCACCGGGCTCGAGGCGCCGGTCATCTTCGCCGCCAATCACGCCAGCCACGCCGACACTCCCCTCCTGTTGGGCTGCCTCCCCCTCCGCTTCCGCCACCGCACCGTGGTGGCGGCGGCCGCCGACTACTTCTTCGATCGCCGATGGAAGGCCGATGCCTGGTCGTTCCTCCTGGCCGCCATCCCCATCGAGCGGACCAAGGTGAATCGGAGCTCCGCCGATCTGGCCGCCGGCCTCCTGGCCGACGGCTGGAACCTGGTGATCTTCCCCGAGGGGGGTCGATCGCCGGACGGTTGGGCGCAGGCCTTCCGCGGAGGTGCGGCCTACCTGGCCGCCCGCACCGGTCGCCCGGTGGTGCCGGTCCACCTTGACGGAACTCGGCACATCCTCCCCAAGGGCCGCCACGGGCTCCACCGGACCCGCACGACCGTGACCTTCGGCACCCCGTTGTGGCCAGACGAAGGCGAGGATGCCCGTCGGTTCGGCGTGCGCATCGAGGCGGCCGTGGCCACGATGGCCAACGAGGCCAGTTCCGACTGGTGGACGGCGCGCAAGGAGGCTGCCGCCGGCACCACCCCTCCGCTCCAGGGGCCAGAGGCCGCCCCGTGGCGTCGTTCGTGGACGCTCTCCGCCGCTCCCGACCGGAGGGAGACCGACGCCGGGGTCGAGTGGCCGCGGCGGGGCAACTGACGACGCCCCGACGGACCCGGTAGCCGGACACGGCCACACCAGGACAGCCGGCCCGGCTCCGCCGCGGCGGGGCTCGGCAGGCAGATGCGTCCTCAGGGACGGACGCCGCGGAACCAGCGCACGACGCGGGACCTGCCGGAGCGCTCGACCGCGGCCATGCGCTCGCCGCGCAGGGCGAGCTCGTCGGCATCGTCCAACGGTTCGAGCGCCATCGGCCCGTCCGACGTCGAGAGCGCCCACCCCAACAACAGATCGGCCAGGCTCGTGTTCCGCGCCAGGACCGGGCCGTGCAGGTACGTCCCGAACACGCGGCTGGACCATGCCCCCTCGGTCCCGTCTCCCCCACCGTTCCCCACGCCGGTGACCACCTGGGCCACGGGACGCGCCTCGGGACCGATGGTCGTCACCCCGCTGTGGTTCTCGAACCCGATGAGCGGGGGCAGCGGTTGGTCGGCGGCTCGTCGGGGGGCGTAGGGGGTGGGCACGGCCACCAGATCCCCGACGGCGCGCCGGCCCGTGCCCTTGTGGGTGGTGACGTCGAGTAATTCGAGGCCCTGGTGGGACCGGTCGGCGCTGTCGGGGAAGCTGTGCCCGAGCAATTGGAATCCGGCGCACACGCCGAGCACCACGGCTCCGTGCCCCGCCGCCCGCTGCAGCGTGCCGTCGGCCCGGAGCGCCTTGGCCGCCGTGATGCCCGGTCCGTCCTCGCCACCGCCGATGCAGTAGATGTCCGCGGTGGGAAGTGGCCGCCCCGAGTTGGCCTGGATGAGTTGGACCCCGATGCCGCGCCAGGACGCACGGCGCGCCAGCACCAGGCCGTTGCCTCCGTCGCCATAGGTTCCCAGGAGGTCGGGATAGACCACGGCGATGGTGAGCGACGAGTCGGCGCCCGGGGTACTCACATCCGTTTCCTGAAGTCGGCGAAGGCGGTGTAGTTGCCGAGGAAGTCGACACCCCCATCGGAGGCCGGCGCGGAATCGACCCCGCCCCGGCTGCCCATGTCGATGGCCCGATCGACCGCGACCAGGGGATCCGCCACCACCTTGCACGGTACTTCCGCGTAGTGGAGACGCACGGCCAGGTCGAGGCGGCGGTCCCCGGTGGCCGTCACCGAGCGACCGGCCAACCGGTCGAAGGGGACGTCCCACAGCCAACTGGTGTCGAGCCCGTCGGCGATCCGGGCGTTGATCGAGAGCACGACCGGGCTGTCGGGAGGCCTGGACTCGTCGAGCAGGTCGAAGATGGCCGCCCAGCCGGCCGGGTTTTTGGCCAGCAGCAGGCGCACCGGATGGCCGTTGCGCATGGAGGAGGCAAACCGGCCCTGCACCTGGTCGAGGGCGGCAATCCGGTCCAGTACCGCAGGCAGTGACAATCGCGGGCCAGGACCACCCGGAGTCCCGTCGTCGGTCATGCACGGTGCGGCCACGGCCACCATGGCGGCGTTGGCCCGGTTGAACTGGCCCGGCAGGCCGATGGCCACGGAGTGGCGGGACCCGTCCGCCGTGACCAGGACGGATCCCTCGAGCCAGGCGTCGCAGAGGGGACGAGCCAAGTCGCACCCGTCGCAGGCCCAGGACCCTTGGTCCTCGAACACGATCCGGCCGCCACAGGCCGGGCACCCCACCGCGTCGTTGTGCCACACCTGGCCGGCCCCCACCCAGCGCACGTCGGGCGCGGCCAGGGCGGCCCACGCCACCA
>DASZGT010000102.1:0-32984 GCA_035938575.1 Acidimicrobiales bacterium
GTTCTCGACCTCGGCCGGGTAGATGTTCTCTCCCCCCGAGACGATCATGTCCTTGATGCGGTCGTGCAAGAAGAGGTAGCCCTCGGCGTCGATCCAGCCCGCATCCCCGGTTCGGAACCAGCCGTCGTCGGAGAGGACCGAGGCGGTCTCGTCGGCCTTGTTCCAGTAGCCGAGCATGTTCTGATCCGAACGGGTCCACACTTCCCCGACCGCGCCGACGGACAGCTCCTCGCCGGAATCGGTGTCGACGATCCGCAGCTCGACATGGTCGAATGGGCGGCCGGCCGACCGTAACAGTGCCGCCCGCGGCCCGTCCGGGTCGTGATCACCGGGCATCAGGGAGGTGATGGCACCGCAGGTCTCGGTCAGGCCGTAGACCTGAGCGAAGTTGCAACCCAGGGCGTTCATCGACCGGACCAGGACGTCCTCGCTGATCGGGGAGGCCCCGTAGAAGACGGTGCGGAGGGAGCTCACGTCCGCGGTGGCCAGTTCGGGCGTGGCCAACAGGAACATCAACACGGCGGGGACCACGAACATCTCGGTGATGCCGTGTTCCTCGATGAGGCACAGCACCGCTCCTGGGTCCAAGTCCCGGACGATGACCGAATGCCCACCTCGTGACATGCCGCACAGGGCCCAGCCGGTCCCGCCGATGTGGAAGAGGGGCATGGCCACGAGTGAGACCGTGTCGCCGCCGATACGGAAGACCCGGTCGGCTTCGGTGAGGATGCACGAGATGTTCCGGCCCGAGATCATGGCCCCTTTGGGCAGACCGGTGGTGCCCGACGTGTAGAGCTGGGTGACCACGTCGTCGGGTCCGGGCTCGAAGCCCGGGTCTTGGGCCTCGACGGTCGAATCGGCGTCCCGCCACTCGGCGAACTGGTCCAAGGGGACCCACTGGCGGACGCCGGTCACCAAGGGACCGAACTCTTTGACTGCGGCCGCATAGTCGGCGCCGAAGAAGAGCACGGAGGCTTCAGCGTCCTCGATGATGGAGGCCATCTCGGTCGGGGCCAGTCGCCAGTTGACGGCCACACTCACCGCCCCGAGCAGGGCGCAGCCGAAGAAGACCTCGAAGTACTCGATGCCGTTGCGATCGAGGAACGCCACCCGGTCTCCGGCGGCCACCCCGGCGGCGGCCAGGGAGCGGCTGACCCGCTTGGCATGGTCGTAGACCTCGCCCCAGGTGAGGGTATCGGAGCCCTGGGTCAGCATGGGCGCGTCAGGGATTTCGGTGGCCCAGGCGCGCAGCATGCCCGAGGCCGTCCGGTACCCGGTCACGCCGGCCTGCTCGCTTTGCTCCGTGTTCACTGGGCCACCCTTCGCTCCTCATGGCATCGGCAGGTGCGGACGGTCGGCGGTCGACCCGGCCCGGAGCCGGATTCCGGCCACCACCGTTGGACCCCTGGCAATGCCCGGGGCCGCGTGCACGCCCAGCCGATGGTAATCGGGCGGCGGAACAGATCACCGGTAGTGCCGACTACCCCGTGGAATGAGTCCGACGGCTACGGAAATGCGGAATCCCCAGTGGGGAGCCAGATGAGGATTTGTGACCCCAACCAGTCCTCCTTGTCAATGTTGGAAGTGAGAAACTCCCTGCTCACGATCACAATCTCGACTCTGGCTGTTATCCCTCAAGATCGGCGACGGTGGTGACGATGAGGACCAGTAGGAGAGCGCAGGGAGGACACTGGTGAGCCTCGGCACCGAGACGGTCCGGCCCCAAATGGGGCCGGCCGAAACGCCATCGGCGACATCGGACGAGGCTGTTTGGCGCGCCCGCCCTCTTGCCGCGCAGGCGATCCGAGCCCTGGTGCTGGTGGTGCCCGCCATCGTTTCGGTCGGAGCCGTTGTCGCTCTACATCGAGCCATGCGGCCTGAACGCTCTTGGGAAGGGTTTGCCATCATCGTTGCCATCGACGTCGTGGTCATCCTGTTCGTTGCCAGCGTCGTCCACCGTATTTTGCAGCGTCTGCTCCCACTGGCGACCCTGCTGTCGCTTTCTCTGGTGTTCCCGGACCGATCGCCCCGGCGATTCAAGATCGTCCTTCGAGCCAACTCGTCGGCTCGGATGCGGACCCGGCTGCTCGAGGCTCGAAACGAAGACACCGATGTCTCGACTGCCCTTGAAGACCTGCTGACCTATCTCGCCGCCTTGGCTCGCCATGATCGAATGACCCGAGGTCACTGTGAGCGAGTCCGGGCATTCGTCGATCTCCTGGCCGTCGAAATGGACTTGTCCAAGGCGGATCAGGATCGACTCCGCTGGGCCGCGCTACTCCATGACATAGGCAAGCTTCGGGTACCGGCCAAGATTCTCCGCAAGCCAGGGAAGCCGACAGACGACGAATGGGAGACGCTCAAGCGGCACCCGGTCGATGGCGAAAAGCTCGTGCGACCCCTCGCACCTTGGCTGGGGGCCTGGACCATGGCCGTCGAACAGCATCACGAGCGGTTTGGGGGCGGTGGATACCCGAGAGGTCTCATCGGTACCGAGATATCGCTGGGCGGGCGCATCGTCGCCGTCGCTGACGCCTACGAAGTCATGATCACGTCGCGTCCCTACAAACGACCGGTGAAACCAGAGTGTGCGCGCCAAGAATTGGTCCGCTACTCGGGGGACCAGTTCGATCCAGCGGTCGTACGCGCCTTTCTCGGTATTTCCATCGGGAATCTTCGCAAAGCCATGGGTTGCATCGGCCTTCTCGGGGAAGTGCCGATCCTGGCCACCGCACCCCGGGCGGGAGCCTTGCTTCAGGAGGCGGGGCGCCACACGCTCGGCGTGGTGGGCACGGCCGCCGGCACCGGTGCGATCGTCGCCGCCACCGCGCTTTCGCCGGTGTACAGCCCGGCAGCAAGCCCTCCAGTCCCCCAAGGGGCTGCGCACGCTGCAGCGAAAACGACGATATCCGATGGTCGACGGGGACCTATCGAATCGTCACCCTCAGCTCCGGGCTCCACCCCTGCCCGAAGTGGTGAAGGGTCGACCGCCGGATCCTCAAGCGCTGATGTGACTGGCTCACCGACTGGAACCAGCGTGACCACTGAGCCTGTTTCGAATATCAGAACGGCGCTCCCAGTAGATGATCTCGGCGGAACAACCGTGAAACTGGCGACGTCGGTGGTCGCCGCACCACAGGGCGCGGTGCCAGACGCTGCCGCCGTCCAGAACGCGCTCGGCCCACAGGGAGTTGAGTCAACCGTTCAGTCGACGACAGAGGCAGCGGAACCGATCGCCGGCTCATCTGCACCGGACGCAGCACCCGCCGCGGCTGCACTGCCGACCAACGGAGGCTGAGCGCTCATCGGCGATGAGGTGCTCAGGGCGGCACGAATCGGCACAAGAAGTCCGCTACGGATCGTCGTTCCCCGATTGAGTGATCCGTTCCGCAACGATCCCTGTCTGGTGATCCTCGTGACCCACTGTCGGGGGGATCGCTGGTCGGTGTAGTCGACGCTGGGGTGTGATTCCGACAAGGGCCCGTCGACCGTAAGGTGGGCGGATGACCGACGCCCCAGTGGAATCCACCGACGCCTCCGCCACCGACCGCTTGTACTTTCGCCAATTGCTGGCCGGGCGGGACTTCGCCGCCGACGACGACGTGGCCCGGCAGATGGTCAACTTCGTCTACCTGATCGGAGACCGGGAGACCGGTGAGGCGGTGATCGTCGACCCCGCCTATGGCGTCGACGAGCTGCTCGGCATGGTGGCGGCCGACGACATGGAGTGCGTCGGGGTCCTGGCCACGCACTACCACCCCGATCACGTCGGTGGCGACATGATGGGGTGGGGCATCGAGGGCATCGCCCGCCTGCTCGAAGTGGCCCAGGTCCCCGTGCACGTGCAGGCCGACGAGGCGCCCTGGGTGGCACGCTCCGCCGGGGTCGGCCTCGATGAGCTGGACGTGCACCACGGCGGCGACGTGGTCCGTGTCGGCGCCATCCCGATCACCCTGGTCCATACCCCGGGCCACACCCCCGGGAGCCAGTGCTTCCTGGTTGACGGGAAGCTGGTTGCCGGCGACACCTTGTTCCTCGAAGGGTGCGGCCGCACCGACCTGCCGGGCGGAGATCCCGAGGCCATGTACGAGTCGCTGACCACCCGGTTGGCGCAGGTTCCCGACGAGACGGTGCTCTACCCGGGCCACCTCTATTCGCCCGATCCGTCGGCCACCATGGGACACACCCGATCGCACAACTACGTGTTCCGCCTGCGCACCCCCGAACAGTGGATGACCATGTTCGGCCGATGAGGGGCCAGACGCACCCTTGTGCGGTCGGTGAGAAAGCGGGTGCGTGGCTCCTATCGAGGGACCGGGGGCCTACGATGACGCCCCGATGAGCGAACCCCAAGCACGCGACTCCACCATCGTCGTGGTCGGAGCTTCATTGGCCGGCCTGCGCGCCGCCGAAGAGGTCCGCCACGAGGGCCACAACGGTCCGGTGATCATCGTCGGAGATGAGACCCACGCCCCCTATGACCGCCCCCCGCTCTCCAAACAGCTGCTGGCCGGCACCTGGGACGTCGCCCGGGTCCACCATCATGCTCCGGACAAACTCGACACGCTGGGACTCGAGTTCCGGCTCGGCCGGCGGGCCCTGTCACTCGACACCGACACCCGCACGGTCCAGTGCGATGACGGGCGCTCGTTGCACTACGACGGGCTGATCGTGGCCACCGGGGCGAGGGCGCGACGGCTACCCGGCGCCGAGGGGATGCCGGGGGTACACACGCTGCGAACGCTCGACGACTGCTTCGGGATTCGCGCCGACCTCGAGGGGGCCGGATCGGGGGCGCGGCTGGTGGTCATCGGGGCGGGATTCATCGGCTCCGAGGTGGCGGCCACCTGCCACGGTCTCGGTGCCCAGGTGACCGTGGTCGAGGCGCTCCCGACTCCGTTGAGTCGGGTGTTGGGAGACGAAATGGGCGAGGCCTGCGCCCAGCTGCACCGGGCCCAGGGTGTGACGGTCTTGACCGGGGCCCTGGTGGACCGCGTGTCCGCCCATCCCGGAGCCCCGACCCCGGTCGTGGTCCACCTCCTCGACGGCACCGACCTGGAGGCGGATCTCGTGGTGGTGGGAATCGGCGTGGCGCCGGCCGTGGAATGGCTGGAGGGCTCGGGTCTGACCCTCGACAACGGAGTGGTGTGCAACGAGGCGCTGAGTGCCGGGGACGGAGTGGTGGCAGCCGGAGACGTGGCCCGGTGGACCCATCCGGGGTTGGGTGAGCAGCTGCGGATCGAGCACTGGACGAACGCCGCCGAGGGTGGGGCCGCCGCCGCCCGCAACCTGCTGGCCGGCTCCGACGCGGCTCAGCCGTATGACCCCGTGCCCTTCTTCTGGTCGGATCAGTACGCGACCAAGATCCAGATGATCGGCCTTCCGGGTCCCGAGGACGAGGTCGTGGTGGTGGAGGGGTCGGTCGAGGAGGGCCAGCTGGTCGCCCTCTATCGGCGGGGGGATCGGCTGCGGGCGGCGCTGGGGTTCAGCCGACCCCGACACCTGATGGGCTACCGGCCGCTCCTGGCCGCCGGCGCATCCTTCGATGAGGCACTGGCACTGGCGCGGTCCTGATCGGCCCTCCGCCCTGGACCGGATGGCCGCCGGACGGTGCGGAACCGGCGGGTGAAGGCCAGGGCGCCGGCGATCTGTTCCGCTGTGGGCTCCATGCCCCCGTACGAGTACCGCTCGACCAGTTGGGCGGCCGCCAATAGACCGTCGCCGTTCGGGGGATCGGCCGCGGCCAGGCGCTCCGCATAGGCCGACAGGGTCTCGTCGGTCCGACGGTTCCGGCCCAGGCGGGCGCCACCCCGGGAAAGGTCGGCGGCGACCTGGTCGGCCCAGGTGGCGGGGCGCCGGATCCGCCTCCGACGGAACTCGAGGGCGGTACCGACGAGCACGGCCACGATGACGATGGGGACCCAGGGCAGGTGCGCCAGCGTGGTCCCCGCACTGCGGGCCAACACCGAGCCTGGGGACGGATTGGCCAGGGGCACATCAGCGGTCGGGTCGAAGTTCTGCCATCCATAGCCGGGGAACCAGACCTGCACCCAGGCGTGGGCGTCCTTGGCCTGCACGTCGTAGAGGTCGGTGATCGGGTTGTAGGAACCGGGCACGTAGCCGACGGTCTCCCGGGCCGGGATGCCGAGGGACCTCAGCATGACCACGGTGGCGGTAGAGATCTGCTCGCAGAACCCCCGTCGAGAGCCGAAGAGGAAGCTGTCGACGCCATCCGCCCCTGGGGCCAAGGGCGGAATGTCGGTGGTGTAGGTGATGTGCGACGACATCCATGCCTCGATGGCCGCCACCTTGTCGTAGGTGTGGGGGTTGGAATCGCCCGGGGATCCGACACCTGCCGTGATGTGCCGGGCGAGTTCGGCCACCTGCGGATAGGAGTGGGGGAGCTGGAGATAGCGGTCCTGCTGATCGGGCTTGAGCATCTGGGCCGCCGGATCGGAGGGGGGAAGCGGGGTGGTGGCATCGCGCAACTGCTGGGCGCTGCCACTGTTGTCGTCCGATACCACCGTGTACACGGTGCCCGCCCCCATCGAGTCGGCCGACACGATGGTGCCGTCGCCGGTCAGGAAGAGGTAACGGGACTGGATGTAGACGCGCTGGGCGTTGTCGGCGTGGAACACCAGGTTCGGTCCGGACTGGGCCAGATAGAACGTCTGCACGTCGGGGGTGCCGTCGGACTGTGTCCCCACCTGATCAGAGGCCAGGGGGATGCTGAACGGGGATCCGAACTGCAGCTTGGCCACGCCGGTCCCGTTGGCGGGCTCGGAGGACTGGAGCCAGCTCTGGCCGTCCCACTTGTCATAGCTCTGACCGACCCAGAAGCTGGGCTTGCTGGCCCGCACCCTCATGACCACCTGGTCGCCCAGGGAGGCCCTGACCCCGGTGTCGAGGGACTTGGCGAAGCCCAGAAAGCCCCCGACGCCGGTCGGACCGGTGGGATTGGCCGCATGCGCGGGCAGCGATGCTGCCCCGTCCGTGAGGTTGCTCGAGCTGTTGACGGGGGACCCGGTCGAGGAGGAAGGGAAGATGAGCGAGGTCGACACCCGGGGCGCGGGCAGGACCGACACCAACAGGACGGCCACCACGGCCACCGCCGCTCCGGTCGCCCCCAGGGTGAGCCACGGGATGCCGCTCGTCCCGGACATGGACTGCCACATGGCCAGCAGTCCCCACACCCCGAAGGCCGCCCAGGCCACCACGTAGAGGCCCAGGGTGAGATCGACGGACTGGGCCGCGGCCACCGCCATGAGGGCTGCGGAGCCGGCGAGCGAGTAGGCGACGTCCCGCCGGGCCGGGACGTCGAAGGCGTGGGTGCTCAGGACCCAGGCGAAGAGGACCGCCAGGGGCCCCTCGACGGTCGAGATGTCCCCGGGCGTCGCCCCGTGGCTCGCCGTGGCGATGAACCACACGAAGCCCCCGATGGCGCAGGCGGCCAGGATGGGCTTGACCAGCGGCCAGGGCTGCCGGCGTCGCCAGTAGGAGAGGACGTTCCCCACCACGGTCGCCACCATGGCGAAGAGGGCCATCGGGGCGCCGAGCTCACCCTGGCTCCAACAGGCCCCGATGGCGACGACCACGGTGGCGGCGGATGCCACCCTGAATTGGATCGAGTGCTCTGGCGGGCCCGGCCGATTGGCCTGGACCACCCGCTGCCACAGGGTCACCGCTGCCTCCACCAGCCGAGGTGCCTCGTGGCTGGCCGACCGGTCCGCGAGGCGTCGGTGTCGATGGAAGAGCCGGGGGCGGCATCGATCGGACCATCGGCGCCGCCACCGGCACCGGTGACCGTGGGTGGGGGGACGGCGCGAGCCAGGCGCCGGCCGAGGTCCACCCGGTCGCGGACCAGCCTCACGGCTCGGCCCTCGGGCTCCAGGGTGGCGAGCACGACCGATTGGCCGCGGGCCAGATACGGGCTGAGCGTGGCCATGATCCGCTCCGATTCCGCCTCGGCCTGTTGCGGATCCGGAGGCAGGACGACGTCGACGATGATCGGGTCATCGGTTTGTCGATCCGTCTCCCGCACCATCAACGATCCGACGTGCGAGGTCGCCGGCCAGTGCACCGATCGCCGGGTGTCCCCCCGGTTGGTAGGGGCGCACGCCCCGGGGCTCGCCGGACCCGGCCGACACCCGCAACTGCGAATCGCCGGCGGCCTTGTCGGCCAGCGTGTCGATCGGGCCCGGCTCGCCCTGCCGGGGTGCCACATGGAGTGGGCGGGGAAGTGGGACCTGCACGTCGCGGGCCCACCACAGCAGTCCGAACGGCGCACAGGTCGCCAGCTCGACGGCCACCTCTTCCACCACTCCGCGGCGGTCGGGCGTGATGGTGACCTCGACCACCCTGGGGCCGTGGGCGGAGCCCACGGCCTGGGCGGTGGTCCCGACCGGATAGCGCGGCCGGATGCGGATGGGCCCGTTGGCCACCATGGTCAGCTCCAGGGCTCGGCCCGCCTCGGTGTCCGACGGCGAGCCCGTGCAGGTGAGCGCGGCCCGGCGGGCAGGGAACATCGGGGCCACGATGCCGGCGATCAGAACGGCGGCCAACAGGGCGCCGACCGCCTGGACCCAGCCCGATCCGCTGGAATGGGCGACGCCCGCCCACGCCAACATGGCCACCGCGCTGCCGACGACCGGGGCGAACCACGCCAGGGGATGCACCCGGCTGCGGAGGCGGCGGCCGCCGGGCAGGCCGGTGTGGGACCGACTGCGCCGTGCCGGGGACGAGAGTCCCCACGACGCCCACCCCCCGGCCACCAGGGCCACCGTGCCGATGACCACTCCGGCGACGGCCGCGTCGCGGCCGAAGGCGGCCCGGGCCAGCACCACACCGCACACGCCGGCCACGATCCCGCCCAAGGTGGCATTGACCGTGCGCCACCCGGGAGGACGGCGGCCGGACCCCGCCGGGCTCACGTAACCGGGACAGGCATCTCGGTGATGATGCGACTGACCAGGGCCGGACCCTCCCCGCCGCTCCCTTCGGCAATCAACCGGTGGGAGAGGCATGCCACCGCCACGGCCTGGATGTCCTGCGGGGTGACGTAGGCGCGACCGGTCAGCACGGCATAGGCCTGGGCGCTGCGGATGAGGGAGATGGCAGCCCGGGGGCTCGCGCCCAGGCGCACGGTCCCCGTGGTCCGGGTGGCCCTGACCAACGAGACGGCGTATTCGGCCACCGTGGTCACGACGTGCGCGGAGGCGGTGGCGTCGATCACCCGCTGCCACTGGGCCGGGTCGGACACCGGGACGAGCCGGTCCAGCGCGTACCGGCCGCCGGTGTGGAGTACGAGTCGCGTCTCGACCTCCGCATCGGGGTAGCCGATCGAGGTGGACAGCCCGAAGCGGTCGAGTTGGCTCTCCACCAGGGGATAGGTGCCGAGCTGGCCGATGGGGTTCTGCGTGCCGATGACCAGGTGAGGTCGGGGGAGGGGCCACGACTCGCCGTCCACCGACACCTGCTGCTCCTCCATGGCTTCCAGCAGGGCCGACTGGGTCCGTGGCGGCGTCCTGTTGAGCTCGTCGAGCAGGACGATGTGACCGAACACCGGGCCCGGTCGGAACTCCCACGTGCCGGAGTCCGGCGAGAACACCGTCACCCCGGTCACATCCGAGGGGAGGAGATCAGGTTGCCCCTGGACCCTCGACAGCTGGACCCCCAGCGCGGTGGCCAGGGCCTTGGCGAGGACCGTCTTTCCCACCCCGGGGACATCTTCGATCAGCAGATGGTTGCCGGACATGGCGGCGACCACGGCGATGGTCACCGCCTTGGGCGTTCCCAGCAGGACCGCCGACAGCGCGCCGTGCAGGCTCCTCGACACCCCGATGGCCTCGTCGATGGACCGCTGGGGCTGGTCGATCGTCCTCGCCGGGTCGGTTCCCACTGCTCCGATGTCCATGCCCGTGCTCAAGCGTTCCCCTGTTTCCCCTGCGTTCGCCGGTCCCGTCGAGGTCACCGCCAAGCGTGGCAACCCACCCACCCTAGGCGTTCCCAGGGTCCCCATTCAATGGTGGGACCGGCAACCGGGCGTCGCCGTGGCGCATGGATCGGCCTGATCATCCGGCCTCCGGCCACCCGGCGGGGTCGGAGTGGCTCAGAAATCGAGTGCGGAGAGCTCCGGGATGGTCTTCTCGGATCGGGCCCGGGCATCGAGCCACCGGGCCCGGCGGTTGCCGCGCTCCTTGTCGTCGGTGGTGGGGGTCACGATCGCCCTGGGTGCCCATGCGGCGGCCACGTCGTCCTCGTCGGCCCAGGTGCCGACGGCCATCCCGGCCAGGTAGGCGGCGCCGAGGGTGGTGGCCTCGACGACGGGTGCGATCTCGATCGGCCGCCCGCACGCCTCGGCCAGCGCCTGCGTGAACACCGGGTTGGCAGACATCCCGCCGTCGACCCGCAGCGTGCCGACCGGGAGGCCCGAGTCGGACTCCGCCGCCTCGAGGAGATCGGCGCCACGGTGGGCCACCCCCTCCAGCACGGCCCGGACCAGCTCGGGCCGCCCGCTGCCCCGGGTGAGGCCGACGAAGGTGCCGCGCGCCCCGAAGTCCCACACCGGCGTGCCCAGGCCCAAGAGGGCCGGCACGAACCACACGTCGCCGGTGTCGTCACACCGTGACGCCACGTCGCTCGACTGGGATGCGGTGTCGATGATGGCCAGGTCGTCGCGGAGCCACTCGACGCAGGTTCCGGCCGACAGCATGATGGCCTCGACCCCCCAGGTGATCGTGGACCGACGCCGCCAGGCGATGATCGGAATGGTCCCCTGGGGCCCCCGGACGAGCTGAGGGGGACGCTTGGGTCCCACGCACTGGTCGAGCATTCCCCCCGTCCCGAAGGTGGCTTTGGCCAGTCCGGGATGGGTGCAGCCTTGGCCCATCAATGACGCCTGTTGGTCGCCGGCCATGCCGGCGATGACCGGCCGACCCGACAGGATCTCGGCCGCCCCCACGGCGCCGGAGGAGTCGACCACCGTCGGGAGCAGCGATTCGGGGATGCGCAGGGCCGCCAGGATCTCGGGGCTCCACCCCGAGGCGTCGCCATGGATGAGGCCGGTCACGCCGGCGTTGGATGCGTCGGTGACGTGGAGCCGGCCCCCCGAGAGGGTCCAGGCCACCCAGGTGTCCACGGTCCCGAAGGCGAGCTCCCCGCGCTCGGACCGGGAGCGATCCGGATCGGCCATGTCGAGCAACGCAGCCAGCTTGGTGGCCGAGGCGTTCGGGGCCACCCGGATTCCCTTGCCCTGGAGTTCGAGGCAGGTGCCGACGGTACGGAGGTCCTGCCACCCGAGGCCCGGCCCCACCGGGACTCCGGTGGCCCGGTCCCAGACGATGGTCGAGGCCCGCTGGTTGGCGATCCCCACCGCGTCGACGGGTCCGCCCTCGGCCAGGCTCCGCGAGGCCACCTCGACCACGGCATCGGCCATGGCCGTGGGGTCGAACTCGACCAGTCCGGGGAACGGGGTCTCGGGCAGCACCGGCACGTGGTGGATGTGCTCGACCGCCCCATCCGGCCGCACCACCGCCCCCCGCACGCCGGAGGTCCCCACGTCCACCACCAGGATGCTCACGGCCAGGGCGCCGGACCGTGGGGGCCGTCGAGGCCGAGCTTGCCGGGGTTGAGGATGCCGTTGGGATCGAGCGCCTGCTTGACCGCGGCCAGGACGCCGAAGCCCGTTCCCAGGGCGTCGGGAAGAAAGCGCGACCGGTTGATGCCGATGCCGTGGTGGTGGCTGATCGCCCCGCCGGCGGCCATCGTGGCCCGGGTGACTTCGTCCCAGGCGCGCCGGTAGTACCGGTCGATCCAGGTCCGGACCTCGGGACCGGCCCCGGCATCCGAGCCGTCCGGCGAACCGGTGCCCGACGGCGGCCGGCCGGCGAAGGTGAAGTACAGGCAGGCGCCGTCGGCGTAGGCGTGCGACTGGTGGGACGAGGCCACCAGCGTCCCCTCCACGCCTCCGAGGGCGTCGAGCACAGAACGGTAGAGGCCGGGCAGCGCACTCCACCGCGCCGACACCTCCACGGTGTCGACCACGATGCCGGCCCGCCACAAGGGGGCCAGAGCGGAGACGTCGTTGCGGTGCCCGAGCCACCGCTCCACCAATCCGACGTCGAGGGGCGCCGCGGCACGGCACTCCTCGTCGACCACCGCCAGACTGGCTTCGACCAGGCCGGGGTCGGCCTCATCCAGGACGATGAGCGCGTTGGTGTCGGGCTCATCGAAGGAGCGCCCCGACTCGGTCTCGTCGTAGAGGCGGAGGACGGCGGGGGTGGCGCCCCGGCGCAGGATCCTCCGGCAGGCATCGAGCCCGTCGGCGAACGACGGGAACCCGAAGGCGCGTCGGCCATAGGCCTCAGGGACCGGGTGCACTCGGAACCGGCCCTCGGTGATGACACCCAGGGTGCCCTCGCTGCCCACGAACAGCTGGGTCAGGTCCGGACCTGTGGCCGAACGTGGTGCGTGACCACCGGTCCGCACCACCCGGCCGTCGGCCAGCACGACCTCGAGCCCGATGACCATGTCCTCGATCTTCCCGTACCGGTTCGAGTACTGTCCGGCCCCCCGGCAGGCCAACCACCCGCCGACGGTGGAGAGGTCCATCGATTGCGGCCAATGCCCGAGGGTGAGTCCGTAGTCGCCCCGGAGCCCGGCCTCCACGTCGGGGCCGAAGGTGCCGGCGCGCAGGTCCGCCACCAGTGAGTCGGCGTCGACTGGGCCGATGCCGGCCAGCCGGCACAGGTCGAGCGTCACCCCGCCGCACAGGGGGATGGAGCCGCCGCACACGCCGCTGCGGCCACCGGCGGCTGTGACCGGCACCCGGGCCTGGTTGCAGAGGGCCAGGACGGCCGCGACCTGCTCGGTGTCCGTGGGGCGGGCGATGACCGCCGGTCGGGCCGGGACCTCTCCGGCCGCGGCCCACCCGATGGCGATGGGCCACCAGTCCCGGCCGGCCTCGGCCCGGTCCATGTCGTCGTCCGAGACCTCGGCGCACACCTCACCGAGCTGCCGTCGGAGGGAGCTGCCGACGGCCACACGCTCACCGCCGAGATGGTCCGCAATCTCAGTTGCCTTGGCATCGATCGACGTCACCGGTGTGGGCTCGGTCACCGAAGCTCCGATGTGCGGGCCCCGGAGGCCACCGCCCCGCTCGGGTCGTCGGGGTCGTCGGGATCGTCGGGGTGGCCGGAGCCGTGGCCGGCATCGAGCCCCGCCCGGGTGAGCTGGGCGCGCAACGCCTCGGCGTAGGCGGTGGCCTCGGCGGCGATTCGATCGCGGCCCCATCCGAGGTCGGGGCCGATGAGCGTCGCCACCTTGAGGGCTGCGTCGGCCGCCCCGCGGGCATCCCGCAGCGAGGCGCGGGTCCGCCGGTCGAGGATGTCAGCGACCGTGCCGGCCATCTCCTCCCGCACCGCATAGCGGGCCTCCGCCCCCAGGTAGTGGAGCCCCGGGACGAGCGGGTCGAGCAGCTCCGGGTGCCCGTCGGTCAGCGACAGCACCTCGGGAGTGTCGGTGCCGTAGCGGCCGGCCAGATGGCGGGCCAGCACGGTGGCACTGGCCGGGCCGGCGGTGGCACCCGCTTTGCCGTCGGCCCCCGCGGCACTGTCTGCCAGTCCCCCGGGTTCGACCCCGCCCGCCCGGGCCGGCGCGTGGCCGCCCGGACCCGCGCCGTGGAGCCGGAGGTCCCTGGTCACGCACGGGATCGGCCGTCGTCCCAGGACCTTGACCACGGCGTCCACGGTGTCCTGGGCCATCTTGCGATAGGTGGTCAGCTTCCCGCCGGTGACCGTGACCATCCCCCCGTCGGAGGTGCGGACGGTGTGGCGGCGGGACAGGTCGGCGGTGCGCTCGCTGGGTGCGTGCCGGCCCTTGACCGGCGCCAACAGGGGTCGCAGGCCGGCCCACAGACCGGTGATGTCGGAACGGCCGATCGGCCTGGTGCTGATGGCGTTGGCCGCGCCGAGGATGTAGTCGATGTCCTCGGGCAGACAGCTCGGATCGTCGAGCGGTCCGTCCCACTCCGTGTCGGTGGTACCGAGGTAGACCTGGTCCCCCCAGGAGACGACGAAGATCGACCGGCGGTCCTCCTTCACCGGTATGACGGCGGCGATGTCGCAGGGGAACGCCTCATTGGGGACGGTGATGTGGATCCCCTTGGCCGGGCGGATGGAGTGTGGGTCGTGCCCCTCGTCGAAGGCGCGGACCTCGTCCGACCACACGCCGGCGGCGTTGACCACCACCGAGGCGCGGATGTCGAACGGTTCGCCCCCGTCGGGCGTCACCCGTGCGCCGCGCACCCTGCCGCCCGGATCGGTCACGAGGGCGGAGACCGGCGCGTGGTTGACGGCTACAGCGCCGTGGTCGAGGACGGCCGTCCGGACCACCGTCAGGGTGAGCCGGGCATCGTCGGCTCGGGCATCCCAGTACAGGAACCCGGCCACCAGGCGGTCGGCGCGCAGGGTCGGCATGTGGCCCAGGGCCTGCTCCCGGGTCACCTTCTCGTGGCGACGGCCGATGCGCATCCCCCCGGTCAGGTCGTAGAGCCACAGCGCCGTGCGGTACACGCGGGCCACGCTTCGGTTGACCACGCCACCCCGTCCGAGCAGGGGGATCAGGAAGGGGAGGGGCGACACCAGATGGGGGGCGTTGTCGAGGAGCCGCTGACGCTCGGCCAGGTTCTCATAGACCAGTCGGTACTCGTGCTGCTGGAGGTACCGGAGACCGCCGTGGATGAGCTTGGAGGACTTCGAAGACGTCCCTGATGCGAAGTCGTCCTTCTCGACCAGGGCCGTCTTGAGACCCCGGCTGGCCGCGTCCAGGGCCACCCCGGCGCCGGTGATGCCTCCGCCGATGACCAGGACGTCGAAGGTTTCGGAAGCGAGGCGCGTGAGGGCGTCTGCCCGTTGGAACCGCCCAGCGCTCGACGTGGCGGCGGGGGCACCATTCGACATGGGCAAAGCCTGCCACAGGTGGCCGAGCCCTCCGTCGCCGACGCGGGCCACACCTGTCCACGCGACGGCGGCAGCCGGAGTTATCTACAACGCTTGTTGAAAAACAATTGTTGGTGATAAGCTGGTGGGCGATGAAAACACCCGAGGAGCTCACAGAGCTGTTCCGCTCCACCGGCCGCAAGGTCACTGCGCAACGCCAGTGCATCTTCCGCGTGCTGCAGGGTGACGTCACCCATCCCTCGGCCGAGGCCGTCCACGCCGTGGCCAGTCGGGAGATGGAGACCATCTCGCTCAAGACGGTGTACCAGACCCTCTACGACCTGGCCGAGTTGGGAGAGATCCTCTCGCTGGACGTCGGAACGGGGATGACCCGGTTCGACCCCAATGTGGACGATCCGCATCACCATCTGGTGTGCCGTGAGTGCGGACGGGTGCGCGACCTGGTGGCTGCGTTCCCCGAGCTGCAGATTCCCAAAGGCGCCGAGCTCGGTTTCCAGGTGGGCTCGGCGGAGATCGTCTTCCGTGGGTTGTGCCCCGAGTGCCAGCCGGCGACCCGCACTCGGAGGGTGCCGGCCCGGGCCGCGAAGTAGGAATGGGTCCGCCCGATGTCAGTAACAGCACCCAGCGAGCCCGTGGAAGTCACCGCAGCGACCTCTACCATCAAGCAGTCACAGCCATGAAAGGAACACCGTGCCCGCACTGAAAGACAGCAAGACCGAGGGAAACCTCAAGGAAGCATTTGCCGGCGAGAGCCAGGCCAATCGCCGCTACCTGTACTTCGCCCAGAAGGCCGACGTCGAGGGCTACCCGGATGTCGCCGCCCTGTTCCGCTCGGTGGCGGAGGGGGAGACCGGTCACGCCTTCGGCCACTTCGACTTCCTGCGCGAGGTCGGCGACCCGGTCACCGGGGTTCCAGTGGGGCCCACCGAGGACAATCTGAAGTCGGCCGTCGAGGGAGAGACCTACGAGTACTCCGAGATGTACCCCGGCTTTGCCCGCACCGCCCGTGAAGAGGGATTCGACGAGATCGCCGAATGGTTCGAGACGCTGGCCCGGGCGGAGAAGAGCCACGCCGGCCGCTTCTCCGAGGGACTGGCCTCAGTCGCCTGACTGAGACCGGGTGCCCGGGCATCCGAACGGTCGTGAGCGCCCGGCCCCGCCCCGCCCCGGGGCCGGGTCGGGCCGTTCGCCTGGCGTGCCCGTCGACTGAATCGATCCGAACTCCCGATCGCGCTGAGCTCGCAGGAGGACCTGTAAGGGAATGACGCCATGACCACCGGTCCACTGACCCTCGACGACATCGTCGACCAACGCGCCTACGAACGCGAGCGCCACGAATTCCGATCGCGGGTGATCGCGGCCAAGAAGCTGCGGCGCATCAGCGTGGGCCCGGTGATCACTCTCACCTTCGAGAGCCGGCTGACCATGCGCTTCCAGGTGCAGGAGATGGCCCGGGCCGAGAAGATGATCACCGACCAGCAGATCCAGCACGAGCTCGATGTCTACAACCGGCTGCTCCCCGCTTCCGGGGAGCTCTCCGCCACCCTGTTCCTCGAGCTGACCACGGAACAGGAACTGCGGACCTGGCTCCCGAAACTGGTGGGTGTCGAGCGGGCCTGCGAGCTGCGCATCGGGGAGGGTGACACCACCCAGTTCGTCACCTCCTCACCCGAGGGGGACCACGAGGCCAACCTGACCCGTGACGCCACCACCTCTGCCGTCCACTACGTCCGCTTCCATTTCAGTCAGGAGCAGGTCGACGCCTTCGCCACCCAGCCCGTGCGTCTGGCGGTCAACCACCCCGACTACCCCGAGGGCGTTCCGGGGTCTCCGCTCAGTACTGCGACCCGGGCCGCACTCGTGTCCGACCTGGCCGGGGAGTAGTAGATCGACCGATGGGGGTCTACCGCCCCGCGAAGTTCGGGTCGCGGCGCTGCAGCGAGGCCTCGATGCCCTCCCGGAAGTCGTCGGTGCCCATCAGCCGCAGCTGCTCGAGGCGCTCGTGCTCGATGGCCGCAGCGAAGCCGTCGGCCCACCCGGCGCGCATCGTGCTCCTGATGGAGCGCACGGCCAGGGGTGCCGACGCGGCGATCTCCTCGGCCACGGCGTGGGCCCCGGCCCGCGGGTCGTCGGCCAGGCGATCGCAGAGGCCGATGCGAAGGGCCTCGCCCCCGTCGATACGGCGACCGGAGTAGAACAGGTCGAGCGCATGCTGCTCGCCCACGACCCGAGGGAGGGTCGCTGACAGGCCGAAGCCCGGGTGGAGCCCGAGCCGGGCGAAGTTGGCGGAGAATCGACTTGCCGGAGCCGCCACCCGGAAGTCACCGGCCATGGCCAGACCGAGCCCCCCGCCGACGGCGCTGCCCTGCACAGCCACCACCAGCGGCAACGGACGGTTGACCAACGCCACGGCCTGGTCGTAGAGCGTGCGCAGCGCGGCCGGATCGGGGGCCTCCGACCTCCCGAAGTCGTAGCCGGCGCAGAAATGCCGGCCCTCCGAGCAGAGGACCACGACTCGCCCACCGCGCTGGTCGGCCCAGTCGATGCTGTCGACGATGTGTCCGAGCAGGGGGGCATCGAAGAAATTGGCCGGTGGGCGGTGCATCTCGACCTCGGCCACATGGTTGTCCGCCACCGTCACGCTCACATCCCCGAACGTCTCCATCACGCGGCATTCCGCACGGGGTCCACGGGGCGATCCTGGAGGCTCATGCAGGACCCAACAGTGGGGGATTCGTCACAAGTAGGCGAGGGGGACGGCGGCACCGGGTGTGTTGATACGGAAGGACAGACTCTCCTCGATGTAGAGGTTGACCGAGGTGGGGTCGCTCGAGTGGTAGCCGATGCAGAAGTCCTGGCCGATGGTCAGCTCGAAGTCCCCGCCCCGTTGGCTGAGCACCACGGCCCCGTCGACGCCGGGCGCCCACACCACGGGTCCCCCGAGGATCTGGCGGAGGTGCTCGAACACCGGGTAGCCGCCGTGCTCGGTGGTCTCGGTGACTCCCGTGTAACACCGATCGCCGAGGGCGATGGCATAGGGACCCGCAACGTCGGCGGCGCGCAACGCCGCCACGGCCTTGGCCACGTGCTGCGGGTAGTGGCTGTAGTTGTCGCTGATGGCCACGGCCTCGTGGGGCGTGGCCGCCGCGATGCCCGCGATGCGTCCCTGCTCGTAGCCGTGGAAGACGATGCGGTCCTCGGCCAGGGCGGCCGCCTTGCCGGCGGCGACCACAGCGTCGAGGTCGAGGTCTGTTGCCCCGCGCTCGGCGGCATCCAACTCGGATCGCACCAGCGTGAAGGGCGACCGGAGCTCGGCCATGGGCATGACCCGGCGGAGGGCGACTTCCACCCCGGCGAGGGCACCGCTGTCGAGTGGGTCGACTCGGCCGACGTCGACCGCAGAATGGCCCCATCCCAGCGGCCCGTTGAAGTCGACCAGGCGACGGGCGGCCAGGAAGTACTTGATCGAACGGGCGGCCTCCTGGTCGATCTGGCTCCAGGCGTCGTCGTTGACCGGCGCCAGGTCTCGCATCAAATGGTTCATGGCGACATCCTGCTCTCGGTTCGTAGGTTGCCGATGCCGAGACTCTCGTCCCCCGCTCCGGCCTGGGCAAGCGGGTTGGGCGTGGGTGGCCCGACCCGGGTAAGGGTATTGCGATCGATGTGGTGGAACGGCTCGTCCCGCTCGGGGATGTCCAGGACGCCGACCTCCTCGTAAGACCAGGTGCCATCCTCGTGCACCGAGATGGCCATCCGGTAGCTGAGCGTCCGGAAATTCTGATCGAGGAAGGGATTGGACAGGACGCCGTAGACCTCGGACCCGACGGCGGCGTTGACTTCGAATTCGGTGGCGTCCGGCGCCGCCGTGCCGCCGGCCATCAGCACCTGGCCGCGGGGGATCGCCAGTGTGAAGGTGAGGCCGTGGGTCGCCGGCTCCCAGAGCCAGTAGCCCACCTGATCGTGGAAGGTCTCCACCTCACCGGGTTTGACGATGTGGGTGTGATACCGGAGCCCGTAGAAGAGCTGGGGGCCGTTGGTCTGACGGTCGATCGGCTGCAGTTCAAAGCGCTCGACGAAAGAGTCCCGACCCAGGCCGTCCGCGACGGGATGCTCGTCCTTTCCCTCGGCACTCACCCAGATGCCGGCCAGGGGGGCGAGCGGGCCCAGATTGGAGAGCGTGTCAGGATCACCGTCGGGCTCGGTGTAGATGTCGTCCCCGTACGGATGTGCTTCGGGGGAAGTCAATCGTGCTCCCTTTCCATTCAGTTCCGCGTCTTCGATGGCCGACCCGCTGCTGCGTGGCCCGCCTTCTGGGCATGCGAGGGACAAGTCCGGGACGACTGTGCCGCAACAGTGTAGATCGATGCCAATTCGGCGATCGCTGGCCCATTCCAGCGACGCCCAGCAGTCCCCCAGGTCGTGCAAGGAGGTTGGCCAAGTGGCCGGAGCGGGGACGGGCAAGGTGGCGCCGCCACCCTGTGACCAGTCACCCGTGGCGGGTGGCCCCGACCGGTCGCTCGCCCGAGCGACGGCGGATGAGCACTCCGGTGCACGAGAGAAGGGGAACACCAATGACCACGGCATCCACCACCACGATCATCGGGAACCTGACCCGCGATCCTGAGATCCGCTACACACGGGAGGGGCAGGCCACCACGTCCCTCGGCGTAGCGGTCAACCGTCGTTGGCAGAACCGCGAGACCAACGAGTGGGAGGAGTCGACGTCGTTCTTCGACGTGGTCACGTGGCGCGATCTGGCCGAGAACGTGGCGCTCAGTCTGACCAAGGGCATGAGGGTCGTGGTCAGCGGTCGGCTCGAGCAGCGCAGTTGGGAGACCGAGGAGGGTGACCGGCGCTTCAAGGTGGAGATCGTGGCCGATGAGGTTGGTGCCAGTCTCCGTTTTGCCACCGTGGACGTGCACAAGCTGGAGCGTCATCAGGCGGGCGAAGACAACGACCGGGCACCGGATGGAACGGACTCGGTCGAGGCAACCGCCTGATCGTCCGCATCCTTCCCACCCGCTACGTGGACCCGAACTGGTCCCGTGGGAGTGCCCCTCATGTGGCTCGGCTGGCCGGTCGGCCTCCCCGATGTGGTCGCGGCGCTCGCCGCTCTCGTCGGCATCGCTCTCGCCGCCGCCGTCTGGCCAGCAGGCACGGGTCGTCCCGGCCGGCGGCCTCCGGGCCCAAGGCGGGACGTGACGGTTGCCCACCGGAGAAAGGAGACGCCGCGGTGAACCCGACCGATGCACGAGACGAGTCCCATCCTGCGGACCCGGTCCATTTCGGATCCTCGATCCGTCTCACCAAGCGTGAGGCGTTCGAGGCCTGCCAGGTGCTGGCCGATGCCGACCGCTTCCTGCTCAGAGCGGGGAGGATTGCCGAGGCCTCTGCTCTGGGCGACCTGTTCGAACTCTTCGAGGAGCGACTGACCTCCGGATGACGACGATCCCCGGATTGTCGGGACGACCCGCGCCCCCACGAACCACCGGGTACCGACATCACCAGCCCAGAGGGCGGGCGCTCATGTCCGGTCGGGCTCGTACTCGATGGAGAGGGAGTTCACGCAGTAGCGCTGGCCGGTCGGCGACGGGCCGTCGGAAAACACGTGGCCCAGATGGCCGCCGCACCGGGCGCAGGTGATCTCTGTCCGCTTCATCCCGAAGGACTTGTCCACGTGTTCGTTGATGACACCGTCGTCGAGAGCCCTGTAGAAGCTCGGCCATCCCGACCCGGACTCGAATTTGGTGTCACTGGGGAACAGTGCCGCCCCGCATCCGGCGCAGGTGAACATCCCGCTCCCTTCGACGTGGAGCAACTCGCCCGACCAGGCCGGCTCGGTGCCCTTCTGCCGCAACACGGCATACCGCTCCGGCGACAGCCTCGCCCTCCATTCATCTTCTGTCAGTTCCACCCGACCGCCGGCGTCGGTTCCGGTGTTATCGGACATGGCTCTACCTCCTTCAGCCGGTCGGCGGTGGGCGGCACCCACGGCGGAGTCCGGCAACGATCACTGTGGCCAACGCCGGGACGTGCTTGGGTGTTCCCGCCGTGCGACCGGCCCCGCCCGCGCCCTCGCGCCGGCCTCCACCAGCCGGATTGGGCTCGAAACCCGTTTGCTAGCGTCGCGTCAGATTCGCCGGTTGGCCTCCAGACTCCTTCGGTCGGCCTCCGGGAAGGCCTGGTTCCCACCGGAATCCTTGCTTTTGGAGTCACCACCCGCTGTCAGAGTCCACAGGAAGCACACCGCCATGGATCTTCGAGACCGACCCGAGGACGAAGCCTTCCGCAAGGAGATCCGTGCCTGGCTGGCCGACCACGTGGTCGGTGAGTATGCCGCCCTGGGCGGACGCGGCGGTTCGGGGGACGAGACTTTCGGGTTCGAGACCCGCCTCGAGTGGGAGAAGGTGCTGGCCGCCGACCGTTGGACCGGCATCGGATGGCCCGTCGAGCATGGGGGGCGCGGGGCGACCATCGCCCACCAGGTCATCTTCAACGAGGAATACGTGCGGGCCAGGGCCCCGGGCCGCGTCAGCGTCCTCGGGGAGGGGCTCCTCGGCCCGACCATCATTCAGTACGGGACCCCCGAGCAGCGGGCCCGCTTCCTCCCGCCCATCCTGGCCGGCACCGAGCTGTGGTGTCAGGGCTATTCGGAGCCCAACGCCGGAAGCGACCTGGCCAACGTTCAAACCAAGGCCGTGCTCGACGGGGACGAGTGGGTGGTGACCGGCCAGAAGGTGTGGACCTCCCTGGCCCACCAGTCCGACTGGTGCTTCGTGGTCTGTCGGACTGAACCGGGCTCCGTGCGCCACGAGGGTCTCTCCTATCTGCTGGTTCCGATGCACCAGCCCGGGGTCGATATCCGGCCCATCACCCAGCTCACGAAGACCTCCGATTTCAACGAGGTCTTCTTCGAAGGTGCCCGCACGAATCGGGCCCACGTGCTCGGCGAGGTGGGGGACGGGTG
Organism: Acidimicrobiales bacterium; assembly: GCA_035938575.1. GTDB lineage: Bacteria > Actinomycetota > Acidimicrobiia > Acidimicrobiales > RAAP-2 > Bog-756. Next base: position 21,925 of record DASZGT010000102.1, read on the forward strand.
GCGGGTGGCGCTCGCCACCCTGGCCTTCGAACGGGGGGTGGGCCTGCTCGGCCATCAGGTCTCGTTCCGCCGCGAGCTCGACCAGGTCTTCGCCGCCGCCAGGGCCAACGGATCGGCGGCTGAACCGTTGATGCGCCAGCGCCTGGCCCGCTCCTATGCCGAACTCGAGATCCTGCGGTTCAACACCTTGCGCAGCCTGTCGGGCTTCGACGGGCCCGTGGCACCACCCGAAGCCTCGATCATCAAGCTGTACTGGGCGACATGGCATCGTCAGTTGGGGGAGCTCGCCATGGACGTCGAGGGCGTGGCCGGGACGGTCCTCGAGGGCCCTCCCTATGAGCTCGATGCATTTCAGCGCACGTTTCTGTTCAGCCGGTCCGAGACCATCTACGGCGGATCCAATGAGATCCAGAAGAACATCATCGGCGAGCGGGTCCTCGGCCTGCCGCGCGAACCCAAGGGGGAAATCCGATGACCGCCAGGGCCCAGAGCGTGCCGACTTCGAGCGGGCCACCATCGCCGCCACCCGCTCCGGTTCCTCCGCCTGGGCACGGGCTGCTGTCCGGCAAGGTCGTGGTGATCACGGCCGCGGCCGGCACCGGGATCGGGTTCGCCACGGCCAAACGCTGCGTGGAGGAAGGGGCCACCGTGGTGATCTCGGATGCCCACGAGCGACGGCTCAACGAGGCGGCGGATGCGCTGGCCGAGCTGCCGGAGCTGGCCGGCGTTCGCCCGCTGGCGGTGCCCTGCAACGTCACCGACGAGCCCCAGGTCCGGCACCTCTATGACGCAGCCGTGGAGCAGCACGGACGGTTCGACGTGGCGGTCAACAACGCCGGACTGGGCGGGCAGGTCGATGTGGTGGACATGACGGACGAACAATGGTCATTGGTACTGGACGTCACATTGACCGGCACCTTCCGGTGCACCCGCGCCGCCCTCCGGCACCTGTACGCCCGACCAGAGGGTGGCGTGATCGTCAACAACGCGTCGGTCCTCGGCTGGCGCGCTCAAGCGGGTCAGTCGCACTACGCGGCGGCCAAGGCCGGTGTGATGGCTCTCACCCGCTGCAGTGCGGTGGAGGCGGCACCTCACAACGTACGCATCAACGCGGTGTCTCCGAGCCTGGCTGTCCACCCGTTCCTCAACAAGGTCATGGCCGACGAGGAGCTCGCTGAGCTCAGCCGGCGTGAGGTGTTCGGCCGAGGGGCGGAAGTCTGGGAGGTGGCGAACGTCATCGCCTTCCTGGCCAGTGACTACGCCACCTTCATGACCGGTGAAGTCGTCTCGGTCAGCAGCCAGCATCCGTAGCCACTCCACGGGCCCCACGGTGGGAGGTCCCCCTCTGGGCCCGCCAATCCGGTCGAGGGCCATCGGTGCGATGAGTCCGGGACGCCGGATCGGTCTGTACTCTCGCCGGGCTGCTCCGACAGGGATGAAAGGACAAGGCCAATGCACACCCGAGGATTGTCGAAGGCAGGCTTGACGCAGCTCCACGAGGACATGGCGGCGCTGGTGGGGCCCGGACGCGTGCCGGGCATGGTCCTGGCCCTGAGCCGGGGAGATGACGTCCATGTCGACGCGCTCGGCGCCGCCGCCATCGACGACACCGAGCCCATCCGGGCTGACGCCCTTTTCCGAATCACCTCGATGACCAGGCCGATCACGGCGCTCGCCACGCTGCTGCTGGTCGAGGAGGGAAGGCTTGCGCTCGACGAACCCGTCGATCGTCTCTTGCCGGAGCTGGCCGAACGGCGGGTGCTGCGCCGTCTGGACGGCCCGGTCGAGGACACGGTGGCCGCCAAACGGCCGATCACCGTCCGGGACCTACTCACCTTCCGGGGTGGCTTCGGAATGATGCTGGCTCCTCCGAGCGACTACCCCATCCTCGAGGCCGAAGCAGCCCTGGACCTCAGGTCGGTCGGGCCGCCCATACCGGTCACCACGCACGCTCCGGACGAATGGTTGCGTCGGATGGGCACGCTGCCGCTCATGGACCAGCCCGGTGCGCAGTGGCGGTACAGCACGGGCTCCCAGATCCTGGGCGTGCTGGTGGCCCGGGCGGCCGACCAGGCCGTCGATTCGTTCTACCGGGAGCGCATCTTCGACCCTCTGGGCATGAAGGACACGGGGTTCTGGGTTCCGGCCGCGGACCATCACAGGCTCGTACCGTGCTACCAGGAGGCCGACGGAGCGGTGGTGCCCTTCGACGATGGCGGCCAGTGGGCGCGTCCCCGGGCATTCGACGACTGCGGTGCCGGCCTGGTCTCGACCGTCTACGACTACCTGGCCTTCGGGCGGATGCTGTTGGCTGGTGGCGTCCACCGGGGCGAACGCGTGGTGGCGCCGGAACTGGTGGCGGCGATGACCTCCGACCAGCTGAGCCCGGAGCAGCGGCACACGGACGATCCCATCCTCGATGGCCGCGGATGGGGTTTCGGTCTTTCGATCATCGACCCGCCTGGAAGCGCGGGAGGGGGCCCAAAGGGTTACGGCTGGAGCGGCGGCTTCGGCACCGTGTGGGTCAACGACCCCGACGAGGACCTCGTCGCCATCCTCTGCCACCGATTGCTCTCGTCCGCCGCCAGCGCCGCGATTGAGGACGCGTTCTGGTCAGCCACCTACCAGGACCTCGACAGCTGATCAGCGGAAGCCACCGCCGCGGCTCGGATCCCACCCCAGTGATTCCGACCGGAGGCTCGCTGGAGCCAAGCACGACTCAACGTGAATTCATCATCTGTTCATCATCGTCGGCGCCCGGCGGCGTTGCGGACGGCATCCATTGGCCTCAGACTCAATTGTGTTCGGTTCTTTACGTGCTCATTGGATGAACCGGCCGGATGAGGAGGAGAAGGGGAGGAGCAATGGAGACACGTAGCGCCGCAGAGGTCGTCCGCCTGGCTGCGGATGAAGGGATCGAGGTCGTGGACCTCAGGTTCTGCGACCTTCCTGGTGTGATGCAGCATTTCTCAATCCCGGCGCATGCCCTCACCGAAGGCGCGATCGAGGAAGGGTACGGGTTCGACGGCTCGTCCATCCGAGGGTTCCAGGCGATTCAAGAATCGGACATGATCCTGCTCCCAGATCCCACCACCGCCGTGATTGACGAATTCCGGCAGCACAAAACGCTCAACGTGAACTGCTTCGTGCACGATCCGATCACCCGGGAGAGCTACAACAGAGATCCCCGCTATGTCGCGCTCAAGGCCGAGCAGCATCTTAAATCGACGGGAATTGCCGACACGGTGTACTTCGGGCCAGAGGCGGAATTCTTCATCTTCGACGATGTCCGATTCTCTCAAGACCAACACTCGGCCTTCTACCAAGTCGATTCGATCGAAGGGATCTGGAACTCCGCCCGTGACGAACGCCCGAACCTCGGCTACAAGCCGCGGTACAAAGAGGGGTATTTCCCCGTCCCTCCCATGGACCATTTCCAAGACATGCGTTCCGAGATGGTCCTTGCCATGGAACGATTCGGGATCGAGACCGAGGTCCAGCACCATGAAGTCGGCACCGCGGGTCAAGCTGAGATCGACATGCGGTTCGACACGCTGCTCTCGATGGCCGACAAGTTGATGCTCTACAAGTACATCGTCAAGAGCGTGGCGCACCAGGCCGGCTGTACCGCGACGTTCATGCCGAAGCCTCTGTTTCAGGACAACGGATCCGGAATGCACGTGCACCAGTCGCTTTGGAACGGGGGCCGGCCCCTCTTCTACTCGGACACGGGATACGGAGGACTTTCCGATGTTGGGCGCTGGTACATCGGCGGATTGCTCGCCCACGCGAGAGCGGTGCTGGCCTTTGCCGCGCCGACGACGAATTCCTACAAGCGGTTGGTACCCGGGTACGAGGCCCCCGTAAACCTCGTGTACTCGCAGCGGAACCGCTCGGCGGCGTGCCGGATCCCGCTCTACTCGAAGAATCCGAAAGCAAAGCGCGTCGAGTTCCGGTGCCCGGACCCCGCTTGCAATCCCTACCTTGCGTTTGCCGCCATGCTCATGGCCGGGCTCGACGGAGTGGCGAGGCACACAGAGCCCCCAGCCCCGGTCGACGAGGACCTGTTCGAATTGCCTCCGGAAGAGCTGGCAAAGATCGGCCAGGTCCCGTCGTCCCTCGATGATGCGCTGATCGCTCTCGAGGACGATCAAGCGTTCCTCACCGAGGGTGGCGTGTTCACCGACGATTTGATCGAGACGTGGATCGGCTACAAGCGGCTGAACGAGATCGATGCCGTGCGCCTGCGTCCCCATCCGTGGGAATTCATGCTCTACTACGACATCTGACAGCCAACCTGTGCAGCAGGGCTCGACTCCGTACTGAGTCGGATGACGCGAGAGCAGTTGCCCCTCCGATACCCCTCCAGTACAGTCGCCGGAGCGGCGGTCGGCCTGTGCTGCGGAGAGGCTTGGTGGAGCATGGCGCTCGGGATCTATTTCGTACACGGCGGATTCACCCCGGAAAAATACGGTGAGGTGATCAAGAAGCTTGAAGCCGCTGGTGCGGGTTCGCCCAAGGGCCGCACCTACCACGTTGCCCTCGAGTCCAATGGCGAAATCCAGGTGTTCGACATCTGGGAGACGCAGGCGGATTTTGATGCCTTTGGATCGACCCTCGTGCCGATCCTCGCTGAGCAAGGCGTCGAGCTCAAGGAACCAATGGTGGCTACCGTCCACAACGTCATTCGGGGCTGAACCACTGCCTTTTCATCGGTCCTCGCTGGATGTGGCTGGGCTTGGTGTCACGAATGGTGAATGTGAATGACGGCGGCTCGGGAGGTTGACCTACTCCCTCATCGGTAACGGGGGGCTAATGGCGCCGATCGACTGTCATCGCTTCGCCTTCATCACCGTCGCCAGCCCCGATCAGGTGTGGGCCGCGTTGACCAACAGAGAACTGTCACGCCACTATTTGTTCGGTTCGGACCTCGTATCGGATTGGATTCCGGGCAGTTCTGTTGAGCTGCGGGGACCCGACGGAATATCGATCCCGGGCCAGGTGCTGTCTGTCGAACGGAACCAGAAATTGGCTTTCGCCATCGAGCAGGGTCTAGGGCCGTGCCGATTCATCTCGTGGGACCTCCGGCAATGCTCCGCAGGCACGGTCGTCCGGCTCACGGTCGACGAGGTCGATGGAGACTCAGAGGACGAGGCGGAGGACACCTGGCTGCCGGTCCTCTCGGCGTTGCAATCGCAGCTCGAGAAGCTGCTGAGCGGCTAGAGTCACGCAAGCAACCGTCAGGCTGTTGGGAATTCCCGCCCCGGGACGCCCGGGAAGGTCGTGCGAAGGCGGGCTTCCGGTGAGGTCACCGTGCTCCCGGAGGAGTCGGGTCGGCATACGGCTCATAGTGCGTCACGAAATACCCTCGCTCTTCGCCCCTTCTTCTCGAGTGTCCCCAGCACAGGCGACTGCGCTGACCCTGAGTTGGGATGAAGCAGGCCGATCGAATCCGCCATTCGCCGATTGTGACTTCTTCAACAAGCCCGCCGACCATGATCGACTCGATTGTCGAGAGGAGGTCGGCGATGTTGCGGTTCCATTCAGCTTCGCTCTGAGCGAAGTACTCGATGATCCCAAAGTCACCGACGGCAAAGAAGATCATTTCGGAGCCTTGACAATGGAGATTCATCGGAGCCGGACCATCAGTTCGCGGGCTCAGGAAGATGTCGAAGTCTCCGCCGGGAGCGTTCAGCGTCGATGTAACCGCCGACACGTCTTGAAGCCCCAGATCAGAGACGAGACGCTCGATGCGCTGGAGCACAGCTCGCCCATGCTCGGCTTGGGCCATCATCCCACCACCTTTTGGATCCCTGACGGTGCCCTCTTTCGAGGCCGAGTCTCCTTCGACGGAACTCACAACAGCCCTCGCCGCAGAGGTGAGGCGAGCGGCCTCGGACTGCTGGAGGTTGGCGGGCTCCCCCCAGCGATCCGGCAACCCATCAGCCGTCCACGAGCGAAGGATTCGTACCGTCTGAGTCTGCCGCCCGATCCGGGACGATGCCAGGGGAAACCACGCTGCGCCCATCTCTCTGAGCCCCTGAGCCTCGAGCGCAACGGCCACATCCGGCGCCAGGAAGACAGGGGGGATCGGGGCCTCCACCGTGAGGGGAGACGCACGAGGCATTCCCAGCCAGGCCATCGAGGGGATGCACTACCCTGACGCTGTGTCAGATGTGGCGTCGGATATCACCGATCCTCGTGGGGATCTCCAGTGGGGGACCATCCCCGGCCTGGTGGAAGATGCCGCGGCACGCTTCGGCGAGTCCGAGGCCCTGGTCGACATGCACGGTCCGGACGGAACGACCACTCGCCTCACCTTCGACCAATTGGCGGACGAGGTGGCGGCCGCCACCCGCGCCGTGGTCGCCAACGGGATCGAGCGGGGGGACCGGGTGGCCATCTGGGCGCCCAACTGCGCCGAGTGGGTAATCGCAGCCCTCGGTGCCGTGGGGGCCGGAGCGTTGTTGGTCCCCCTCAATACCCGCTTCAAGGGGACTGAGGCGGCCTACATCCTGCGTGAGTCCGGGGCCAGAGTGCTGTTCACCGTCGATGGGTTTCTGGGCACCGACTATCCGAGGATGCTGGACGAGGCGGTGGCCGCGGGCGAGAAGGTCCCCGAGCTCGAGCGGGTGGTCATCCTCCGTTCCGGCGGGGCCTCATCGAGGGGTCTGACGGCCAAGGGGGATCCCGTCGTTGCCTGGGATGTCTTCCTTCAGGAGGGTGCCTCGGTCTCCGCGGATGTGGCCGCCGGCCGAACCGCCTCGATCACCTCGGGAGACCTCTCCGATCTGGTGTTCACCTCGGGGACGACCGGACGCCCCAAGGGGGCCATGACCACCCATGGGCAGAGCCTGCGCACCTTCGCCACCTGGTCGGAGGTGGTCGGGCTCAGGCAGGGCGATCGCTACCTGATCGTCAATCCCTTCTTCCATACCTTCGGCTACAAGGCCGGCATCCTGGCCTGCCTGATGGCGGGCGTCACCATGGTCCCCGAGCCGGTGTTCGACGTGGACCAGGTGCTGCGACGGATCGAGCAGGAGCGCATCTCGGTGCTGCCGGGGCCCCCGACCATCTTCCAGTCCATCCTCGACCACCCCGATCGCAAGAGCTTCGACCTCGCCTCCCTCCGCCTCGTCGTCACCGGGGCGGCGCCCGTGCCCGTCGAGCTGGTCAGGGGACTGTGGTCCGACCTGGGCATCGAGACCGTGCTCACCGCCTACGGCCTCACCGAGGCCACCGGCACGGTGACGATGTGCCGTCGGGGCGACCCGGCCGAGGTGATCTCGGGCACATCCGGTCGGGCCATCCCCGACGTCGACGTCAGGATCGTCGATCCCGGGGGAGCGGAGCTGGCCCGGGGCGAGGCCGGGGAGATCATCGTGCGCGGGTACAACGTCATGCGCGGCTACTTCAACGATGCCGAGGCCACGGACGAGGCTGTGGATGCCGGGGGATGGCTCCATACCGGGGACGTGGGGGTCATGGACGGCACCGGCAACGTGACCATCACTGACCGGCTCAAGGACATGTACGTGAGCGGTGGGTTCAACGTGTACCCGGCGGAGATCGAGGCCGTGCTGCGGCTCCATCCCGATGTGGGACAGGTGGCGGTCATCGGGGTACCCGACCGGCGGATGGGCGAGGTCGGGTTGGCCTTGGTGGTGCCGGCTCCGGGGGGCGAGCCCGATGGGATGGCGACGACGTTGACCGAATGGGCCCTGGAGCGTCTGGCCAACTACAAGGTCCCCCGTAGGGTGGAGGTCGTCGGCGGGTTGCCGGTCAACGCCAGCGGGAAGGTCCTCAAACGCGAGCTCCGGGAGCAGTATTCGTCCCCGGAGTGACGGAGTCGGCGACCGACGCGAAGTGGGGCGATGCGAGCGGCGCCGGGCACCCGTGGCCGACGATCGCCGGAGCCGGTCCAGGGCCGACAGCGCTGACATCCATCGAAGAAGCATGAACGGAACAAGAGAGGGAGGGTGCCATGCGAGGCATCGTGTACACCGGTGACGACGCAGAGGTCACCGACGAGTTGGGCATCAGGGACCCCGAGCCCGGCGAGGTCCGGGTGGCCATCGGGGCCGCCGGCGTGTGCCACAGCGATCTGTCGGTGCTCAACGGGACCATCCCGTGGAAGGCGCCGTCAGTGCTGGGCCATGAGGGTGCCGGCGTGGTCGAGGCCGTGGGCTCCGAGGTTCGCTCGGTCAAGGTCGGTGACCACGTGGTGATCGCCACCCTGGCCAGTTGCGGGATGTGCCGAGCCTGCAACACCGGCCATCCCACCTGGTGCGTCAAGACCCTCGGGAATGTGTCGCAGCCCTTCACCTACAAGGGCGAGCCGGCGTCCAACTTCGCCGGCACCTCGGTCTTCACCGAATCGACCATCATCAAGGAGGTCCAAGCGGTCAAGATCTCCAAGGACGTTCCGATGACGTCAGCCTGCCTCATCGGCTGCGGCGTGCTCACGGGCGTGGGCTCCGTCCTCAACCGGGCCAAGGTGCAGGCCGGTGAGACCTCGGCCGTCTTCGGCGTCGGGGGAGTCGGGCTCAACGTGATCCAGGGCTTGCGGATCGCCGGTGCCAGTCGGATCATCGCCGTCGACACCCTGGTTGCCAAGGAGGGGCTGGCCCGGCAGTTCGGCGCCACCCATTTCGTCGATGCATCGTCCACCGATGCGGTGGCCGCCATCCGCGACATCGTCCCTCCCGACCCTGCCCGGGTGTCCGGGGCCCTGGGCTGGACCGGCGGGGTCACCTGGTCGTTCGACTGCGTCGGTCATCCCGCCGTGCTGCGCAACGCCCTGGATGTGCTCGACTGGGGTGGGAACGCCTTGGCCATCGGGATCCCTCCGCAGGGTACCGAGGTCTCAGTGGACGTGAACGCCCTGGCCTATGTGGATCGCGGCCTGTTGGGGTGCCGTTACGGCTCGTCGCGGCCACAGCACGACATCCCTCTGATGGTCGAGATGTACCTGTCGGGGAAACTGATGCTCGATGAGCTGGTCACCGAGCAGCGCCCGCTCGAGGGCTTCCGCGACATCGTCGAGGACATGGAAGCGGGCAAACTGGCTCGCGGCGTCCTCACGTTCTGACGTCCCGGGGACCGGTCACCGGAGGCGGGCATCGAGGGCCGTCCTGTTACAGTCGACACCGATATGACGGCGCGTCAGATTGAGGGGGAATTCCGGACGGTGGTCGACGTGCTGCGTGCCGCGGCCGTGACCAATGCCGACGTCGAGGCCTACGTCGAGCCCCAGACGCCGACGGCGCCGCGACAGCACATGACCTTCGCCCAGTGGGACCGCGCCGCCGACGGTGTGGCCGGGCTCCTGGCCCGCCACGGCGTCACTCGCGGGTCGGTCGTGTGCCTCCTGCTCCCGAGCTCGATCGACTACATGGTCTGCTATGCCGCCGCCACCCGGCTGGGGGCGGTCACCTCGGGCGTCAACCTCCGTCTCGGCGCCGCCGAGGTGCGCTCGATCCTCGAGCGGACACTTCCGGCGGTCACCGTGGTCGACGACCGGAGCCCGGCCCCGGCGGGGCCGACCGGTGCCGTCCTCGACCGGTCCGCCGTCAGCACCGCCAAGGGGGGTCCGCCGCCGGAGGACAGGTCGGAGCTGTCACCGGGCGACGCGGTAGCCGTGGTGTGGACCAGCGGGACCACCGGGCTTCCCAAGGGGGCGGTGTTCGACCACGCCAGTCTGGCCGCGGTGGCTGAGGGCAGCGACGTGCTCTCCGAGCCCGGTGACCGCCGCCTGTCGCCCTTGCCCTTCGCCCACGTGGGATCCATGACCCGGACCTGGGACGAGATCGCCCATGGGGTGACCACGGTGATCACGCCGACGCCGTGGCGGGCGGCTGATGCCATCCGGATCATGGTCGACGAACGGATCACCGTGGCCCAGGGCGTGCCGACCCAGTGGGCTCTCGTCCTGGACCATCCCGGTCTGGCGGGAGCCGACCTGTCGTCGTTGCGTATCGCCGGCACCGGGGCCTCCCGCGTGCCGTCGGAACTGGTGGCCGCCATGCGCCATCGCCTCGGGGTGCCCGTTGTCGTCCGGTACACCTCGACCGAAGCCTCCCTGGGAACGGGAACCGTGCCCGGCGACCCGGACGAAGTGGTGGCGACCACGGTCGGCCGCCCTGTGCCGGGGGTGGAGCTGGCCGTGGCCGATGAGGACGGGGCCGAGCTGCCCCCGGGGGAGGTGGGACGGGTGCGGCTGCGCTCGAAGGCGGTGATGCGGGGGTACTGGGGAGGGCCGCGGGTCGAGACGGGCTTCACCGGAGTGGCCTACGACGTGGAGGCCACCCGGTCGGTGCTGGCCGAGGACGGCTGGCTCACCACCGGTGACTTCGGTGCACTGGACCGGTCCGGCTGCCTGCGTCTGGTCGGGCGGGCCAACGAGCTCTACATCAGGGGGGGCTACAACGTGTACCCGGCCGAGGTGGAGGCGGCGTTGGGGGGCCATCCGGGCATCGAGCAGGTGGCGGTGGTCGGCGCGCCCGACCCGGTGCTCGGCGAGGTCGGTGTGGCCTTCGTGGTGCCGATCGACCGGGAGCCGATCGACCGGGCGCCCATCGATGCCGACGAGTTGCTGGCCGGCCTGCGGGCGACGGCCCGCTCGTCGCTGGCCGACTACAAGGCGCCCGACCGGGTCGTCGTCGTGGACAGCCTGCCCCTCACCTCGATGATGAAGGTGGACAAGCGGTCGCTGGCCGCCCGGGCCGCCGCCATGCCGCCAGTCCGACCTGGTCCCGGATCCTCGGGCCGACCCACCCCTGACCGACGACTACCTACGAACGGAGCCCGAGCATCATGACAGGCAGATCGACCCCCGCCCGGGGCGGGGTGACCGACGATCCCATCCGGATCGGCACCATGCTCTACACCCTGGTCGAGCCCCATCGGGGCCGTGAGGTGGAGTACAACCGCTGGTACGAGCGGGATCACTTCTACGCCGGGTGTCAGATCGGCGCCTACAACTTCGCCGGTGCCCGCTTCGTGTCCACCGCACCGCTCAAGGCGTTGCGGCTCCCCCACGCGGGATCCGGTGCGCCCGA
>DASZGT010000103.1:0-2676 GCA_035938575.1 Acidimicrobiales bacterium
TCGTCGAGGTCGGCGAGGATCTCCTCGGACAGGTTGGGGATGTCCCGGGTGATCTCCTCGGCCCCCAGCTTGGTGTCGCGGGCATCCACCTCGTGCTCCTCGATGTGGATGGAGGTGAGGACGTCGTCCTTGACCAGGCGCTCCGACAGGATAATGGCGTCCTCGTAGTTGTAGCCCTCCCACGGCATAAAGGCCACCAGGAGGTTTTTGCCCAGAGCCAGCTCACCGTTGTGGGTGGCCGGGCCGTCCGCCAGCACGTCGCCGGCCGAGACCTTCTGCCCCTCCTCCACGATGACCTTCTGGTTGATGGCGGTGTTCTGGTTGGATCGCCGGAACTTGGCCAGGCGGTAGACCTTCTTGCCCAGCACCTCGCCGGCGCGATCCTTGGCCCCGGCCTTGTACTCGACGGTGATCTGGTCACCGGAGACGTCGGCCACGGCACCGTCCCCCTCGGCCAGCACCACATCGCCGGCGTCCCGGGCGGCACGGGCCTCGACCCCGGTGCCGATGTAGGGAGCCTCGGGCACCACCAGGGGCACGGCCTGCTTCTGCATGTTGGCGCCCATCAGGGCCCGGTTGGCGTCGTCGTGCTCGACGAAGGGGATGAGGGCGGTCGACACCGACACGATCTGCTTCGGCGACACGTCCATCAGGTCGACCTCGACCGGGGGCACGAAGTCGATCTCCGAGGTGGTGCCGTAGGAGGTGGTGGTGGCACCGACCCGCACGCCGGTCCCTTGAGGACCGCGTCGGACCAGGACCCTCTCCTCGGTGAAGCGGCCCTTGTCGTCCAGGGCCGCCGAAGCCTGGGCGATGACGTGCTCCTCTTCCTCGTCGGCGGCCAGGTAGGTGATCTCCTTGGTCACCTGGCCGTTGACGACCTTGCGATACGGGGTCTCGATGAATCCGTACTCATTGACCCGGGCGTAGGTGGCCAACGAGCCGATCAGGCCGATGTTCGGGCCCTCGGGGGTCTCGATGGGGCACATGCGTCCGTAGTGGGAGGTGTGCACGTCACGCACTTCGAAACCGGCCCGCTCACGGGACAGGCCCCCCGGCCCGAGGGCCGACAGGCGGCGCTTGTGGGCCAGCCCGGACAGTGGGTTGTTCTGGTCCATGAACTGGCTCAGCTGGCTGGTGCCGAAGAACTCCTTCACCGCCGCCACCACGGGCCGGATGTTGATCAGGGTCTGAGGCGTGATCGCCTCGACGTCCTGCGTCGTCATCCGCTCGCGCACCACGCGCTCCATACGGGACAGCCCCACCCGGACCTGGTTCTGGATGAGCTCGCCGACCGACCGGATGCGTCGGTTGGCAAAGTGGTCCTGATCGTCGATCCGGTAGGTCGACTCACCGTCGGCCATGTGCTTGGCCAGATGGAGCATGTAGGTGGAGGAGGCCAGGATCTCCGACGGGCTGAGCACCCCCTGGGTCGGCGAAGGCCGCTCGAGGTCGATCTTCAAGAGGTCCGAGATTCGCTCGATCTCCGGCCCGAGCTTCCGGTTGAGCTTGTAGCGACCGACACGGGTCAGGTCATAGCGCTTCGGATTGAAGAAGGCGTTCTCGAAGTACTGGCGGGCGGCCTCGACGGAGAGCGGCTCACCGGGACGGGCCCGCTTGTAGATCTCGAGCAGTGCCTCCTCGCGGGTGGGCGCCAGGTTCTGCTCCTTCTCCCACTGTCCCTCGAGGAAGTCGAAGTGGCGGACGAACCGCTCGAGGAACGCAGGGTCCTCGTAGCCGAGGGCGCGCAGAAGCACGAAGAGGGACAGCCGACGCTTGCGGGCCACGCGGCACCCGGCGGTGACGTCCTTGGACGGCTTGGCCTCCACGTCGAACTCGATCCACTCGCCCCGGTAGGGGTGGATGGTGCCGGTGAACACGGTTTTGGCGTCGCGTCCAGGCTGGAAGATGACCCCCGGTGAGCGAACCAGCTGGCTCACCACGACACGCTCGGTGCCGTTGACGATGAAGGTCCCCTTGTCGGTCATCACCGGGAAGTCCCCCATGAAGACCGTCTGCTCCTTGATCTCGCCGGTGCCGGCGTTCATGAACCTGGCGCGCACGAACACGGGCGCGGCGTAGGTCATGTCCTTTTCCTTGCACTCCTCGACCGAGAACTTGGGGGGCGGTCGGAGGTCCGGGTCGCTCGGATCGAATTCCAGCTCGAGGCTCAGCTGGCCGGTGAAGTCCTCGATCGGACTGATGTCATTGAAGGTCTCGGCGAGGCCCCGGTCCAGGAACCACTGGAAGGAGTCACGCTGGATGGCGACGAGGTCCGGCAACGGCAGGGCCTCATCGATGTTGGCAAATGAAAAACGTTCCGGGCTATTGGACCGTGTAGGCAACGGCCTACTCCTCCCAGTTGCATGGCGAATGGGATACGACAGGGGTGCTACGGATACTCACTTCATGAAGCGGCGTTGACGGGACTGCGAGACACATTTCGAGGAATCTGAGGGGTCGACGACTACCCGCCGGAGCAGTCGTTGGGGGCGCCTGGGCGCGCGTCAATCAGCCAAAATACTGGGGAAGGCAGAAGGAGCAGGCACGGCAACCAGTTATCCTACCCGGAAGCGCACAGAATCACAAGCCCAAGGGCAGAAATCCCCGATCTAGGCCAGCACACGGTAGGAGACCCACCGCCCGCCGTCAAGGATTTCGGCCTATTTTCTTGCC
>DASZGT010000104.1:0-3559 GCA_035938575.1 Acidimicrobiales bacterium
GGCGGTGCCTACGTGGTCATGAACTCGAAGTCCATCGGGGCCGATCTGGCCTATGCGTGGCCGTCGGCGGAGCTGGCGGTGATGGGGCCCGAAGGAGCCGTCGAGATCGTCTACCGGCGTGATCTGGTGGAGGCCGCTGACCCGGTCGGCCGCCGCAAGGAGTTGGTCGAGGAGTACACCGAGCGCTATGCCAACCCCTACGCCGCCGCCGAGCGGGGATACGTCGACGACGTCATCGATCCGGCCGAGACCCGGAGGATCCTGGTGAGGAGCCTGGCCCTGTTGGTGTCGAAGCGGGAGGACCTTCCCAAGCGCAAGCACGGGAACATGCCGCTGTGAGCTCGGCGCCGTCGGTGGTCACCGAAACCGGCATCGCCGCCCGCCCGGTCATCGATGCCGAGGTGCTGGCGGTGCTGGCCGCGGCCGTCGACCAGGTCTGGCCGCGGCCCCGGGTGATGGTAACCGGAGCGACGACGAGCCCCTCGGCCTGGAGGTTCAGCGGTCGATGGTGGTCGAGGCCGGCCTCCTCCCGCCGAGAACGCCCCTCGACCAGGGGCTGAAGCCCGAGGCCGGAAACCCGAGGTGCCACGGCGTGGGCGTCGGTCTGCTCACGCGCCGGACCACCTGACCCCAGGCCACGGACGGGCTCAGAGAGCCAGGCCGGCCCGGTGGTCCTCGGCCAGTTGGACCATGTCGGCCATGATCCGGCCGATCTCGAAGTCCTTGGGCGTGTAGACCCGGGCCACCCCCTTGCCCAGCAGGATCTCGGCGTCCTCGGGAGGAATGATCCCGCCGACCACGACCGGCACGTCGACCCCTTCGGCCCGGAGGCGGTCGACCACTTCGGGGACCAGCTCGAGGTGGGATCCCGACAGGATCGAGATGCCCACCACATCGACGTCCTCGTCCCGGGCGGCCGCCGCGATCTCGGCCGGGGACAACCGGATGCCCTGATAGACCACTTCGAACCCGGCGTCGCGGGCAGCCACGGCAATCTGCTCGGCGCCGTTCGAGTGACCGTCCAGCCCGGGCTTGGCCACCAGCAGCTTGGGCGGCCCTCCGGCCTCCTCGGCCAGGGCCCTGGAGCGGGCCAGGACCGATCGGAATTCGGAGCCCCGGTGGCCCACTCCGCCCCGCACCCCGGTCGGGGCCCGGTACTCGCCGAAGACCTGGCGAAGGGTGTCCGCCCACTCACCGGTGGTGCCGCCGGCGTGGGCCAGGGCGATGGTGGCCGGCATGACGTTGTCTGTACCTGCTGCGGCCCGGCGCAGGGCGTCCAGCGCCCGCTCGACTGCGCCGGCGTCGCGGGCGGCTCGCCACGCCTCGACGTCGGCGCGCAGCTCTGATTCGACCGCCGGATCGACTCTCAGGATCGAGTCGACGGCCGAGGCGCCGCCGCCGGCGTGCCGGGAGGTCTCCGGAGCCAGGGGCGACTCGGCCGTCTCGGTGAAGCAGTTGACCCCGACCACGGGCAGGTCGCCGGTCTCGATGCGGCGCACCCGCTCGGACTGGCTGCGCACCAGCCGGGCCTTGAGCTCGTCGATGGCCTCGAAGGCGCCCCCGAGATCGAGGACGTCCTGGAGCTCGGCCCACGATGCCTCCGCAATCTCATCGGTCTTCTTCTCGATGACCACCGAGCCGTCGAAGATGTCCTCGTACTCGAGGAGATCGGACTCGAAGGCCAGGATCTGCTGGATGCGGAGCGACCACTGCTGGTCCCAGGGGCGGGGGAGACCGAGGGCCTCGTTCCACGCCGGCAGCTGGAGCGCCCGGGCCCGGGCCCGCTTGGACAGGGTGACGCCCAGTGACTCGAGCACGATGCGCGGCACGTTGTTCTCTGGTTGGGCCTCGGTCAGCCCCAGCGAGTTGACCTGTACGCCGTAGCGGAGGCGGCGGAGTTTGGGATCGGTGACGCCATACCGCTCGGAGCACACCCGGTCCCACAGGGCGGTGAAGGCCCGCATCTTGCAGGTCTCCTCGACGAACCTCACCCCGGCATTGACGAAGAAGGAGATCCGGCCGACGACGGAGGGGAAACCGCTTTCGGGTATCTGGCCCGAGTCCCGCACCGCGTCGAGCACGCCGATGGCGGTGGCCAGGGCGTAGGCGACTTCCTGGGTGGGCGTGGCCCCGGCCTCTTGGAGGTGGTAGCTGCACACATTGATGGGGTTCCATCGGGGCACGTGGCGCACGGTGTAGGCGATGGTGTCGACGGTGAGCCGGCGGCTGGGAAGCGGGGGGAAGATGAAGGTGCCGCGGGACAGGTACTCCTTGACGATATCGTTCTGCGTGGTCCCGGCCAGCACCTTCGGGTCGACGCCGTGGTCTTCGGCATTGGCGATGTAGAGGCCCAGAAGCCACGCCGCGGTGGCGTTGATGGTCATCGAGGTGTTCATCGACTCGACAGGGATGTGGTCGAGCAGTTGGGACATGTGGCCGAGGTGGGCCACGGGGACGCCGACCTTGCCCACTTCGCCGGCCGCCTCCGGCGAGTCGGGGTCGTACCCGATCTGGGTAGGAAGGTCGAAGGCGATCGAAAGCCCCGTCTGCCCTTTGGCCAGATTGGTCCGGTACAGCTCGTTCGAGGCCTTGGCCGTCGAATGACCCGAGTAGGTGCGCATCAGCCACGGCTGGTCACGGCCCGATGCGGGGACGGCATGCTCCGGGGTCGAGCCCTCGGGCCGGCTCACCTCGTCCCCCTCATCGCCTGTCGGGCGTCCGGCGCGCTCACGTCGCTCATCCTCCCATTGTGGCAACGTATCGGGGAGGGGAGAAATGCACTAGAACACGCTCTCGTTTCGCGGCCACCCGACGCACGTCAGCGGTCAGAGCCATCGGGGCGCACGCTGATCGGCGGCTACTTCCGGTAGTCGAGGAAACCCTGGCCTGATTTCCGACCCAGCTGCTCGGCCGTGACCATCCGGCGCAGGAGGGGCACGGCGGCATAGTTGGGATCGCGGAACTCGTCGTAGAGGGCGTCGAGGATGGCCAGGGAGGTGTCGAGGCCGACGAGGTCGAGCAGGGCGAACGGTCCCATGGGGAAGCCACAACCCCCCTTCATGGCGGTATCGATGTCCTCGATCGACGCCACACCCTGCTCGTAGAGCCGGACCGCGTTGTTCAGATACGGGAACAGGAGGGCGTTCACGATGAATCCGGCTTGGTCCTTGACCTCGACCGGAGTCTTGCCGCAGGCCTCGGCGAACTGGCGGGCCGCCGCAATCGTGTCAGAGGAGGCGGTGAGCGGCCTGACCACCTCGACCAGGGACATGACCGGCGCCGGGTTGAAGAAGTGGATGCCGCACACCTTGTCGGGCCGTCCCGTCTGCATGGCCAGCTCGATGACCGGAAGCGTTGAGGTGTTGGTGGCCAGAATGGTGTGATCGCCGGTGATCCGGTCGAGCTCGTTGAAGAGCTCCTTTTTCACCGCCAGGTCCTCGACCACCGATTCGATGACCAGGTCGACATCCTTGAGCGCCGAGAGGTCCGAGGTGGCAGCCACCCGGGCCAAGGCCTCATCGCGCTCGGCTTCGGTCTTCTTGCCCTTCTCGATCTGCCG
>DASZGT010000105.1:0-3506 GCA_035938575.1 Acidimicrobiales bacterium
TCTTCGCCCCGCAGGCGCAGATACCAGCGCGGTGCGCCGGACACCGGGTCCCCTCCCGGTTGGCGATCGACCGCCACCAGCGCTCCCCCCTCGGCCAGCTGGCGCTCACCCCACCCGTCGATCACCGCGCATACCGCCGCCCGCTCGTCGGGACCGAGGATGCCGCTCCACCGATCGATCATGAGCACTCGACGAGGCGGCCCACCGTCAACTCGGCATAGATCTCGCGCAGCAGATGGGCCGCTCTGGCCCAGGTGTACCGGCGGGCCCTCAGCACGGCCCCCGTGCTCAGGCGCTCGGCCAGCAGCGGCTCGGCCAAGATCTGGCGGACCCAGGCGGCGAACGCCTCGGGCGAGGGCTCCTCCACCAGGTAGCCGGTGCGACCGTGGTCGATGAGGCTGCGGAGGCCGCCGACGTCCGAGGCCACCACCGGGGTCCCGCACGCCGCAGCCTCGAGCGCCACCAGACCGAACGACTCGGACCGGCTCGGCACCAGGCAGACGTCGGCCGCCCGGTAGTACGTCGAGAGCAGTTCATGGGGGCGGGGCGGTACGAAGACGACCCGTTCCCCGAGGCCCAGCTCATGGACGATGGCCCGCGTCCGCTCCACTTCCGCCTCACCCTGGGGCCCACTGGGGCCGCCGACGACCACCAGCCGGGCATCGGGATGGTCGTCGGCCAGGGCCGCCACGGCCCGCACGGCAACGGCAACGCCTTTGAGCGGCTGGATCCGCCCGACGAAGAGCAGCAGCGGGCCCTGGCCCGGGAGCCCGAGTGCCCGCCGCGCCTGGCGCCGGTCACCCGGGCCGAAGAAGGCGTGATCGACACCGGGGGCCACGATGCGAATCCGGGAGGGGTCGGCGTCGTACAGCTCGTGGATCTGCGCCGCCTCCACCGAGCACGAGGCCAGGACGGTGTCCGAGCACTGGATGATCGCCGCCTCGGCCTCGGCCCGACGATGCGGGGAGTCCGCCTCGACCTCCTCGGGACTGGCCTCGGCCTTGACCCGATCCAGGGTGTGGAAGGTGGACACCAGCGGCACGTTCATCCGGTGCTTGATGATGTGGCCGGCCATGCCGCTCAGCCAGTAGTTGGCGTGCACAGCATCAAAGGGAAGGTCCTCCGCGGTGCCGAGGCTCTCCGACGTCTGCATCCGTTTGAGGACCCCGTCGGCGAACTCGTCGACCACCCCGGGCAGCGACTCCTTGGCGATGGGCGTCGGTGGCCCGGCCGAGACATGGTGGACCCGGAAGCCGGGCTCGATGCTCACCGTGGCGGGGAGATCGTCGGACCACGCCCTGGTGAACACGTCACACTCCACCCCGGCCCGGGCCAGCGCGGAGGACAGCTCGCGCACGTAGACATTCATGCCGCCGCCGTCCCCGGTGCCGGGCTGGGCCAAGGGCGAGGTATGGAGGGAAAGGACAGCCAGACGCCTCATGCGCCGCCGATCCTACCGGGAGGCCCCGCTCAGCCGGCGACGGCGGCTGGACCGGTGCCGCCCGGGGAAGTCCCGCCCTGGGCGGCGGCGCCCGGGCCGTGGGGCTCACCGGCGCCGGTGTCTCCGGTGGCTGACACCCGGCTGCCGTCCGCCTCGTCATCGTTCTCGTGGCGGAACGAGAGGTAGATGCGCATCAGCGCCTGGCGCTGGTCCTCCGTGAGGTGGTGATCGGCGAAGATGTGGCGGGACAGGTCGGTATCGCCGTCGGGCTTCTCGAGGATCCCCGCCTGCACGTAGAGGGTCTCGGCGGAGATTCGCAGGGCCTTGGCGATCTGCTGGAGGATCTCGGCCGAGGGGCGACGGAGCCCACGTTCGATCTGGCTCAGGTACGGATTCGAGATTCCCGCCAGCTCGGACAGCCGGCGGAGGGACAGACGCGCCGAGCTCCGCTGCTCACGGATGAAGGATCCCAACTCGTTGAATCGCTCAGGAAGCTCCTTCACGAATTGAGCGCCTTCGGAGTGGGAGGGATCCTTCACGACAGGAGACCGTCGACCGAGGCCCGCCCCGTCTTGTGCCGGTCGACCAGCTCGGCCTGCAGCGAGTCGATCCGCTCGTGCAATGCCCGCCGATCGACGGACACGCGACTCTCGATGGCTTCGAGCTGCCCGGCGATGCTGTTCAACTGATCGATGTCCAGCTCAGCCAGGGTGCCGATCTCGTCGGCCCCGAGGACGGCGTCGAGCTCGGCGGTCAGGTCGGACTCCTCGGTGTCGGGCGACAGCAGCAAGGGCAGGTGACCGGGGCCGGCGGGGCGCCCCGGGCCGGCGGACAGGATGGCCGGAAGATCCTCGACCAGAGCGGCCAGGTCAGGTGAGTCGTCCGAGCCCGGGTGCTCCAGGTAGGCGTGGACGATGTCCAACCGGCCCTGGATGAGTCGGCGGAGGTAGGACAGGGCCACCTCGGCCTCCTGGCACTCGGTGCGCATGGACCGGATGTCGGCCAGGGACTTGGCCTCGATGCCGTCCAGGTAGGTGCTGGTCAGAATGCGATCGAGTTCGTCCTTGTGGCTTGGCATCACGCCCGATGGTACTCCTCCGGCCAGGGCCCAGGCCCGCTCCGCCCTGCCGGGGCGTACCGGTACACGGCTCGGCCGACCACCGAGGAACGGGGAACCGGGCCGAATTGTCGACTGTCGGTACTGGCGTCTCGGGCGTCGCCTGCCACCTCGAGGGTGCCTGACCGGCGGTCCACGGACGCCACCCGCTTGATCAGCACCCGGGAGGGGTCCCTCGGGTCGCGCACCGCGATGACCTCCCCGGGCCTGGGCCAGCGGGACAGGGGCCGGGGAAGGGCCACCACGAGCACCTTGTCACCGGCGAGGAGGGCCGGGCTCATCGAGGTGCCGGCCACCTCGACCCGACGCAACCACCGACCGAGCGCGGCGCCGGCTGCTGCGCCTGCGGCCAGCGCGGCTATCCGACGGCTGACCATGACGCGCCGGCCCCGGGAGGTTCGGCGGGCGGGGGCGGGTGGCGAGGCGGACCAGCAGACGCCCCCGCTCCGATTCCACGGTCGCACGGCCGGGATGGGGCCGTCGGGTGGCGCACCGACCAGGCTGTTCGTCGGTGCACGAACCTGGGTAAGGTGACCGGCGAGGGCAACACGTCCCAGTCTGTACCAGAAGACCTTCGCTCCCACCACCCAACCAACGAGAAGGAGTTCAGCCCATGCGCATCGCAGACCACGTGCTCGCCATGATGGACCGTGTTTCCCCACCGGAGGTCGTGCACGCCCATTGCGACCTCCCCTGCGGTGTCTACGATCCGGCCCAGGCCCGCATCGAGGCGGAGTCGGTCAAGGCCACCATGGAGAAGTTCAACGACTCCAAGGACGAGACCTTCAAGGTGCGGGCCACCATCATCAAGGAGGAGCGGGCCGATCTGGTCAAGCACCATCTGTGGGTGCTCTGGACCGACTACTTCAAGCCCGAGCATCTCGAGAAGTACCCCCAACTGCACGATCTCTTCTGGAAGGCCACCAAGACGGCGGGCGAGGCCAAGAA
>DASZGT010000106.1:0-6266 GCA_035938575.1 Acidimicrobiales bacterium
CGGTTCGGCCGATCCCATGGCGGTCCCAGAGGACCGTTGCTGGTTGCCCTGCCGGTCGGCCCGGCGGGTTGCTGCCCGCCGCCGCTTGCCCGGCCGGTTGAAGGGCGGCGACCAGGCGCTGAGCAGCCGCCCCTCGAGCACCGCCGCCGTCAGGGGGCCCGGGCACACCCGGTGGTGTACGGCGTCGAGCTGGTGGAGTAGCCGGGTGACCTTGGGTCGCCTTTCTCCCGAGAAGAGCGAACGGACCCCCTTCCGCAGATCGGTCGCCATGCCCACGAAGAGCACATGCCCGGCAGCATCGGTCAACCAGTAGACGCCGGTGGCGTGGGGGAGGCGGGTGGTCAGTCGGAGCTTGGCGGCATGGGGATGGCCGACCAGCCGGGGCAGATCGAGCAGCTCTTCGAGTCCGAGGATTCCGAAGGATCCGGCCCGCTCGAGCATGGCATGGAGGAGGTCGGCGGTGGCCAGGACGTCGGTCAGGGCCCGGTGGGAGGGCTGGTGGGGGAGCCGGAGGTTGCACGCCAGGGTGCCCAGCTTGCAGTTGGGCACCAGGTCGCGGACCAGGCGACGGGCCAGCGCCAACGTGTCCACCCTGGCATTGGCCAGCCGCTCCCGGCCCGTGGACATCAGCGCGTGGTCGATGAAGGAGAGGTCGAAGCGGACGTTGTGGCCCACGAGGACGGCCCCGCCGACGAACTCGAGCAGCGAGGGGAGCATCTCGCCGACGCGGGGAGCATCGGCGACCATGGCGTCGCTGATCCCGGTCAGGGCGGTGATGAACGGAGGGATGCGCTCGTCCGGGCGGACGAAGGTCTGATAGGTGCCGAGCAGCTCGCCCCCCCGGTACCGGGCCGCGGCGACCTCCGTGAGGGACGAGTTGGCTGGTGAGCCGCCGGTGGTCTCGACGTCGAGCACCACGAAGGTCACCTGGCTCAGCGGTGTGCCGAGGTCGTCGAAGGACCCTTGCCGCGCGATCTGCATGGCGCCACGATAGCGAACACCTGTTCGTTTTCCTCGGATTGGTGCCCCACGCAGGGCCGACTACCGTGTGGCGAGTGCCAACCGAGCCAGCGTCAGCGCCTGCCCCTCAGGCCGCCGATCCGGCGTCGAACGCCGATTCGGGGTCTCCGAGCCCTCATCCGGGTGGTGACCGGGTGACCAGGTATCGCTGCGCAGCATGCGGCAACCTCACCCGCTTCAACGTTGTGACCCTCCGCCGCACCCGCGCCTTTCACCATTTCTCGGTGGGTGGTGAGCTCTCCGTCGAGGACGTGGAGGTACTCGACGAGTCGGCGGAGGAGGTGTCGTGCCGATGGTGCGGCAATGGAGACGCCGTCGTGATCATCAACGACGGGACTCAGCAGGCGCAGTAGCGCCACCGGCGACGGAGATGGCGCCGCCCACGGGTCGCGACGAGACGAGCCGGACCTCGCCACCCTCCCCAAAGGGCGGACCGCTGTCCGACCCCGGGTTCGTGGCCGGGCTTCGGCCCATTCCGTCCGGCGCTGTGGGCACGCCGTCCCCTTGGCCCGCCTCCGACATCGTCGGGGTCAGCCCCGGGGGCACCCCGGTCGCCGCCCGCATCGGCCAATTCGGCGGACTGGTCCTGTTGGCCTTCCTGACGACAAATTGTGACGGATGCGAGGAGTTCTGGCGGGGGCTCGGAGACAGTGGCCGGACGGACCTTCCCGGATCCGTGTCCACCGTCGTGGTGACGAAGGGCCCGGCCACGACCGCGCCGGCCGCGGTCGAGCAGGTCGCCGCCGGCATCACCCGCGTGCCGGTGATCATGAGCGACGAGGCGTGGACCGACTACCGGGTCACGGGGTATCCGATCTTTGTCCTGGTCGACGCGCCGACTCGCACCGTCGTCGGTGAAACCGTGGGCTTCGGGTGGTCTGACGTCATCTCCATGATTCGAACTGCTGCCGGTTGAACGCCGTCCCTCATGGGCTCGGTCTCGGTTGGCTGATCGTGACCGTGCCCTGAGCCGCCCCCACCAGCCGATCACCGTTGATCGCCTCGACGACCACAACGGCGGTGCGGTTGGTGAGCGAGATGACCTCGGAGCGGGCCAGCAGGATCCCCTCGTGGATAGGGGCGAGGAGGTTGAGTTTGAACTCGGTCGTCGCCGCCCATGCGCCGCGTGGGATCAACGGGTACAGCACTGCACCGAGGACATGGTCGACCAGGGCTGCCAGCGTGCCACCGTGGGCGGAACCGAACGGGTTGAGCAACTCCGGACGAACATCGAGTTCGGCCGTCATCGTGCCAGGTCCCACCTCGGTGATGCGGATGCCCAAGTATTCGGGGATCCCGGTGAGATTGGTGATTGCCGGCATGGCTTCGGCAACCGCCGGGTCGTAGCTGTCGAACGCGGGTCGAGGCATCGACTTGTCACTCATCGTGCCAACGCAACAGCTGGACACACCGGCGTTCGAGGACAATTGTCCCAACGACGGTCGGCCCTCGTCTCGTCGTCCAGTCGAGACCGCTCAATTCCGTCAATTGCGGTTCGGAATCTCTTGAACTGCCCATTGGTTGCCGTCGGGATCCGCGAAGTAGACGAACAAGCCCCAGGGGAACTCCTGGACCTCGCTGACGTCAACTCCACGGCCCACCAGCTCAGAGCGGGCGGCTTTGACGTCGGCGACGACCATCTGCATGCCCCGGACCGACCCCGGGGCGGCATCCGAGATCCCCTCTCCGATGGTGATCGAACATGCGGAACCGGGAGGGGTCAGCTGCACAAAGCGCAGGGTGTCACTTACCCGGTGGTCGTGGTCGGCGTTGAATCCGACCTTCTCGGCGTAGAAGGACTTGGCTCGATCAACGTCCGAAACCGGGATGGCGACCAATTCGATCTTCCAGTCCATGGGACTCTCCTTCGTCGTTGTAGAAAGGATGGATTCTGTTCCAACGTATCGGATCAACAGAGCCGCTGATCGTTGATCGAGACCCGCTTCGAGCTGTCCGACCGTGACAAGATCTGGCGGTGCGCTTCCACGCTGAGCATCGCTTCGACGGATCGGCGCAAGCCGTCACGGCACTGCTGTCCGTCCCCGGCTTCTACCTCAGCCTCGAGCTGCCCGACCTGAGCCTGCCCGAATTGCTCGAACAACGCGACGACGCGGACGCCGTAACCCTGCGACTCCGGTACGAGTTCGTCGGGAGCCTCGATCCGATCGCCCAACGACTGATCGGTTCCGGCCGCCTGGCATGGATCCAGGAGGTACGGGTGGATCGGTCGGGGGGCTCCGGCGGCCTCCGTTTCGAAGCCGAGAAGGACCCGAGGCGGCTGCACGGTGCTGCCGACTTCACCCTCACCGACACCGGAGCCGGCAGCGTCCGCCGCATCGAAGGCGAACTGGTCGTGGCGGTACCGGGCATCGGTCGCATGGCCGAGCGTCGGATCGTGCCCGGGCTCCTGCGCCGGCTCGACATCGAGGCCCAGGCCATCGAGGACCATCTGCGACAGCAGGGTTGACTGCCTCCGGACGTTTGCGGCATGCGCCGGTAGAGTCGGCTCGATGTCTCCCCTCAAGGACGTCGACGCCTATCTGTCCCGCATCGGGCTCACCGCCCCGGCGACATTCGCCGAGGTCCACCGGGCCCATGCCACCTCCATCGCCTTCGAGAATTTCGACCCTTATTCGGGCCGACCCGTGAACCTCGACCCCGCTCACCTCGAGGACAAGCTCGTGACCCGTGGCCGGGGCGGGTACTGCTTCGAGCACAATCTGCTGCTGCTGGCGGCGCTCGAATCACTCGGCGTCGACGAGGTCGTCCCGATGCTGGCGAGAGTCCGCATGGGCCCTGAGGACGCTCCCCGCCCGCTCGGCCACCTGCTGCTGCGGGTCGTGAGCGAGGGCCGACCCTGGATCGCCGATGTGGGCTTCGGCGGCGGGGGCCTGCTCGATCCGCTCCCCTTCGAGCCCGGGGTCGAGAGCGACCAGTCGGGCTGGCGCTACCGCTTGGCGGAGGACGGCGCGGAACGCGTGCTCCAGGTCTTCCAGGACGGTGCCTGGACCGACATGTACGGATTCGTCCCCGAGCCCGCACCGGCAGTGGACATCGAGGTGAACAACTGGTTCACGGCCACCCACCCCGAGTCCCCCTTCGTCACTGGCGTCTTCGCCGGCGCACGGACTCCCGGTCGTTGCCTCTCCCTCTTCGTCTACGAACAGGCTGTACTCATCGAGCGGCCGTTGGGGCAAGGGTCGTCCACGACTGAGGTCAGCCTCGAGGAGGTGCCGGCCCTGCTGGCGGATCGGTTCGGCATCCCGGGCGTATGGCTGGATCCCCATGGCCGGCTCCGGATCGGCGAGCAGGCCGCCTGAGCGCCCGGTTCGAGCCGGTCGATCACCACGGCCCTGTCCTCGCCAACGTGGACATCCAGCCCACCCGACCGATCAATCCGCTCCGATCACCGGGGAAACGCCGGCCGCCACTCGATAGGTTGTGGTCATGAGAGAGCCAGGGACCCTGCTGG
Organism: Acidimicrobiales bacterium; assembly: GCA_035938575.1. Classification (GTDB taxonomy): domain Bacteria; phylum Actinomycetota; class Acidimicrobiia; order Acidimicrobiales; family RAAP-2; genus Bog-756. The sequence goes on from DASZGT010000106.1 coordinate 4,493, forward strand.
CCTCAGGGCGCGACTCGGACATCTTTGACTACGGCGAGACGATGGTGTTGCGCCGGTCCAGACGGGGTCGGTCGATGAGGGAAGAGGCCCGCATCATGGAGTACGCGCGGGCCCATGGCTATCCGGTCCCTGCCGTCTCCGAGGTGAGCGACGACGGAACCGATCTCGTGATGGAACGGGTCGACGGCCCGGTGATGCTGGCAGCCATCGGTCGCCAGCCGTGGACCGTCCGCCGACAGGGCGCCCTCCTGGCGGAGCTGCACAACCGCCTGCACGAGATCCCCGCCCCCGCCTGGGCTCCCGAAGCTCCCTGCGGGAGCGGTGACCGTCTCATCCATCTCGACCTGCATCCCCTCAATGTGATCCTGACGTCCAAAGGTCCCACCGTCATCGATTGGACCGGCGCGGCCCGGGGTGCCGCCGAAGTGGACGTGGCCCTGACGTGGGTGCTGCTTGCCTCTGGTGGGATCCCAGCCGGCCGGGTCAAGGCGGCTGTGCTGGGGACGGGTCGGAGCCTGCTGGTCAACGCCTTCCTGTCAGGGTTCGACCTGGAGGCGATCAAGCCACAGCTGTCGGCGGTGGTGGAATGGAAGGTGACCGACCCCAACATGACTGCCGATGAGCGGCAGGCCATGCGGTCGCTGGCCGGACGCCTGGGCTGAACCCCTGGATTGTCGCCGACGCCTTCGCCGCACACAATTCCTTCAGGCGTTCGTAACCCTTTCGCCGCCGACCTCTTAGGGACCTCGGGTCTGAGCCACAGGCCGGTCACAGGCGCGCTCCTCATGCTCGTGGTTGACACCAACCGACAGCGAAGGAGCAGAGCATGAGCGAACGTGACGAACAAGGAATGATCATCTGGTCGGCGCCTGAACCATTTCCGGCCGTCAGGCAGAAATCGCGACGGGGGATCCGAGTGACGACGGCGGCGGCGATGGCTCTCGGATTGGCTGTGAGTGGGGGAGCGGTAGCCGGAGCGACGTCTACGACGTCACCGTCCTCCGCCTCGTCGACAGCCGGTTCTTGGGCAGACCGCCCGCCCATTGGCGGCTCCCCGCCGGTGGCCTTCGGCACTGTCAAGTCGGTGGGGGACGGCACCTTCACGATCACCGCCAGAGACGGCACGACGGTGACCGTCAACGTGAGCAGCGCCACCACCTACCGCGATGGCGCCGTCACGTCACCGACCATCGCCAATGTGACGGTCGGTGAGCACGTGGCCGTCTTCGGCACCGACGCCTCCAATGTGGTGACGGCCACCAGCGTGGCCATCGGCGGACCGGGTGTTCGAGGCCCGGGTGGCGGCCCCGGTGCCGGACTCGGTGGCGGACTGGGTGGCCCCCCGCCGGCAATGCCCGGGACCAGCTCGGGCTGAGCGCCTCGGTGGCCGCCTGACCGCTCCCGGCCCGACGAGGTGCTCGAACGGAAACGGTTCCGTGCATGCCCCGGCACCTTCCGCCCGGTGTCGGGCAGGGATGCCCCCGAGACGCGTGGTCACCCAGTGCCGACGCGGACTCTGTGCAGGCTGCCCCCGGCCCGGCCATTCTGTAGCCATGCTGCATGCGTGTGCCCTGACCATGGACCTCCACATTCCCGAGAGCGGCTCGCTGAAGGCCAAGCGCACCGTCGTCAAACATGTGGTCGAGACGAGCAAGGCCCGTTTCGGCGTCGCCGCCGCCGAGGTGGGCTATCACGATCGGTGGCAGCGGACCGAGCTCGGATTCGCCGCTGTGGCCGGGTCCCACGGCCACGTGGAGGCAGTGCTCGACACCGT
>DASZGT010000107.1:0-43375 GCA_035938575.1 Acidimicrobiales bacterium
TCCGCTTCTGGCGTGCAGCTCGGATGCCCGCTGTCGACCGAACAGGTCGGCCACGGAGGTGAGGTCGAGGGGACCGAGGCGCAGGATCTCCTCGGTCCCGAGGGTGGGTCCCTCGGGACGCCGGGTGGCGACGACCAGCAAACGGGTGCTGCGCCGGACAGCGAAGCGAAGCCACTCGATCGTGGTCTCACCGGCCAGATGCACGTCCTCGACGATGACAACCGACGCACGGTCACCGGCGGCTCGCTCGATCGTCGTGAGCAAGGCGGCAAACAGGAGTGCCCGACCGGCCACCGGGTCGACCACGGTGGTGGGTCCGGGTTGGGCGCTGCCCGTACTGAAACGCCCGAGCAGCGGGCCGAGGATCGGTTTGGCGTCGGCCAGGATGCCCTCCACGGCTGATGGCTCGACGGTGCGCAGGTGAGCCGCCAGCCCGTCGAGAATCGGTTGGAGAGGCAGATCACGTCCCAGTTCGTCGCAGCGACCGGTGACCACCAGGGTTCCTCCGGGCAGCCGGTTCGACCAGTGGGATACGAGGACGGTCTTCCCGATGCCGGCCTCGCCCTCGACCGCCGCCAACACCGATGCTCCCGCCCGGGCCCGGGTCAGCAGACGGTCGAGCGCGGCCAGTTGGGGACCCCGGCCCACGAGGTCCGCCTGCAGGTCGGAGGCCATCGGGAGCAGATCCGGGTCCATGGCGGCGGTGTCATCGAGGAGGATCGCCGTATGCAGCTCCTCGGTCTCGCGGCCTGGGTCGACGCCCAGATCCTCCGAGAGCTTCCCGCGGACTCGGGCGTAGGCGGCGAGCGCTGACGCCGGGCGGCCCGTGGCCGCGTAGGACCGCATCAACACCCGCAAGGCGGCCTCGTCATAGGGGTCGTGGTCGAGTGCAGCTTCGGCGAGCGCCGCCGCGTCTCCCCCGTCGCCTGCCGCCAGTGCCGCCTCAGCACCGATGAGCCGTGCCCGGGCGATCGTCCGGGCGGCGGCGGCACACTCGACCTGGGCCCAGATCGGGTCGGGCTCGTCAGCCAGCAGCGCGCCGCGTACCAACGCCAGCGCGGCCCGGGCCGCGGCGCGGGCGGCCACCGGATTGGCTGCAGCCATCCGGGCGGCGGCCTCGTCGACGCGAGTCTCGAGCTCAGCGACATCGAACCAATCGAGGTCCAACGCCCATCCACCGTCAAGGCGGCGCAACCGATCGGAGCCGAGGACCGAGCGGAGGCGGCTGACCAGCACCCCGACCTGCTCGGCGGGCCTGGCCGGCAGCTCGTCCTCCGGCCAGAGCGCCTCGATGACCCTGTCCGGCGGGACGGCCGAACCACGGGCGAGGGCAAGCACCTTGACCAATGTCCGCGCCTTGCGACTCCCCAGGGCCGGGCCGGGGATGCCCTCCACGTCGAGACCGCCGAGCAGGTGCAGGCGCAATAGCAACGGCCCGCTCATTCTCATCAGGCTACGTCCCGTACCTCGAGCATGTCCGGGCCGAGGGTCCCCGTCCACCCTGGTGGCGGGCCGGACCGGCAATCGGCCGCGGAGGAGCCCATCGACATCGCTATGATCTGAGAACTTCACGAGAGGATCCGATGAGCCACCACCGACAGCTCAAGATGCAGACCCGGGCCCTTCTCGCCGGTCTGGGTGCATGCCCCGACGAGGTGGCGGAGTCCTTGCGGGCCGCCGGTGTGACCGGAGTCCCGATGGACAATCGTCGCTGTGCCGTTGCCCTCTACCTGGGCGCCCTGATGGGAGGGGATCCCCGGGTCCGCTCGGTGAATGTCGGTCGCTGTTCGCTGTTCATCGACACCCTGGCGCCACCAGAGTTCCGCCCCGCCGGACGGTTGCTGGTCCAACTTCCAAAACCGGTGCGCCAGTTCGTCGCCGCCTTCGACACCCAGAGCTACCCCGAGGTCACCCGGAATCCGACTGCACGTCCCTGCCTCGATGCCGCACCCCATATGGAGGCGCGGGCGAGGTAACTCGGGAGCAACGTCACCCCCTTGGTACCTTGACGGTCACTCCGACGCCCGGTTCTTCAGGCGGCGACCGGGTTCTCCAACACCATGGCCACGCCCTGACCGGAACCGACGCAGACGCCCAGAATGCCGTAGCGGGCCTGGCGCTGGCGCAGCTCCGTGGCGAGGGTGAGGACGTAGCGCGTGCCGGACGAGCCGAACGGGTGGCCGATGGCCACGGCGCCGCCATTCGGATTCAGCCGTTCGTCAGGAACTTCAAAGCCGCCCAGCTGGTTGGGTAGCTCGCGCAGGACCCCCAGGGCCTGGGCCGCGAACGCCTCGTGCACCTCCCACACGTCGATGTCCTCCGGGTCCAGTTCGGCCCGCCCCAGGGCCTTCGCCATGGCAAATGCGGGGGCGATCCCCATGAGCTGGGGGTCCAGGGCATGGGTGGCCGAGGCCACCACGCGGGCCAGAGGCTGGACACCGAGGGCCGCGGCCTCCGCCCCGCTGGCCAGGACCACGGCGCTGGCACCGTCGCTCAGCGGCGACGAGTTCCCCGCCGTCATCTGGGTCGTGTTCGGCTGGGGCGGGAGCGCCGCCAGCCGATCGGCGGTGGTGTCGCCCCGGATGATCTCGTCGTGCTCGAACATGCGGGCGGGTTCCTTGCGATTGCCGGGGACCTCCACCGGATGGATCTCCGCCGCCAGGCGTCCGGAGTCCCGGGCCGCGGCGGCGTGGAGATGGGACCGGAGGGCGAAGGCATCGATCTCTTGGCGCGTGAGCTGGTACTTGTCGGCGACGTTCTGAGCCGTCTTGATCATCTCGACGTAGGCGTTGCGGGCCAAGAGCACCGGGTTGGGCGGGCCGCCGGCACCCGCCCACATGGTGTCGAGGAGGAAGACGGGTCCCCGGGGACTGAAGGGGGCATCCCCCTTCATCAGCGCCCACCCCGAACGGGACATCGATTCGACCCCACCGGCGAGGCCGACGCCGAGCTCGTCGGTGGCGATGCCATGGGCGATCGAGATGGCGCACGTCAACGACGAAGCGCAGAAGCGGTTGACCGTCACCGCCGGCACCGAGTCCGGGAACCCTGCCGACAGCGCCGCCCAACGGGCGATGTCCCCCATCCCCTCATGGGCTGGGTTCACGCATCCGGCGGCAATGTCCTCGATGCGTCCGAGCGGGACCCCGACGCGCTCACACGCAGCCACCATCGTCTGACCCAGCAGGTCATCGGTGCGCAGGTGCGACAGTGAGCCGCCGTAGCGCCCCACCGGCGTCCGCACTCCTCCAAGGACGTATGCATCCGTCACGGTCGGTCCCTCCCTCTCGCACTCCGTCCGTTTGCCTCAGGACGTGCGGTGGTGGGGTTCGATCAAGCGCTGAACCCCTTGGCCGCGCTCAGGCGGCCGGCCAGCCCCTCGATGGCCTCCACCAACCCTTCCGAGACGCTCCCGGCGGCCTCACGGTCATCGCCTACGGCATCGAAGGCCCGCACCAGTCGGGCCATGGCGTGGGTCAGCCCCGAAGCTGCTGCTTCGATCTCCTCTGTCTTCGAGCTCATGGTCATCGCCTTTCTGCTGGTGGCCCAACGGTAGCGGGACCGCGCTCCTACGTGCAGGTCCTGGCCGGGTCGAACGGCGGCGTCGAACGGCGGCATGCACCGGGCGTCGTCAGTGGTCGCCGGTTGGCTGCGAAGATCCTCGGCCCGGGCGATCGGCGCCCAGAAGTTCCTCTAGGGTCTCCCCGATGGCCGAGGAGTCAGCATCCAGCGCCGAACTCATCGCCCGGTGCCTCGAGAACGAGGGTGTCACCCATGTGTTCGGGATCCCCGGCGAAGAGAACATCCACCTGGTCGAGGCGCTGTCGCGGTCGACGATCCGTTACGTGCTGGTGCGCCACGAGCAAGGCGCCTCGTTCATGGCCGAGACCTACGGGCGGCTGACCGGACGAGCCGGCGTCTGCTCGGCCACGCTCGGCCCGGGTGCCATCAACCTGCTGCTCGGCGCGGCCGACGCCACCACCAATTCCACGCCCTTGATCGCACTGTCGGCTCAGGTGGGCATGGACAGGAGCTTCAAGGAGTCACACCAGGGCGTCGACCTCGTGTCCATGTTCGAACCCGTCACCAAATGGTCGGCTCTGATCGCCACCCCCGGTGCCGTGGCCGAGATGGTGCGCAAGGCCTTCAAGCTGGCCCAGACCGAACGGCCGGGCGCGGTCTACCTTGCGGTCCCCGAGGACATCGAAAAGGCGGCGGCCCCGGCCGACAGCGCGCCCCTGCCGATCAACATCCCCCGCGCCGACGAGCCCTCACCGGGCCAGGTGGAGCGGGCCGCGTCGATCCTCCGAGATGCCGTCAGTCCCGTCGTGCTGGCCGGCCACGGTGCGGCGCGTGCCGATGCCGGCGAGAGCCTTCGTCGTTTCGCCGAGGCGTTGGGCATGCCGGTGGCCACGACCTTCCATGGCAAGGGGATCTTCCCCGACGACCATCCCCAGGCCCTCGGTGCCGTTGGCTTCATGCGCCACGATTACGTCAACTTCGGATTCGACCGAGCGGACGTGATCGTCACCGTGGGCTACGAACTGCAGGAGTTCGATCCCGTCCGCATCAATCCGCTCGGCGACAAGCAGATCATCCACATCCATCGATTCCCGGCCGAGGTCGACCGCCACTACAACGTCGCCGTCGGTCTGCAGTCCGACATCGGCCGCAGCTTGATCTCCCTTGCCGCCGCGGTGGATCGAACCTTTGGGGATCGAGGAGACGAGCAGCGGATCCGAGGGTTCCTGGCCGGAGAGCTCGAACGGGGTCGCTCCGACGACCGCTTCCCGCTCTCCCCGGCCCGGATCGTCGCCGACACCAGAACCGCCCTCGGCCGCCACGACATCGTGCTCGTGGACACCGGTGCACTCAAGATGTGGATGGCCCGTCTGTACCCGACGTATGCACCGAACACCTGCCTCATCTCCAACGGGCTCTCGACCATGGCCTGGTCCCTGCCCGGAGCCATCGGGGCCAAGATGGCCCGGCCCGAGGCCAAGGTGCTGGTCGCCACGGGCGACGGTGCCTTCCTCATGAACTCCCAGGAGATCGAGACCGCCCTGCGCGAGGGGATCGCCATGGTGATCCTGATCTGGGTGGACGACGCCTACGGACTGATCAGCTGGAAGATGGAGCTGGAGCTGGGTCACGACGTCGACACCACCTTCGGCAATCCCGACTTTGTGGCCTACGCCGAGAGCTTCGGAGCCGTCGGCTACCGCATCAACGCCGCCCACGAGCTCCTCCCCACGCTTCGCACCGCTCTCGCCGCCGACACGGTGTCGATCATCGCCTGCCCGGTGGACTACTCGCCCAATCTCGATCTGATCCGTTCGCTCGGCGAGCTCGACGAATCGATGTCCTGACCGATCATCCCCGCCGGCCGTCGTCCGGGCTCCGGGTTCTGACTCGACGGCTGAAGGCTCTACACGCGATGAGGCGCACCGGGCGCCACCTTGGGCCACGGCAGCTCCCGCTCGGCCACCAGGGCCAGGTCCAACAGAAGCTGCTCGCGGTGGTGGCCGGCCAGAACCTGCAGGCCGACGGGAAGCCCATCGACCAGACCGGCCGGGATGCTCACGGCCGGGCTGCCGTTGAGGTTCGAGGGTGCGGTCAGCGCCGCGTTGTTCATGACGGCCCGCGAGAAACCGATCTCGTGGATGAGGTCGGCCCCGGGGATGGTCGACGGCGGTGGTCCCTCGGCGGCAAAGGCCACGTCGGGATTGCTGGAGCAGATGACGAAGTCGGCTTGGGCGAAGAGGTCCGCCATGGCCTCGTTGAGCTGACGCCGATAGGACTCGATGGAGGCCGCCTTCTCCAGGGTGTACCGCTGCCTGGCGCCTTCGAGCCCGGCCCGCATCTCCCTTGACAGCTCGCCGGCGCGCTCGGGATAGGCACTCCCGAGGTCGGCCACGAATCCGACCTGCCCGGCCATGGCCCACTGACCGCGCAGAGGAGGGAGGGTCGGGTCGGCCTCGACCACTCGAAGGCGGGCTGCGCCGACCAGATGATCGGCTGCCGCCGCCACGCGGTCGGCCACCTCGTCCCGCACGCGGGCCGAACCGAGGTCCGGGAGGATGGCCACGGTCATCCCCACCAGGTCTTGGCCTCCGAGGGCGGCTTCCCAACCGCCAACCGCGGGCAGGCTCAGGGGATCGCGTTGATCGAATCCGTTGCAGGCGTCGAAGTAGCGCGCCGTGTCCCGCACGGACCGGGTCAGGCACCCGATCACTGATGTCAGCGGCTCAACGCCCGCCCATGGGCCCTTGGGGATACGGCCGTAGGTGGCCTTCAGGCCAAAGAGGCCGGTGAAGCCGGCCGGGATGCGAATCGAACCTCCCCCGTCGCTGCCGGTGGCGATCGGGAGCAGCCCGCCGGCCACGGCGGCGGCGGTTCCTCCCGACGAGCCCCCGGGCGTCTGGTCCTGATTCCAGGGGTTCCGGGTGGTGCCGTGGAGCTCGGTCGAGGTGCAGTTGATCCCCCCGAACTCGCTGGCCGTGGTCTGCGCGGCCAGCACAGCGCCGGTGCCCCGCAAGCGCACCACCGACGTCTGGTCGTAGTCGGAGATCCGGTCCCTGAAGATGACCGAGGCATCCGTCGAGGGCCACCCCTTCACCCTCTCCAGTTCCTTGACCCCGAACGGCACCCCTCCGAACGGAAGGGCCACGTCCGCCTCGGTGGCCGCTTGCCGCGCCCGTTCGAAGTCGGTATGGCTGAAGGCGTTGAGCGGCGACCTCTCGATGGCGTCGATACAGGCATCGAGCGCTTCGAGCGGAGAGATGTCCCGGGCTCGAAACGCGTCCACCAGGCCGCAGGCATCTTCCATCCACGGTGTGTCCATCGAGGCCGACGGTACTCGGTGGGACCGGGCCGCGCCCCGACGGGTGAACCGGCAACCGCCCCGGTCGTACGCTGCTCCCGTGAAGACGGGACAGCTGACCACTCCGGCCCTGGTCGTCCAGCGGGACCTCCTCGAAGCCAATCTGACCACGATGTCCGACGCCCTGCCGGGACGCCGCCTGCGTCCCCACGTCAAGGCCCACAAGTGCACGTCCCTGGCAGCCCGCCAGGCCGAACTGGGTCACTCAGCGTTCACGTGCTCGACCATGGCCGAGATGGAGGGAATGGCCCGGGTCGGCCTGGGCGACGACCTCCTCCTGGCCAACGAGGTGGTGGATGCCACCCGCCTTGGCGCGCTGGTCCGGGCCGGGGCACGGGTGACGGTGGCCGTCGACTCCGTGGAGACCATCGACGCGGCGGCGGCGGCAGGGGTTCCCGAGGTGTTGATCGACGTCAACGTGGGGCTGCCCCGCTGCGGCTGCCCACCGGAGGACGCCGGGCGCCTGGCCGATCACGCACGCCTCCGGGGCCTGGAGGTACGCGGCGTGATGGGCTACGAGGGCCACATCGTCGGGCTGGAAGAGCGGGCCACACGCAAGGAGATGCTGGAGGCGTCCATGGTATTGCTGGTGGCCGCCCACCAGCGGGCCGGCGGCGAGGTCGTCTCCGCCGGCGGGACCGGCACCTATGACATCAACTTCTGGGCCACGGAGATCCAGGCCGGCTCCTACGCCCTCATGGACACCGCCTACGGCAAACTCGGTCTCCCCTTCGCCCAGGCGCTCTCGGTGCTGGCCACGGTCATCTCCGTGTCGCGCCAGTGGGCCGTGGCCGACTGCGGACTCAAGGCCCTGGGCATGGACCACGGGAATCCGTCGATCGAGGCCGCCGAGGTCCTGTTCTGCTCCGACGAACACCTGACGTTCGTCCCCGAGCATCCGGTCCGGGTCGGTGACCTCGTCAACGTATTCCCGGCGCACGTTGATCCGACCGTCGCCTACCACCGGCACCTCCACCTGCTCGACGGCGACGAAGTGGTGGAGCGATGGCCGGTGGACCTGCGCGGCTGGTGATCGGGCGCCCTCGTAGCGCCAAAGAATCCGGCGGCGGCCTCCACGGGCGCCGGAACGGATGCCGGATCCGACCGGGTACGATCACCGCGGGTGCCGGAGATGGCCGACCTTGGCATCGGCGCCGATGAGTTCGCAGCGCCCAGCCCGTCCATACCCCATCCGGCTTTCCCAGAGGTCCCGGGCACGTGCGGCCCGAATCAGGAGCCGTCCAACCTATTCCGCAAGACGAGAAACGCGTCCCGAAGGAGCAGACGATGACCGAAGTGACTGATCCGGCCGAGGCGCCGACCACACCGGCGGCGAGCGCGGAGCCCGATCCAAAACGTTGGTCGATCCTGGCGGTGGTCGTCATTGCCCAGCTGATGGTGGTCCTGGATGCGTCGATCGTCACCATCGCCCTGCCCTCGGCCCAACGGGCGCTCAACATCTCGGTGGCCAACCGGCAATGGGTAATCACCGCCTACACCTTGGCCTTCGGTGGACTGCTCCTGCTGGGCGGTCGCATCGCCGACTTCGGAGGGCGCAAGCGGATGTTCATCGTCGGCCTCATCGGATTTGCGGGGGCGTCGGCGCTGGGTGGGCTGGCCGCGGACCAGGCCATGCTCTTCGGGGCCCGGGCGCTCCAGGGGGCGTTCGCGGCGGTGATGGCGCCTGCAGCACTGTCGTTGCTCACCATCACCTTCCGGGACGATCCGAAAGAGCGCGCCAAGGCGTTCGGTGCCTATGGAGCCGTATCCGGTGCCGGTGGTGCCATCGGTGTCCTGGCCGGCGGCGTCCTCACCCAGTACGCCTCGTGGCGGTGGTGCCTCCTGGTGAACGTGCCGATCGCCGTCCTCACCGCCTTTGCCGCCCTGCGGGTCGTCCACGAGAGCCGCGAAATCGGGACAACCCGCTACGACATACCGGGCGCGCTGCTCTCCACCGCCGGCTTGGTCAGCCTGGTCTACGGCTTCACCAAAGCGGAGACCGACGGCTGGGCATCGACCACCACGCTCATCCTCCTCAGCGTGGCCGCCGTCCTGCTGGCGGCCTTCGTCCTGGTCGAATCGCGCTCCAGCCACCCGCTCCTGCCCCTCCGGGTCATGTCCGAGCGCAACCGGGCCGGTGCCTACCTGTCGGCCCTGCTGACCGGGGCCGGTCTCTTCGCCATGTTCGTCTTCCTCAGCTACTACATGCAGGGGGTCCTCCACTACTCGGCCCTGAAGGCCGGGGTTGCCTTCCTCCCGTTCGCGGCGGGCATCATCGCCGCCGCCGGGGCGTCCAGCAGCCTCGTCCCCCGGATCGGCCCCCGGATCCCGATGACCCTGGGTCTGGGGGTCGGCGCACTGGGATTGGCCTGGCTCACCCAGATCGGGGTCGGCACCTCCTACTGGACCCACGTGCTCCCGCCCGAGATCCTGATGAGCGTGGGCTTGGGGCTGGCCTTCCCCGCCCTCAGCAGCACGGCCCTGGTCAATGTCGGGGACAGGGACTCCGGGGTGGCCAGCGCCCTGGTGAACACCGCCCAACAGGTCGGAGGGTCGTTGGGGACCGCCCTGCTCAACACGGTGGCGGCCACGGCCACGGCCACCTACATCGCCTCCCATGGACCGGCGCTGGCCCGCGCCGGGCTGGTCCACGGCTACTCGGTGGCCTTCGCCCTCGGAGCCGGCATGCTCGCCCTCGGGGCCATCGTGAGCGCGGTGTTCGTGACGGGTCAGTCGCGCCGGGGCGCGGTCGGCGGTCAGCCCCGGCAGGTGGCCGTCTCGCCCCAACCGGGATGATGCCAGGTTGACCTGAGGCCCGCGCCCGGCACGTCGGTGCCCGGGCCCGGTCCGGTCAGAGTTCGCCTCGGGCCTGCTTGGCCATCCGGGATGCCAGTTGCCGGGATACCCCGAAGGCCCGGGCGATGTCCCCGATGCTCATGCCCTCCTCGAGCCCGGCGACGGTGATCGAGAGTCGGAGTCGGTGACGACACTCCTCGAACTCGCTGAGGTGCTCGGTCATCGCCAGACGCCTCTCGGCCGTGTTGAGGGCTCGCAACGCCTCATCGATTCCGACCCCCCGATCGAGCAGGTCGAGCCCCTTTTGCAAGCCCTTCCGGCTCTCCCGGATGAGGTCCCGGAGCTCCTGACCGGCCACCACGAGTCGCCCGACGTCGCGGGCGACATCATCACGCGACGAGGTCACGCCGTGAGCCTATGCCCGCCGCCGGAGAAATCAAGGACCCCGGCGTCCCTTGGACGGACCCGTCGCCCTCCGGCGGATCGGCGCTCGCCCGATCCCCTCGCCAGGGGCGAGACTGGCTCATGGCTGTCTTGGGATTGGGCCTGGCCGCGTTGGGTCGGCCCGGGTACCTGAACGTCGATCATGGCAGCGCCATCGGCCCGGACCGCTCGATCGAGGCGCTCCGGGAGCGATGTAGCCAGATGTGCGACGCGGCGTGGGAAGGCGGGATCCGTTGGTTCGACGCCGCTCGCTCCTACGGTCGGGCCGAGCAGTTCCTGGCTGAGTGGTTGGCCCGTCGCGCCATCGATCCGGGGCAGGTGGCGGTGTCATCGAAGTGGGGCTACACCTACACGGCGGACTGGAGGGTGGACGCGGAGGTCCACGAGGTGAAGGACCACTCGGCGGCGGCCCTGGCCCGCCAGTGGCCAGAGACCCAGGCGCTGCTCGGACCGTGGCTCCACCTGTACCAGGTCCACTCCGCCACGCTGGAGTCGGGGATCCTCGGCGACGCCACCGCCCACGCGGCGCTGGCCCGGCTCGGGCTGCCCGTCGGGCTCAGCCTCAGCGGCCCGGATCAATCAGAGACCCTGCGTGCGGCCCTGTCCATCGAGGTCGACGGCACGACGCTGTTCTCCGCCGTCCAGGCGACCTGGAATCTCTTGGAGCCCTCGGTGGGCCCCATGCTGGCCCAGGCAAAGTCCGCCGGCTGGACCGTGATCGTCAAGGAGGCCCTGGCCAACGGGCGGCTCGCCACCCCCGGGCCTGCGACCGCGGCCCTCGGCAATCAGCCCGACGCCACTGCTCTGGCCGTGGCGCTGGCTCAGCCCTGGGCCGACGTCGTACTGTCCGGTGCGGCAACGGTCTCCCAGCTGCGATCGAACCTCGGGGCGCTCGACGGCGCCCCGCCGCCGGACGGCGATCGACTCTCGACCCTGGCCCTCGACCCGCAGACCTACTGGGGTGAGCGCGCCGCCATGCCGTGGACGTAGTGCTGAGCCGTCCCACGGGTTGACCACTGCGTAAGGACAAGCGAACCAGGGCGGCGCGTCGAGCGAACTCGCCCCCCAGGACGGGGAGGGAGGAGGCGGACGCCGCACCAAACGGAATGGGAGAGCGACCGGCATCTGTCGGCGGATGGGCAAGTCGCGGGACGAACTATTAGGTCAGCCTAACCCCTGCGACCGAGGCCGAACGGACCCTTGAGCCGTGAATCGGCCGGGCCCCGGTGAGCTCCGTATGACAACTCCGTCAAGCACCTCCCCCGAAGGTCGGGCCCTTCTCCCAACACAGCCTTCCCGAGCGCACCGAAGCAGATGCCGGGTCCGTGGGTAAGAATGCCGATGAGGGCAAGACACGGAGGTGGGCCATGGGCAACGAGGTGACTGCGGGCGATGGCGTTCCGACGAGGATCGTGGTCGGGACCGACGGTTCGGAGACGGCGGAGCGGGCCGTCTGGAAGGCGACGGCCCTGGCCAAGGCGGTGGGGGCGGAACTGGTGGTCGTGTCCGCCTACCGCAATCGTGCGCCGGCCGTCCCGGCGGCGGGGGTCTCGTTGGATTCCGGATGGGCGGCGGCAGCCCATTCCGCGGCCGAGGACCACACCAACCAGGCCGTGGAGTCGGCCCGCTCCGCCGGTGTCCGATCGGCCTCCGGTCGGGCCGTGGCCGGCGAGCCCGCGGAGGTGCTCATCAAGGTCGTCGAGGACGAACAGGCCGACCTGCTCGTGGTCGGGTCGAAGGGGATGCAGTCCACGGCGCGTTTCCTGCTGGGCCCGATCGCCAACCGGGTGTCCCACAAGGTCAATTGCGACCTGTTGATCGTCGAGACCAGCCACTGAACTCTCTCGCGGCTGCCGGTCCCCACCATCCGGTCCGCCGGGGGGACACCGGGAATGGGTGTCAGTCCAGGCGTTGCAGCGCTTCGGCGGCCCGCCGTTCTACGTTCCCGTACCCGTTGGCGGCTGCGGCGGCCTGCGCCCTGGTCAGCAGTGTCCGGGCCTTGGCACTGTCGCCCGGCGCCCCGCGCTCAGCCAGCATCTTTCCCCAGGAGAGGTCGGTGCGGGCCGCGAAGAACTTGGCCCCCATGCGCTGACTGATGACGGCGGCCTGGTCGAAGTACGTGTCCGCCCGGTCGAACTCGCCGGTGACCGTGGCCAGGCCCCCGAGGTAGTGGCTGACCGGGGCGAGGGCCGAAGCCCCAGTGGCGGGCAGCTGGGCGGCCCAGGGCTCGAGCTGCACGAAGAGGGCAGCGGCAGCGGCAACGTGCCGGCACTCGATGGCAGCCTCGGCGAAGTCGACCATTCCCGTGAGCCACGTCTGGTCCAGGGGCAACTGGAACCCGGCGGCGGCGCCCTCCTCGAGCAGTTCGGCGGCGCGGTCGACTCGGTCTCCTTCGACGTGGGCCTTGGCCAGCAAGGACATGAAGAACATAGGCGGGATGTCCGGGGTCTCCGAAGCCATCTTCTCGATCAGCGGGATGAGCTCGCTCTGCGTGCCCCGCTGGCCGCTCACGATGTTGAACTGGGCGCCGAAGATGACGGCGGCATCCGGCTGTCCCGTGTCGGTGCCGATCTGGAGCGCTTCCGTGGCGTGTTGCTCGGCCAGGTCGGTGTCCCCGGCGATCTGTGCCCGGAGGGAGCGCCTGAACCGGTTTCCCCAAGCCATGGCCGGCTGGTTGAGCTGCGCGGCCATGGCCTCGTGGATGGCGATGCACCGGTCCATCTCGTCGAGGTCCCCGGTCCGGGCCGCCGCTTCAGAGCGCCACTGTGCGGCCCAGAACAGCAGGACGGGGTCGCCGATGCGCTCGGCTCGCACGAGGCCCTCGGCGGCCCGGGCCTGGGTCACCTCGAGCATGGACGGAACCTGGAGAGGAAGGTGCAGATGGTTGAGGACCCTCACCACGACAGCATCGTCGCCGGTTGCCTCGGCGATGGCGATGGCCTCCTCGGCCAACGCCCGCCGGCGGTCGAGCGGGCTGCCGTGGGCGAGCTCCGAGCACAGGGTGGCCAGCACCAGCGCCCGGTCAGGGTGGTCGGCGGGAAGCAGTTCGAGCGCCATCTCCAACGTCTCGACCTTTTCCCTGTCCGTGGCACCGACGGCGCTGTAGAAGCCGCGATCGTTGGCTAGGCAGGCCGCCACCAGCCGGTCGACATCGCCGATTCGGGCCGCCCGTCTTGCCGCGTCGAGAAGCGTGATCCGGAACGACGGGTCGCCGGTCTGCCGCTGTGAGGTCCCGAGCCCGATGGCCAGGTCGAGTAGCAGGACCGGATCCGTCTCGCCCGCCTCGACGCACAATTCGAGGGCAGTGGCGTAGTGACGGAGCGCGTCGTACGGGGCCAGCGACCGCAGGGCGTCGTCGGCAGCCAGGCGCGAGAAGTAGATGGCCTTCCGGATGTTGGCGGGCGGAGTGGCATTGATCCAGTGGTGGGCGAGCTCGCCCACCCGCGTGCCCGGGTGGTCGCCACAGAAGTCCTCCAACGCCAGGGCGACGTGCTCGTGCGTGCGGGCCCGCCGGGTCGACCCGAGGCCCTCGTAGATCGTGCGCTGGACCAGCGCATGGCAGAAGTTGTACCGGCCCGGAGCGGCGTCGACCTCCTGCACCAGCGAAGAGGTGGCGGCTGACTCGAGGATGTCCAGCAGGCCGTCCACGTGGACCCGGGTTGCCCGCTCCAGGACGTCGAGGTCGAAGTCCCGGCCGATCACCGCCGCTGCGACTAGCACCCGCTCGGCATCGGCCCCGAGGCGCGCCACCCGACCGCCGATCACCTCGCGGACGCTGGCGGGCAGGGCCGTCTGGTCGAGCGTGCCGGTGCCGACCCAGTGACCGGCCTGGTCCTGGTGGATGGCACCGGTGTCCCGCAGATGACGGAGGACCTCGGTCACGAAGAACGGGTTGCCATCGGTCTCACGATGGACCACGTCGGCCAGGCCCACCCCGAATGCGTCGAGGCGGTGCCCCGCCGCCGCCTCCATCAACGCCTGCACGCCCGGCTCGTCCAGTCCGCCGAGCTCCAGGCGAGAGACACCCTTCTGGCGCCAGATCGACCCCAGCGTCTCGCGGAGGCCGGGGGCCTGGGGAAGCTCGCTGTCGCGGAAGGTTCCGAGCACCAACACCCGCATGGCCGGCTCCGCCGCCGTCACCTGGCGCAGCAGGGCCAGGCTCCCGCTGTCGGCCCACTGGAGATCGTCGAGGACGAGAACGACGGGTTGCTCCCGTGAGAATTCGGTCAACAGCCCGACGGCTGCGGCGAACAGCAAGTAGCGCTCCGAGTCGGGGTCGGTGGCCTTCGACGGAGGCAGGTCGGGGATCCTGTCACGGAGCGCCGGCACCAGCCGCGCCCATTCGGACCCGAGGGCGCCCACCAGTGCACGCAGCCGGCTCTCGTCTGCATGGGCGACAACGGGGCCGAACGCCTCCGCGAAGAGCTGGTAGGGAGTGGCGAGGTCCTCCTCGCAGTGCCCGAACAGGACACAGGCTCCGTGGCCATAGGCGAGGCGGGACGCTTCAGCCACGAGGGTGCTCTTCCCCTGGCCCGCCTCGCCCGACACGAGCACCACCTCTCGTCCTCCACCGTCGAGGACACGCTGCCACGCGTCTCCCAACCGGGAGATCTCCGCTTCCCGACCGACCAGGTTCGCAGGGCCCACTGCGAGCCGCGGCGGGAGCGGGACGGCCGCTTCGGCACCGGCCACAGGCTCCCAGAGCACCTCTACTGTCTGGACCGGGTCACGCAGACCCTTGAGGGGGAGCTCTCCGAGCGCTCGGAAGTCGAGAGGGCTCCGCCGGCCTGCCATCAACCGAACCACGTCGGCAGCCAGGATTTGCGAGGGGTCGCAGGCGGCGCACAGGCGGGACGCCTCGACAACCGGGTCCCCGAAGTAGTCATCCTCCTCGCGGACCACCTCACCGCCGCTCAGTCCGACCCGCAGCCCGACCGAGTGCTCCCGATCACGGTTGTCCCGCTCGACGGCCTGCTGCATGGCGACCCCACAGGCCAGGGCGGCCGATGCCGACGAGAACACCGCCATGAGCCCATCGCCCAGGTTCTTGACCTCGACGCCGCCTGCGTGGGCCAGGGTCTGCCGCAGGACCGCGAAGTGGTCACGACGCACCTGGTCCGCCGCGTCAGGCGACAGGCGCTGCGACAACGCCGTCGAGTCCACCACATCGGTGAACAGGAGCGCTATGTGCTCGGTGGCCACCGACCTCCTTCCGCCAAGATGTCACCAAACTAGCCGCCGCCGGCTTCCGGCTGCCGAGCGAACCCCGGCGCGGTGCCGGACAACCGGCTGCTCCGAGCCCCGCCTACCCCCGGTTGCGCACCCCCCAGGCTTCTTTCAGTTCGTCGGTCACCCGGAATGCGGGCCGGTGGCGACCCCGCCCGTACAGCTCGAAGCCTCGCCATACCCGCCGTCCCAGTGCCGATGCGATCGGCCCTGTTCCGGGGATGCGGACCAGGGCGAGTTCGTAGAGCCAGTCGGTCCGCTGCATGAGCTCGAAGATGACCCGGGTCCAGTCGGGCTTCGGCACCCCGAGCAGGTCGGCGGTCTCGTTCCCCAGGTAGTGCCGGATGCCGGTGGCCGGCAGCCCGGGCAGGTGGGTGAAGCCGAACAATTCGTTCATGCAGTCGATGGCGGCCTTCGTCAAGGCTCTCCCCTCGGGAGTCGGTCCGTACTCGTGCCGGCTGCGTCGTTCCCAGAGCGCGTTCGAGTCCTCCCAGGAGAGGGGAAGCAGATCCTCGCGGATCCCCATCTGGTGTCCCACGAGGTTCCAGACATGGATGTACGCCTCCGCCTGGTACGGACTGACGCGGACGCCGGACCTCCCGAGCGCCTTGATGCCCACGACGGAGAAGGACAGGAGGGTCCCGAGCAGCTGCAACTGGTTGATGGGCAACCCGAGCTCGGGGTCCCACGGGGCCATGGCGGGCCCTCCCTCCTGCTCGATCTCGTCGAGGTGGAGCAGCGCGTGGCGCACGGCGGCGTGCATCAGGCGAACGTGGCGGACCGCCTGATAGCCGACACCTCCGGGATCGAGTGCCCCCGGCGTCATCACATCGATGATCATCTGTCCGGTCTCGACGTATCGGCGTTTGGGGTTGTGGGTGAGCCGTGCCGTGCGTGCGAGCACCTGTACTCCCCTCGCGAACGCATAGTCCGACGGAAGACTGGCCATGAACAGCCCCATGCCCAGCTGCGGTCCGAACTCACCGAAGACACGTTGCCCGTGGCGGACCAGTTCGGGATCGGCCCATTCAGGCCACGCTTCCACCCTTCTGACGAACGTCCCGATTCCCGGTTGATCGTCGTCGGCGACCGCCTGAGCGGAGGCAGAGCCCAGGGCGCGGAACAGATGGTCGTGGGCGGCGTCGGTAGCCTCGAAATAGGCCGCCACGGCGGCGTCGGCGGGTGCGTCGCCCGTCACCCGCAAGGTCTCCATCAGCGAGTCGGTGAAGATGTCGGTTCCCTTTGACGGTGGGACGACAGGCGTCACCGATCGGACCCGGGCGCCGTCTGTCCCGTACCCTCCACCGTTTGCCCGGAAACGGCTGTGCCCGCGGGTGGTGACCACCGGGATGCGGCCGCCCTCGAGCTCGGCCAGCACGGCGGAGTCGAAGGGGGGATCGAACAGCTCTTTGCGATGGTGCCGGGACACGAACAGGTTGGTGATGAAGTTCATCCGGTCGTCGAGGTTGACCCAGTCGGGCGCCCGGCTGCCGTGTCCGTCTCCCCCAGCCCGGTTGAAGCGTGCGAGGACTGACGCCAGTTCATCGACGACGACGGACTCCAGGTCGGCGGGTACGAAGTCCTGGCCAGCGCAGGGCGGAACGTCGTCATCGAGGCGCAAGGTCCCGTCAGGAGTCTGGATGGTGCCCAGCAGCTCGGTCATCAGATCCCCCCAGAGGTTGGCGATGGCGCGGCAGAGGGGACGCAGGAATACTTCAACGGGCGCCTCCACCGCGGCGAATCCGGGCTCGCCCCCCACCAGGCGCCGCTTGAGGAGCTCGACCGACTGGTTCAGACCCATGTCCATGCTCCCGGTGATCGGCCCCTGGAGATGGTGCTGCTCGTGGGCCCCCAACTGGAGGGATCCGGCCAGGATGAGTTGGCTCCGTCGGACTGGCTCCGGCTCGGAAAGGGCATCGCACCACAGGGTGAACCCAGCCTGTAGTCGATTGCGCCCCTCGAATTCCGGTGCCCCTTCACAGGCCTGGAGTACCTGGGCACGGACCGAGGAGGAGTCGTGGGGGTTGTCCTCGAAGCCGGTGATGAAGATGGCGGCGGGCGGTGCGATCTCGGCGAACACTTCGGTGTTCCCGTCGGAGAGGTTGGTCGCGCACGCCCCGAAGAGGTCCCGGACGATGTCACTGAGGTGTTCGGGCTCGATCCTGTGGAATCCGCCATCGGGGTGCTCCGTGCGAGCCGCATCGTTGGCCGCCCGCGCCGCGCCCATCATGCCGTCGGCCAGTACCACTCGTTGGTGCAGCCAATCGGGCAGATTCTCCCCGCGCAGGTTGCGACCCACCGTGAACGAGGCCCATGTGCCGAACGTGCACCAGTTGGCCGTGTCCGCCCCCAGCAATCCGGACAGCCCGGAAGCAAGATCGGAATACGATTGGGTGACCCAGTAGTTGCGCAGCACACGGTCCTCGATGGCGAGGACGGCCTGTACATGCTCGGTCGATGTCTGTCGATCCATGGTCAGGCTCCATCTCCGTGGCTCCCGCCGGCATCACCGGACAGGAGTCATTGTGGCAAGGATCGGGACCATCTGCAGCCGGAGGCGCGATTCCGGATGCGTCGTTCCGGTACCTCCCACGCCCATGCCGGTCGGACCTCGATCCGGCGTGCGGTGCGGATCGCTCGACGGCGTCAGTTGTGGTCGGACCGGACGATGAGCACCGGGCAGGGGGCGTTGCGAACGACGTAGTCGGAAACCGATCCGAGCAGTGCGCGGCGAAGTCCCCCACGCCCGCGAGATCCGATCACGATGGCGACGGCCGAAACCTCGCGGGCGAGATCACAGAGGGCGGCTCCGGGACTGCCTTCCACGATGCGGGTCTCGACGCCGCCGCCCAGCTCCCGGGCCGAGTCGTCCACAATGTCACGGGCGGCAGCGAGCAATCGGTCACGCATGCTGGCGAATTCTTCCGGTTGCATCGAAGGCCCGGCATGGCCCGACCCATCGTCGACCAGTGACGGGTCCGTCCCGTCGACCACGGTGACGACCAGAACCGTGCCTGCCTCTCGAAGGATCGCCAGGCCGGCCGAGGCAGCCTTGTTGGCGAGTTCCGAACCGTCCGTGCCCAGGACAATGGTGCTCATGGCGGCATTCTGTCATGGCCCCGCGAGCGTTACCGGTCCTCAGTGAAGGCGTCCGAGTCAAACTTCGGGGGCGGATCCCTCAGCGATCATCCGAGGGGTGTCGATGACCAGGCCCGACCGCTCCTGGGCAGCCCGTGGGGACACCGAGCCTACGATGTCCCTCGGGCTCGGCAGCGGGTGGGGGCGGACGAGGAGGGGAACCATGGACCGTGCTGGGAGGGCCGAGGGCGAGGGTCGGCCAGGAGCCGGCGCCACTCCGCCGACCGGGTCTGATCGCTCATTCGCGTCATCCTGGAGGCGGGATCGCCTCACTGTCGACCAGCGAGTGGCCCGGGGGAAGGCGGCGCGTCTGGCCGCTCCCAGGTCGAGCCACGGGCTGTTCGAAGCCGCACCAGACCGCCTCGACCCCATCGCCCTGTTGGAAGAACAGGGAGCGAGCCGGGTGGCCGAACTGGTCCCGATTCGCTACGGGCGGATGCTCGTCTCACCGTTCACGTTCTTTCGGGGGGCCGCACTGATCATGGCCACGGATCTGGCCGTCACCCCCCGATCAGACATCACCGTCCAGCTGTGCGGCGACGCACACCTGCTGAACTTCCGCCTCTTCGGGACCCCCGAACGCAAGCTCATCTTTGACATCAACGACTTCGACGAGACACTCCCCGGCCCGTGGGAGTGGGACGTGAAGCGCTTGGCCACCAGCGTCGAGATGATGGGCCGCAGCCGCGGCTTCTCCCCCTCCGATCGCCGTGACATCGTCATGGCCGGGGCCCGGGAGTACCGGGAACGCATGCGCCAGGCCGCCGCAGCCGGAACCCTCGAGGTCTGGTACGAGCATCTGGAGGCCGGCGACCTCCTTGAGATGACCGAGGAAGAGGTGCGCCGGGGACAGCTGAGCAAGAGGGAGCACCGGCGGACCAGGGGGCAAGTCGTCAAGGCCCGGACCCGAGACAGCGTGCGGGTGTTCACGCGCCGTGTCGGCAAGGTCCACGACGAGCTTCGCTTCGTCGCTGATCCTCCACTCATCGTTCCCATCGAGGACCTGGTGGAACCCGGCTCGGTGTGGGAGCAGTCCGACGTGCTCATCAAGCAACTGCTCTCGTCGTACCGACAGACCCTCGGGGTCGAGCACCATCCTCTCGAGGAGTTCCGGTATGTCCACGCGGCCCGCAAGGTGGTCGGGGTGGGAAGCGTCGGCACCCGCTGCTACATCCTGTTGTTGGTCGGCCGCGATGACGCCGATCCCCTGATCCTTCAGGTGAAGGAGGCGGAGGCGTCGGTCCTCGAACGCTTCGTGGGCAAGAGTGAGTACGCGCACCACGGGCAGCGGGTGGTGGCCGGCCAGCGCCTCATGCAGGGGGCCTCGGACGCCTTCCTCGGCTGGCAACGGATACAGGGCCTGGACGGAAAGACCTATGACTTCTACGTGCGGCAACTCCACGACTGGAAAGGGATCACAGAGGTGGACGAGATGCTCGTACCCGGGGCCACCCTCTATTCCCGGACCTGCGGGGCAACCCTGGCCCGGGCACACGCCCGGTGGGGGGATCGGATCGCCATAGCCTCGTACCTGGGCAAGGGCGAGACCTTCGACCGGGCCGTCGCCGACTTCGCGACCGCCTACGCCGACCAGAACGAGCGGGACTACGAGGCGCTCGTCCGGGCGGTGCGATCGGGTCGGCTCACCGCGGAGACCGGCGTGTAGCAGCTCCGCCCACCGACCGCTACCAATGGCATCCGATGCCCTCACGGCCACCTACGGGGGGTCCACCCCGCTGAGTCCCGTGTGACTAGGGTTGTCGCCGGCGAAATTCGTCCGAACGTCCTGTCCGGTCGAGCCAGGCGCACAAAGGAGACACGATGCTCAAGGGCTTCAAGAACTTCCTCATGCAGGGCGAATTGATCGTCATTGCCGTCGGTCTCGTGGTGGCACTGGCATTCAGCACGTTGATCAAATCCTTCACCGACAACATCATCACGCCCCTCGTCAACGCGGCCCAGGGCGGAGGATCTTCATCACTGGGTCTCGGATGGACCATCAACGGCCAACGGATCAACCTCGGCGCGTTCATTTCGGCCATCGTCTACTTCGTCATCTTCATGGCGGTGATCTACTTCGTTCTGGTCGTTCCCTACAAGGTCTACATGAAGAAGCAGGGCAAGACGGTGTTCGGCGATCCCCCGCCGACCAGAACCTGCCCGGACTGCCTGTCCGACGACCTCCCACGGGCTGCAACCAAGTGCAAGCACTGCGCGAGCCAGCTCCCTGCCGCCGCGTGAACGCGACGGGGTAACGGCGACCCGTCCGCGGCCATCAACGGTTCCGTGCGAGACCATCGGCGGCGCAGACCGCCGACAACCGCTGCAGGAGGGAGTCACCCACGACCCATGGCGTAGCCGTTGTATAGGGCGTTCCGCCCTACGGCGATCAGCGATCCCGGCATCGGCGATACCGAACATGACAAGGCAGCGCGGAGCGGGCTACGCCGCCGATCTGGGCCACCACAGGGTACGGCCGTTCGCCCCAGACGGGATCGAGCTCGTATTCCGCCAGGAGCCGGGTGGAGGCCAGGGTCATCGCCGAGAGGGAGAACGGCTGTGCCGGGCAAGAATGCCGGCCGTGCCCAAAGGCTGTCACCAGCTCAACCGCTGCCAGCTTCGAGCCCTCGGCCAACCGTCGCCGATTCCAGTGGTTGGGATCCCACCCGTCGAGGCCGGGGGCGGCACTGGTGTTGGTCAGAGGAAGCAGGGTGGCAACGGTCACGCCGGGTGGGACAGCATGGACGGCACTGCCGACGTCCAACTCCACCGGCTCGACCACGTATCGGGACATGATCGATCGCTGCGCCATGCGTATGGACTCGAGTGCGCACGCCTCGGCCAACCTCCTGTCCCCTGAGCGAACCCGAGCACGCTCCGCGGGGTGAGCGATCAGATCGATCAGATGCCAGCCCAGGGCGGCAAAGAGGTTCGACATGGACGCCACATGGATCAGCGCCACGTCCAGGCTGGTGCCGATCATCGCCTCCGCCGCCTGTTGGTCGGACCAGGCCGCCACAACTCGGGCAAAGAGCGGGTGTTGCTCCTCCGTCCCCGGCAGCTCCCTGCGGGACTCACCCAGTTCCTCGATGATGACGCCCAGCGCTCCGCGCTCGGCCGCCTTACCGGTGGCTGCCACCTGAGACATGGCATCGGGGTGGACGAACGACTCGGCGCCGTCGAGCGTGTCGAACGCTCGGACGAGTCGATCAAATCGCTCGCCACCGGCCGAGCCCGGGCCACCCCAGGACGCCAGACCGACGCGGTGTCCGAGGCGTCTGGCCATGGAAAAGACATCGATCTCCCCCGCTGATCCGAGCTCGTCGATCGTGGCATCGACGGCCAGTCCGACGTTGTCGAGGTAGTTCGTCACGTCCTCCCGTCCAAACAGCTGCTGCGGCAGGACGCGTCGGCCCACGAACATCTCGTCGGGAAGCTTGCGCCGCAGCATTCGCCAGTCGGCAATGCCCTTGCTGGCGCGGTCCTCAGGTAGGGCGTAGAAACAGGCGACCCCGGACGGCGAGAACGTAAACAGATACCGGTCCCGTCCGCTGTCCACGACAAAGGTGTCTCCGAATGCACGGCGTGCCCCGGCCAGGGCCGAGACCGGGTCGTCGATCGGGGCATCCCAGGGCAAGCCGACCCCGGTGGCCACCGGTGGCATGGGCGAGATCAGCGGCACGGTCATGAACACCTTCCTCTGTCGGAGTCGGGCTTCGCACCTCATCCGCCGTTGAGACGCTGGCCGAGCCGAACCCTTCCGCCTGGCTTCCCCGACCTCAGCACTCGAGAGGCTTCCCCGGCCGTGTCGTTCCCCCCGGGCCGATGACGACCGACACGCTCGAAGCCCCGGGATCGGCCACCACCGTGAGATGGGAGCTGCCGGCTGCCGAGGTGACCACCCCGCCGGTGACGACGACGTGGTAGCCGGCCGGGTACGACCGGGTGGGTACTTGCAACGAGGTGACGGCATGGCACGAGTAGGAACCCCCGCCGGGTTTGTGGGTGCTGTAACCGAAGGTGAGGGTGGCGGAGGGGACGTCGTAGTGCAGGGCCGTGGGTGTACCGGCCACCGCGACCGGATGGGGACGGACGAGGGCGTCGACGACCGGGGTATCCAGGTTGGCCCCGGTGGGCGCACTGGCGACGTCCTTCACCATCAAGCCGTCGAAGCTCCACCAGATCCACGGCATCAGGGCGTTGTCGAGCTCGCCGACCTGGCGGTCAATGGCGGAGACATCCGTCGTCGCACCGAATTCGGTGTTGATGAGCGCCCCGCCCGTGGCCGTCGACCACTGCTGGGCGTAGTTGATGACATTCGGGTCGAGGGCGGGATCGGCGGTATACAGGTGCCAGCTCATTCCGCCCGTGGACCTCCGGCCGGGCCGATCGATGTGGGTGCCCGCCACGCCGAAGTTGAAGAGCACGAACGGCTCGCCCAAGACCAGGTGCGACGGATCCTCGGCGTGGATGGCCGCCGACACCCTGGCGTAGTACGGGTCGAGCTCGCTGTGGTCCAGGGTGGCACAGCCGACAGCGCTGATGCATGGCTGCCAGGTCGACCCGGGGAACGGCTCGTTGATGAGGTCGTAGCCGAGCACTCCCGGATTCGAACCGACCCGGCGGGCCAATGCGGCGAACATGGCCGCCGCCCGCATCTGGAGCCCCACGCCGCCCGGGCCTGCGGCGTTGTGCCAGAAGCTGTCGAAGGCGGCCTGGATGGCCGGGTTGGTCACGTAGTAGAGGGGGAAACCGGTATGGGTGTTGGTGGCGCCGTCGGTGAGGGTCATCCATCCCGGGAAGCCGTCGCTTCCGAGCGTCGGTCCCCACCCGTCCTGATGGAGGTCGACCAGCACCAGCAGGCCGTGGTCCGTGAGGGTCTCGACGGTGCGGGCGAACGAGTCGAGGTAGTGCTCATCGATGACCCCTGGTTGCGGCATGATCGAGCCGGCGGTCAGCCCGAGCCGCACGACATCGAACCCGTTGGCGGCCAGAAAGGCCGCGTCGGCGGCTCCGAATCCCCGGGCCCTGGGGGTCTGCCCGTCCGTCTTGGACACCAGGTTCACCCCGTGGAGAAGCACCACCCGACCGGAGGCATCGGTCAGCCACCTTCCCACATGGCCAATCGGCAGCGCGGGGTCGAAGTCCCTCTGTGAGCCCGGCGACTGTCCGCCGGTGGCTGACGCCGCCGATGCGAAGGAACCGGCAACCAGCACGGGAAGCAGGGCGATGATCGCCACCACCATTCTCCTCATCCGCGTGCTCATGGTGCACTCCCCCACGGTCCGGCCTCGCAGCCACGCAGTGCCGGACGCATCGCACTGTACCTGGTCGGCCCCGGGGCCGACCGCTTCGACACGGGGCGACCGTCGCCACCGTGGCCACTGTGACGGCGAGCCCGTCGGACTTCTGGGCCTAGCCAGGTGGGGCCTCGGACGTGAGGGCACCGGCACCGGACGCCCCCGGACCCGGACCAGGGTCGACGTCCCGCCGAACGCGGCGGGCCGCCGCCACCATGTGGTGGAGCGCCGGAAGGACCTGCTCGTAGCGCCGGGTCTTGAGACCGCAGTCGGGGTTCACCCACAACCGGCCGGGACCGAGACGCTCCACGGCCCGGCGGATCAGCGCCTCCAGCCAGGCGGTCTCAGGCACCCCGGGCGAGTGCACATCGTAGATGCCCGGTCCCGCTCCGCCTTGGTAGGAGGCGTGCCGCAACACGTCGACGACGGTCATGTCGGAACGCGCCGCCTCGAACGACAGGACATCCACGTCCAACTGGTCGAGCGCATCGACAATGTCGCCCAGCTCGGCGTAGCACATGTGGGTGTGGACCTGGGTGCCGCCGGCAGCGGCGGAGGTGACCAGTCGGAAGGCCCGGGTTGCCCAGGCCAAGTACTCCGGTCGCTCCTGGCGGCGAAGGGGTAGGCCCTCCCGCAACGCCGGCTCATCGACCTGGATGACGGCGATCCCAGCCGCCTGGAGATCCACCAGCTCGTCGCGTATGGCCAGCGCCAATTGGTCGGCGGTGTCACGTTCGGGCTGGTCATCGCGCACGAACGACCACCGCAGCATGGTGATCGGTCCGGTGAGCATGCCCTTGACCGGCTTCGACGTGCGCGACTGGGCGTAGCGGGTGAAGTCGACCGTCATCGGGTCCCGGCGCGTCACGTCACCGAAGAGCACGGGGGGACGAACACATCGCGATCCGAAGGATTGGACCCACCCGGCGTCAGGCACGACGAATCCGGTGAGCTGTTCTGCGAAGTAGCGGACCATGTCGTCCCGCTCGGGCTCCCCGTGCACGAGTACATCGAGCCCGACTTCCTCTTGGACGGCCACCACGTGGTCGATCTCGGCGCGCAGGACGGCGTCGTAGCCGGCATCGTCGAGGTGTCCCGCACGCCAGGACGCCCGTGACCGCCGAAGGTCGGGCGTCTGGGGAAAGGACCCGATCGTGGTCGTCGGCAGGATGGGAAGGTCGAGCTCCGTCCGCTGGATCGCCGCCCGTTCGGGGTACGCCTCGGGCCGGCGGGGATCAGATCCGGCCCGTGAGGCCACCCGCCGTCGAACCGCGTCGTCGGTCACGCGGGACGAGTGCCTCCTGGCCGCGAGGACGGCCCGATTGGCGTCGAGCTCGTCCACGATGGTGCCGCGGCCGTTGGTGGCTCCTCGAGCCAGCACGGCCAACTCGCCCAGCTTGTCGTGGGCGAACGACAGCCACGGGCGTACCTCCTCATCGATGTCCTGGTCGGCGGCGCTCCCGAGGGGTACGTGCAGCAGCGAGCAGGACGTGGAGACGACGACCTCCGTGGCGAGGTTCGCCAGTTGATCGAGCAGGTCGAGGCTGGCACGCAGGTCGTTGGCCCAGACGTTGCGGCCGTCCACCACGCCGGCCAGCAACACCTTGCCCCCCAGCCCACCGGAGGACTGCAGCAGCTGGAGGTTCCGACCGC
Organism: Acidimicrobiales bacterium; assembly: GCA_035938575.1. Taxonomy (GTDB): domain Bacteria; phylum Actinomycetota; class Acidimicrobiia; order Acidimicrobiales; family RAAP-2; genus Bog-756. The sequence goes on from DASZGT010000107.1 coordinate 25,441, forward strand.
CCCGACAGAAGTCGAGGCCCACCGCCTCCAACGGCAGATCCCTGACTTCTCCCATGGCGGACCCCAGGTGGCCGAAGTACGTCGACAAGGCGATCTTCGGTCGATCCGCGTGGTCGCCGATCCGGCGGTAGACGCGTCGCAGGGCGGCCAGCTCTTCAGGGTTGCGTTCCTCCACCAGCGCGGGTTCATCGATACGCACCCAGGTAGCACCGCCCCGGTCGAGCTCGGACAGCACCTCGAGGTAGGCGTCAACCAGGGGATCGAGCAGGCCCAACCTATCGACGCCGGCCCGGACCGGGGCGCTCCGCAGGAGGAAGGTCAACGGACCGAGGAGTACCGGAGTCGTGGGAATGCCCAGTGCGGTCGCCTCATCCAACTCGCGGGCCACTTTGGCCGTGTCAGGAACAAAGACGTCCCCTGAGTCGATTTCGGGAACGAGATGGTGGTAGTTGGTATCGAACCACTTCGTCAGGTCCAAGGGGGCGGCGGTTGCGCCGCCCACGCCACCGCCTCGGGCCATTGCAAAGTAGCGGTCCAGGTCGTTCGCCTGGCCGAGCGCAGCAAACCGCGGGGGCACGGCACCCACCATCACCATGGCATCGAGCACGTGGTCATAGAGGGAGAAGTCGTTGGAGGGAACGAAGTCCACCCCGGCGGCCACCAGGGACAGCCAGTTGCTGCGTCGAATCGAAGTTGCGACCTCGTCCAGCTCTTCGGCGGTGACCTTCCGAGCCCAATACCCTTCAAGCGCCCACTTGAGGGACCGGCCGGCCCCGATCCGGGGCATCCCGTGAACGGCTGTCCTCATCCGTTCTCAAACGTGAAGTTGCTCGTGTGGCACCTCAGTCAGACTAGGGCAATGGATGGCCAGGGAATCGTCCCACCGGCGGCCGGAGGCCCGATCGCTGCGGTCGACCCGAACCGCCGTTCAACGCGGCGAGTCAACCAGCGGGATACCCTGGGCCAATGGGGGCTGGTGGTCAATTTGACGACCGACACCGTCGCCCGCAAACTGCACTGCACTAGTCGCCAGCTGGCCACGCCCCTCATCCCAGGGGCAGCCATGATCGAACGGAGGTAGCCGGCCACGATGTTCCTCCTCCTGGCTGCCGCCGAGGGCACGGCGCATGAAGGACTGACGGGCCGATGCTGCACCTGACCTACCTGATCATCTTGTTGCCTCTGGTCGGCTTCGCCGTCCAGGTGCTGGGGGGTCGTCGGCTCGGCGACCCGATCGCCGGCTGGGTGGCCACGTTCTTCGTGGCGGCGTCGTTCCTGGTGTCCATCGGGGTCTACCTCGACCTCCTGACGGTGCGAGCGCCGGTGCGAACGTTCACCCAGGACCTTTGGACATGGATACCCGTCGGGAGCCTGCAGGTCCACGCCAGTCTGTTTGTCGACCCGTTGTCGATGACGATGGTGCTGTTCGTCACAGGCGTCAGCACCGTGATCCACCTGTACTCGATCGGGTACATGAGGGGCGACCGGGACTTCCCGAAGTTCTTCCTCTACATGAATCTCTTTGTCGCCTCCATGCTGATCTTGGTCCTCGGCAGCAACATGGTGGTCACCTTCGTCGGGTGGGAGGGCGTCGGTGCCTGCTCCTACTGGCTCATCTCGTTCTGGTTCACCCGGGAAACGGCCGCCAGTGCCGGCAAGAAGGCCTTTGTCTACAACCGGATCGGGGATACCGGGTTCCTCCTCGCCATCTTTCTGACCTTCTACCGAGTGCATTCCCTCGAGTACTCGACGATTTTCGCCAACATCGACAAGATCGGATCGGGCTACGTCACGGCCATCTGCATCCTGCTTCTGGCAGGAGTGGTCGGAAAGTCGGCCCAGATACCACTCTTCCCGTGGCTCGCCGATGCTATGGAGGGCCCGACCCCGGTGTCGGCGCTGATCCACGCCGCCACCATGGTGACCGCCGGCGTCTACCTGCTGTGTCGGATCAATCCCCTGCTCCACGCTTCGCCCGACGCAGCCCTCACCGTGGCCATCGTGGGCGCCGCCACCGCCTTCGTGGCCGCCACCATCGCGTGTGCACAGCCCGACATCAAGAAAGTGCTGGCGTACTCAACCGTGTCCCAACTCGGGTACATGTTCCTGGCCATCGGGTGCGGGGCCTATGTGGCAGCCATCTTCCTGATGGTGGCCCACGCCTTCTTCAAGGGCCTCCTCTTCCTCGGTGCCGGCTCGGTCATCCACGGCCTCCACGATGAGCAGGACCTCAAACGGATGGGCAACCTCCGCCGCTACATGCCCATCACCTTCATCACCTTCGCCATTGGCTGGCTCACCATCGCCGCGGTGCCTCCGTTGTCCGGTTTCTGGGCCAAGGGATCGGTCCTCGAGAATGCCTGGGCTGCCCATCCGGCACTGTGGGCCGTCGGAATCGTGACCGCGGCACTGACGGCCTACTACATGAGTCGTCTGACCGGTCTGGCCTTCTTCGGCCAGGACCGTTGGTCGAGCCCTGTGGCCATCGACGCCGGCCATGACATGCCCGATGCCCACCATGCCACGGGGACGATCCCCGAGCCCCACGAGTCGGGCTGGATCATGACGGTCCCGCTGTTCATCTTGGCCTTCTTCGCAGCGGTAGCGGGAGTACTGGCCACTTCCAACGTTCACTTCTCGCTCTCCAACTGGATCGACCCCGTGTTCGGCGGCACCCTGTATGACGACCATCTGAGCACTGCGGCCATCTGGACACTGGGCACGATTGACGCCATCATCGCCGTTGTCGGTGTGTTCATCGGTCTGCGCCTGTGGATGAACCGGGCCGAACGCCCGGCACTCGAGACCGGGTTCCTCCAGAGATCCTGGTACATCAACGAGCTCTACGACACGGTGCTGGGTCGCCCTTCGGAGCGCCTGGCCGCCTTCAGTGCCACCGTGATCGAGCTCAAGGTGATCGACGGAGGGGTCAACGGAGTGGCGGCCGTCGTCGGCCGATCCGGCCAGCTGATCCGCAGGACACAGACCGGCTACGTGCGCAATTACGTGCTGGGCATCGTGCTGGGGGTCACCCTGATACTGGCCTTCATGCTCACCAGGTTGTGGTGGGGCTGACCCGGCCCTTGCACCTCCCCTCGGGAACAGGGGGTCGTCGGTGGCGGAACGAGGCCACCGACGTGGAGTGGTCAACCGGAGGCGGTCCAGAGGTAACCGATCCCACCTGTCCCTCTTGTCGGCCAAGTCCGGTCGGGTGGCGGCGACGAAGGGCCTCTTCGCTGCGGGTCTGGCCACAGCGTTTGAGCGTTCCCAGGCAGACTGAAGGCATTCCGCGTCGGGTGTGGGGATGGACTCTGCCTCTGCGCCATCGCCCTCAGTGGGTCGCAGTCGGCTTGGAAGCACGATCTGGACCTCGAATTGAATGGCGCCTGACTCAGGACAGGGTTCTTCGGTAGCGGACTTCGTCGATGGCCACCGACCACACCTCTTCCGAGCGTCGAGAACCGTCTGCAGTCCAGCCATCCTTCCTGTAGAAGCGCTCAGCCCGCTCGTTTCCTACCAGGACCCACAACACCGCTTGTTCGAATCCCTGACCCGCGAGCTGCTGGCGAGCCTCGCCAATGAGCGTGCGGCCAAGGCCCGTGTCCCAACTATCGGGATCGACGTACAGGGCGTGAAGCGCCCCGATCCCTTCTGTGCCGGCGTCTCGGGATGGCCCGATCGTGGCAAACCCACGGATCATCTCGCCCTCGACCGACACGATGGTCGCGGGATGATCAGGTTCGAGACCTCCGAAGGTGTAGCTCGTGGCGCGGTCTTCGGGTCGCAACCCGTCGAGGTATTCGTCCGGCAGCAGTCCTCGGTAGGCCGCTTGCCACGAGCGGACGTGCACACGAGCCACCGCCATTGCATCGGCGGGTTCCGCACGTCGTAGTTGAATCAATTGCCTCGAGTCCATTGGGGACGAGACCTTCCCAAGGCCCGCGAGGCAACCGCCACTGTGACGACGAGGACGAGCGCGGCGACCACCGGGTACACCACATCGGCGTGCACGACGAGCGATGCGCCAATCAGGGCCCCGATCAGCATGGCGACCACGGCTGTCAAGCGACGACCGGTCCTCGATCCCCCTCCTCCCGCCAGCGTGCTGTCCGCCGCCATCCCGGTGATGGTCTGGGTCAGGACGGTGGTCGTGAAATCCGGTACGGCAACCGTGCGGGCACCGGCATTCTGCAGTCCCATCGCCAGGCTCAAGAGCACGATGAGTCCGTACCTGTATCCGCCTGAGGGAGGCTCCGGACCCAGTCCCACGAGGCCGACGGAGACCGCAATCAGGACTCCCTCAACGGCCGCCGTCGCGGTGAGAAGGACGTCGCGCCGTCGGTGCACGTAGGCCCCCAGTCTGCCTCCGGCCAGGGCCCCGATCCCAAATGCCCCCAGAGCAACCCCCGAAGCGGCAATGGAAAACCCAGGTGCGCCCGCGAGTGCGAATCCCAAGAAGACGACGTTTCCGGTCATATTGGCCACGAACACGTGTCCGAGGACCAGATAGCTGAAGGCGTCAACGAGTCCGGTGACAACCGTCATCACCAGCAGCAGCGGGGGGAGCGGCCCGTGCTCGGCGGATGGACGGGGCCAGAATGTCTCGCGAATGTCAGCAATGAACGAGTTCAATTCGCCCACCCTGGCTGCTCCAGCCCGCCGCTTGGTCGGCTCCCTGGAGCCCTGCAGTCATTGAACGAGGGGAGCATCTGCTAGGTCGTCTTGATCAGACCGCCATCGATGATGTAGTTGGCACCGGTGACGTTGGCGGTGCGCCCCGAGGCGAGCATGGCCACCAGCGTCGCCACTTCTTCAGGGGTACTGAAACGACCGGTGGCGAAGCCTCCGATGCCCGCCACCACTGCCTCCCGGGCCGCGTCGGCGTCAACCCCCATGGCCGCCCCCACCGTCTCTGCCACTCCATGGTCCCCTAACCAGAGGTCCGTACTCACTGGACCCGGCGACACACAATTCACATGGATCCCTTGCGGACCGAACTCCTGCGCCAGTGACTTTGACAAGTTGAGCAACGCTGCCTTGGCCGCGCCGTAGTCAATAGTCCCGCCGTCGGGTTGGAAGAATGCATTGACCGAACAGACATTCACGATCGCTCCCCCACCTTGAGATACCATCGACGCCAACGCGGCGCGACTGGCGCGCAACGCCGTGAAGAAATTCATCTCCATCGCCCACGCGAAGTCTTCGTCGCTCGTGGACAGGAATCCGTCGAGCCGGAGCTTTACCGCGCCGACATTGTTCACGAGAATATCGAGGCGGCCGAACTCGTCGATGGCACGGTGGACCAACAGCGCCGGGGCATCGGCCTGGGATAGGTCGACGGCCACTGCGGTCACATTGTCGAGGCCCTTCAGCGTCGAGATGCTACGCGCCCCGGCGACCACTCGTACGCCCTCGGCCGCGAGCTCACGGGCCACGGCCATCCCGATTCCCTTGCTGGCGCCGGTCACGACCGCGACCTTGTCCTTGAGCATGAGATCCATGTTGTTTCTTCTCCCAGGGCGTGGCGAGTTGCCAAGTCATATGGCGCGAGCCCATTTCATCATGCATTGAACGGGCGGAGTCGACCCACAGGATCGAGGCCCCGTCACAGCCCCCTTACCGGGCCCTGGGCATGGGCCAGGTCGATCGCGTCACGGATCAGCAGGGGCCACCGGGCACCACGGCCGTGCCGCCGTCAGTCTCGGCGTGGCATGTTCATCACTCCTGGTGTCTGTTCGACGGGCCTGTCCACCCGCAGATGGCAATGGGGTGAGCACCGGCCTGGTGGACCGGGCGGGAGTCCTAGTCGTCTCGAATGACCAACGGGATCAGCGGGACGTTCCCAGTCCTGTTCACCAGGGCATTGCTACCCTGACGCCTACCGTCGCAGCATTCCTGGAACGAAGGCACACAGACGCCAGGGGCACGTCTGCTGACCCGGGCCGTCGGTTCGGGCTCGCCGGCGCCTAGGAGTGCCGAACCAATGATTGGAGGCCGCCCATGCCGAACTGGGCCGAGCAGGTAACGGCGATCGCAACCGCCGTGAGCGCCATCGGGCTGTTAAGCGCGATCGGTGCGGTCATCTTCGCAGGACAGCAAGCCCGTGAGGCCAGAATCGGCAGACAGGCAGAGGTGGCCGTCGAATTCTTCAGGCGTTGGGACGAAGACCCGTTGGTGGAGACGCGCCGCCTCGTCGCGCAGTTCGAGACGAAGGAAGCGCTACGGGATGCGATGGTGCGGTTCATCGCCGACAACGCCGTGGAGGCATACGTCCTCTACCGAGAGCTTGACTATTTCGAACAGCTCGGTGCGCTCGAGCAGCACGGTGGCTTCGATTTCGACCTGATCAAGACTCTTCTCGGACGCCGCCTCGTGGACCGGTGGGAGATGTGGCAACCATCGATTGATGCGATCGGGGGCAGGATGGTCTACCCCTTGTTCGACGGTCTCGTGACCAAGATGCGCGCCGTGTTGTGATCTTGTCTCCGTAGTAGTGGAGATTCGGAAGTGGCTGAATGACATCAAGGCACCAGCCGCCGCCTGCGTTCGCCATTCCCGGTTTTCGCTCCTCCCTCACGGCTGTGATCCCCCGGGGTTGTGGATGCCTGGTGGACGCCGCGGTACGGGATGACCCGGGTGATCGTGACCTTCGCAGCCCTGGCTGGGTCTGCTCATCGCTGATCGGTGGTAGCCCGGTCGACCGCTGTCACGATGTCCGCGAACACTCGATCAACCTGCTGCTCCCCGTTGATGTCGAGGACCAGCCCCCGTTCGGCGTAGAAACCGAGCATCGGTTCCGTCTCAGCGGCGAACACATCGAGGCGGTGTGCGATGGCAACCTCGGTGTCGTCATTTCGCCCGTCCCGCAGGCCTCGAGCGACGAGCCGCCGGCGAATCTCCTCGCGGCCGACCTCGAGGTGGATGACCGCCTGCAGTTCGACGCCCTCGATCTGTCGGGCCACGTCGTACGCCGCTTCGGCCTGGCGAAGAGTCCTCGGAAATCCGTCGAGCACGTACCCACCGTTGCGAACCGCCTCCAGGACAGGGACGGTCAATAGCTCGATCACCACCTCATCGGGGACAAGGTCGCCCCGCAGCAGGTAGTCGGCGGCCAGCCGCCCGACATCGGTCCCGGCGGCTGCTTCCCGGCGCAGTAGCTCTCCGCTGGAGAGGTGGGCGATGCGGTAGTGGGCGGACAACTTCGCCGCCTGGGTCCCCTTGCCGGCCCCCGGCGGGGCCACCAGCAACAAGCGCATGAAAGGCGACGCTAGTGGGGTGGCCGGCTTGCACCGACCAGCTGATCAGGACTACGTCACCGACAGCGTGATGACCGGCCTTCCCCACGCGCAACGACCGCGAACGGCCGCCGAAGAGCCCTGCGCCGGTCGGGATCCGGTGGCGTCCCTCAGATGTACTGCCAGCGCCGAGTCGGCCCCTTACCGGCGGGCCACTCCATGCTTTGGATATCGAACCAGATCGGGAGCAGGTGCTTCACGTAGAAGGCGTGGACGGTAACCGTCGGTCCGACGAGATCTTCGTACTCCTTGATGCGCAGGCGCGGGTCCTTCTCCTGGAACCGGCGGCACTCCTCGAGCAGGGCATCGACCTCGACGCGAGTATCCAGGAGGAGGCCAAGGTGGTCGTAGCCGGGTGAGGACATCGGCTTGTCGGACTCGGCGAGCAGGATGAACTGGCCATCGTCAGGTCGGAGAAGGTGACACGATTGCCCGACCACGTCGGTATCGAGAGCGTCCCAGCCGAGCACGCCGCAGCAGAACGAATCGACCTCGTCGCGAAAGTCCTGGGTCAGGGTCCCCCGTGCGAATGACAGCTCCATGTGGTTGAACCGGATCCTCGCCATGGTGCGCTCCTTGTCGGCAATCACTTCCCCAGCCAAATCTAGGCCTCAGGGGAGGGATCGGCTGGCCTCGAGGGTATCGAGCCATTGCTGGATCCAGGCCAGGAGTTCCTCGTGTCCATAGTGAACACCGGATAGACCCTCGACAATCAGTCCAAGTTGGAAGCTGGTCACCGCGGCGACGATTACCTTGAGCGGAAATTGCTCTTGGTCGAGTCCGTAGTCGAGCAGGGCCTGACCGAAGTAGTTCTCGAAGATGCCGCGGAATCGTGCGTGTACCTCGTCGACGAGCCGCGGTTGCAGCGAGGGCATGTTCCAGCCCATGGCCAAGAGTTCAAGGAGGATCTTGGGGAACCGTGAGGTGGGCTCGTTGACCCAGAACTGCGCCCCGATCCGCCACTTCTCAGAAAAGGTCAGATCCGGGTCGGCATAGAGCGCCTCCAGCAGCTCAGCGAGTTGGTCGACAAAGCGCTCCAGGGTCTGGGTCAGTAGCTCCTCCATCGACCCGAAGTAGTAGTGCACCAGCCCGTGTTTGACTCCGGCTGCCTCCGCCACCCGGCGCGTCGTCACTCCGGCATACCCGAGCTCGTAGAGGAGCTGCTCGGCCGCGTCCATCAGCGCAACCCTCGCCTGTTGGCGCGCCTCAGAGACCTCACTCTGCTCCCAAGCCCGGGCCATCAACGCACTCCATGTAGGGCAGAAAACGTCTGGACGGGCGACACGGGTGTCCTCTCTTGACTCTTGGTCATCTGTATTGGATACTAGCATTGGTCGACCGACCAAACCGGCCGGCCAACGAAGCGGATCGGCCCGATCGAAACGTTGAGCAGAAGCCTTGGCGGCGCGGCCAACTGGTGTGGCCACAGAGATTCGCAGCCATCCGGAAAGTGAGGAGTGCGTGATGGACGAGACGACGTTGGACGAGACCAAGTTGATGGATTTCGTCGGCCAAGCGGTTGGCGATGTCGGGGCCATGTTGGGCGGCGCCATGGTGGTGATTGGCGACAAGCTCGGTCTCTACCGGGCCATGAGTGGCGCCGGCCCCCTCACCCCGGGCGAGTTGGCCACGCGTACGGGCACCGCGGAGCGATATGTCCGCGAGTGGCTGAGTGCGCAGGCCGCGCGCGGCTATGTGTCGTATGACGGGGCTGGCCGCTTCACACTCCCCGACGAACACGCAATTCCGCTCACCGACGAGACCAGCCCCGCCTGCGTGATCGGCGCCTTCGAGATCGCCCTCGGGTCCGTGTACGCCACCGATACCATCGCTGAGTGCTTCCGCACCGGCGAAGGGTTCGCATGGGGGGCGCAGCACCAACACGTCCTCGGCGGGTGCGAGCGATTCTTCCGGCCCGGCTACCTCAACCATCTGGCGAGCGAGTGGATCCCGGCGCTCGACGGCGTCGAGGGCAAACTCGCCAACGGCGGGCGTATTGCCGACGTTGGTTGCGGCCACGGTGCATCGACGTTGCTGCTAGCGGAGGCGTACCCAGAATCGACCATTGTTGGATTCGACGCCCACGACGGATCGATCGACGCTGCTCGCAAGCGCGCCGCCGACTCCGGACTGGCAGATCGCGTCGAGTTCGAGGTGGCCTCAGCCTCCACGTTCACCGGCGCCTATGACCTTGTGTGCTTCTTCGACTGCTTGCACGACATGGGCGACCCGGCCGGAGCCTGTGCTCATGTGCGGGAGCATCTGGCGACGGACGGGACACTCATGCTCATCGAACCATTCGCCGGTGACGACCTCAACGACAATCTCAACCCCGTCGGCGCCGCCTACTACGCCTTCTCGACCTTGCTCTGCACGCCCTCCTCGCTCTCCCAGGAGGTCGGCGCTGCGCTTGGCGCCCAAGCGGGCGAGGCTCAACTGAGGGACGTCGTCATCGGCGCCGGTTTCAAGACCCTGCGCCGCGTGGCCGAAACGCCCTTCAACATCGTGCTCGAAGCCAAGGCCGCCTAGCGCGGTGGGAGGCACCAGGACGGTCTAAGCGACGGTCCGCCGCATCCGTCGGGTCTCTCACTCCCGTCTGGTCTCACTCCGGGCCGTTCACTCGGCTCTCTGGAGGATCTCCTGCGCTGATCGGCATGGGCACGCGTGCCACGACAACGTCCAACCTGCGGCGCAACTCAGCGGCAAGCGCCAGGTCGACCTGGTTGTGCAGCAGCCTGTACCGAAGCCGTTCGGGGATCACGACCGGTATGAGTACGACGACCTGGCGATCTCGTTCCGCACGCAACTCATCGACCAAGTGCACAATGGGCTGCACGATGGACGCGTAGTCGGTGTGAAGGACCCGCAAGGCCACTCCGGGGCTCCATTCACGCCACCTGCGCTCTACCTCGAAGTCCGGCAGACCAACCTCGACCCCGTCGAACACCACTGTTACCGCCATGACCTCGTCCCCCAGCGAGATCGCTTCAGACAGTACGTGCTGGGTCAGCCGGGAGACATTCGTCACCGGCACGACGACCACCGTGCGCTTGCGATCGAGAGGCCCGGGAACGGTCCCTATGCCCAGCTCCCGGGCAGCACGGGTGTAGTAGGCCTCCACCCGGTTGAACAACAGGATCAACAGCGGAATGGCAACCACCACGGCCCATGCCCCTTCGACGAACTTGGTGAAGAGGAAGATCACGGTGGCCACGGCAGTGACCAACGCTCCGATGCCATTGATCAAGGCCCGTCGGGACCATCCCGGTGGCCGCGTCCGGCGCCAGTGGATCACGAGACCGGATTGGGACAGGGTAAAACCGGTGAACACGCCGATGGCGAACAACGGGATCAGCGTGTTGGTGTTGCCACCCACCACCACCAACAGCAGTGCAGAGCCCGCCGAGAGGACCCAGACGCCGTTGCCGAAGACCAGCCGGCTGTCTCGTACTCCGAAGAGGTGGGGAAGGTAATTGTCTCTGGACAGCAGGCTGGTCAGCACAGGCAGGCCGCCAAACGACGTGTTGGCCGCGAGGGCCAACACCAGAGTGATGGTCAGGGAGACGATGTAGTACGCCCAATGACGGCCCACGGCGTCGGCCATGATCTGGCTCAGCACGGTCTGATCGGACCTCGGTTGCACATGGAACTTGCTGGTGAGAACGGCCAATCCCAGCAGCATGGCCCCCAGGATGAGACCCAACAGCAGCTCCGTTCGCTTGGCCCGGGCGACCCGAGGCTCCTTGAACAGGGGCACTCCATTGGCAATGGCCTCCACGCCGGTGAGGGCGCTGCATCCCGCTGAGAATGCCTTGAGCACCAGGAGCACGGAGACCGCTTCCACGGTGTGCGTCGCCACCAGCGACTCCCCGGTCAGCGGAGCCTGCAGGCCGAGGGGGTGGATCAATCCGACGGCGATGATGGCCAGCAGCCCGACGATGAAGACAAGGGTGGGGACGAGAAAGGCACGAGCCCCCTCCCCGAGGCCCCGAAGGTTGAGGGTGGTGATGATGAGCAGGATTCCCAGGCAGATCGGGACCGTATAGGGCGTGGCGGACGGGAATGCGGATGTCAACTGGCCCACACCGGCCGCGATGGAGACCGCCACCGTCAGCGTGTAGTCGACGATCAATGATGCGCCCGCCAGCTTGCTGGCCTGATGGCCGAAGTTGTCGCGTGTCACCGCGTAGGCGCCTCCGCCGTGGGGGTAGGCGTCAATGACCTGTCGGTACGAGATCACCAGGATGACCAAGAGCACGACAATGGCGATGGTGATGGGAACGATGAGGTGGAGCGCCGTCGCCCCCGCCGCGGCCAGCACCACCAAGATGGCCTCAGGACCGTACGCCACCGACGTCAGCGCATCGAGAGACAGCGCCGACAGACCTTCGACCGGAGTGATCTGCTCGGAGGCTGCTTCTTTGGCCGAAAGGGCTGGGCCGATGAGTGCCTGGCGGATCCTGCGGAGTCTGCTCATAGGCCCCGGCTGCATTGGCGCTCGCCGCATGGCATTGTGGTCAGAGTGTACGGGTTGGGAGGCTCCGAGGTGGGACCCTCGATGATGCCGCGTGGTCGAGAACGGAGTCCGTCACACGACGGGAGCCACTCGTGACAGACCAGACCATGACCGCGTGGGCGGTCGGTGTGCCGGGGCCGATTGATTCCTCGCCCCTGCAGCGAATCGAGCGCCCCGTCCCCGTTCCGGGACCCGGTCAGGTGCGGGTCCAGGTGCGGGTGTGCGGAGTATGCCGAACCGACCTCCACCTTGCCGAAGGGGATCTCCCCCCCAAACACCCCCAGGTCATCCCGGGTCACGAGGTGGTCGGCATTGTCGATCGTCTCGGAGGTGGCAGTAGCCGCTTCGGAATCGGATCGCGCATTGGCGTGCCCTGGCTGGCCCGCGCCTGTGGAATCTGCCGATTCTGCGTCGACGGCCGAGAGAACCTGTGCACGGCTCCGCTGTTCACCGGCTGGGACATCGACGGGGGCTATTGCGAGTACGTGGTCGTCGACGAGAGATTCGCCTACCCAGTACCCGATGCCTTCACCGACGAGCAGGCTGCACCCCTCCTCTGCGCCGGGATCATCGGCTACCGGGCCCTTCGACGGTCACGGCTCCCCCCCGGTGGACGACTCGGGATCTACGGATTCGGGGGATCCGCCCACCTCACGGCCCAGATTGCCCTGGCAGAGGGGGCCCGGGTCCATGTCATGACCAGGTCGCCGGAGGCCCGCGAGCTTGCCCTCGACCTAGGTGCCACCAGTGCCGGCGGTGCCGACGACCCCCCACCCGAACCGCTGGACTCCGCCATCCTGTTCGCTCCGGTGGGCACGCTGGTGTTGCCGGCGCTGGAGGCTCTCGATCGGGGCGGAACGCTGGCCGTCGCAGGGATCTACCTGACCGACATCCCGGTCCTCACTTACGCGAAGCACCTCTTCGAGGAGCGCTCGTTGTGCAGTGTGACTGCCAACACCCGTCACGATGGCAACGAGTTCCTCGAAGTGGCCGCTCGAGTCGGGGTACGGGCTTCGACGACGGCCTACCCGCTCGATGAGGCTGACCAGGCACTCGCCGACTTGGCCGGCGATCGCGTGAACGGGGCAGCCGTGCTGATGATCGCACCGGCCTGATCCAAAGGCCCCGCTGCGCACATCGAGCCGGCTGGAAGTTGAACAGTTCCACGCACCCACTCGTAGTACTGGGTCACTGTTCACAATTTCGGTCAACCCGTGGGAGGAGCCGCCATGGAGACCAATGAGGCGCGTTCGCGTCCTCGGACCAAACGCATGGGGAACGGAGTGATCGCCGAATGGTCGGCAGAACGGTCTGCCCAAACCACCAGCCGTTTCCAAACAGGCGAACGCAGAATGTCTGTTCGTCCGTCTCGCGTGCTCTTCCCTGCCATCGCGATCGTTTCACTCGCCCTGGTTGCCGCAGCCTGTGGGAGCGCGAACACGGCTGCGTCTCCGACGTCGACGCCCACCACGTCAGCCACTGCCTCGGGGGCGACGGTGGGAACAGCCAAGGACCCACAGCTCGGCACGATCCTCGTGGACGCCAAGGGTCGAACGCTGTACCTGTTCGAGAAGGATCAAGGCGTCAAGTCTTCCTGTTACGGCGGTTGCGCTTCGGTGTGGCCACCGCTCACCACCAGCGGCACACCTCAGGCGGGCCCAGGGGCGGCTGCCGCGTTGCTCGGCACCACAAGCCGAACAGACGGGACGACGCAACTTACCTACAACGGCCACCCGCTCTACTACTACATCAGCGATACTCAGCCGGGTCAGACAAGCGGCGAAGGTCTGAACCAGTTCGGCGCCGGGTGGGACGTTCTGTCTGCCGCCGGCAACAAGATCGAGAAGTCCGGTAACTGACATGCAGGCCACTGAACCGATGAGGGAACCCTTCATACGCCACACCACGAACGCAGCCCCAAACACCCGGCTCGAGTTGGGTCGTAGGGTGCTGGCTTACGCAGCCGCCCGACCGACGGGCTCGGCAACTGGACGGGCAATGATCACCCTTCCGATGCTCATCGGGGCTGCGTTGGTTGCCGCTGCCAGTGCCATCCACCTCCACTTGTGGGCGACCGGTTACCGCGCCATCCCGACCATCGGCCCGCTGTTCCTGGTTCAGGGGATCGTCGGCTCCACCCTCGCGGTGGTGTTGGCCGCATCACGACGACTGTTCGCCGTTATCGCAGCGGCAGGGTTCATGGTCGCCACCATCGGGGGGTTTTTGCTGAGCGTCTATGTCGGCCTGTTCGGGTTCATGGACTCTCTCGCCGCTCCGTTCGCAGGCCTGTCCTTGGCGGTCGAGGGCGTTGGGGCCCTCATGCTGGCCACGGTGGGCGTAGTGCTTCTCGTCGGCCACAGGCCACTCGATTCTGTCGAGGACCGGGCATGAGCCCTGTGAGTAAACCGAGCACTGGCGAGCGGCGCCGGAGAGCCTCTGCTGCTACACACCTGCGTGCGATGAGGCAGTCGTACCTGTTCTGAGATGTGCCAGCAGGCCTGGGAGTATTTCCCGGCACCGTGTCTGAGGCTCCGGCGCGAGAATCGACCGTATGGCGCCCTGGGACGGCATCGAGTACCGACGGGTGAACAGCCTGCAACAGTGGCTAGCGGATCGCGCCCTGTCCGACCTCGACCTCGACGGAGTCCATAGCCTGCTCGATGTCGGCTGTGGGGATGGGCGTATCACGGCCACGATCGCTGATCGACTCCCTGGCGCCACGGTGGTAGGTATCGACCCCTCGCCGAGCATGATCTCGGTGGCGCCCTCGTCCCACGCGGTCAGCTTTCAGGTCGGCGACGTCTGCAGCATGACCTACGAAGGGGCATTCGATGTCGTCGTCTCCTTCAATGCGCTCCACTGGGTGCTCGACCAGCACAGGGCCCTGTCGCGAATCGCTGGGGCGCTACGCCGTCCAGGTCGCGCGCTCCTGGTGTTCGTGTGCGCCGGCGAGCGACCCAGCCTTGAACACACCGCGATGCGGGTCGCGGGCCACGAGTCGTGGCGGCGCTACTTCACCGAATTCGCGGCTCCGTTCGCACACCCGACCCCGTCGACGTGGGCTGAGATGGCGAGCGAGTGCGGCCTCACGGTATCTGCCAGCGTCGTCGACGACCTGAGCTGGGACTTCGGGTCGACAGACGCCTTCGCAAGATGGTGCACGGTCGGTTTCGGCGCTTGGACGGAGAGGCTGCCTAGCGATTCCATTGTCCCGTTCGTGGCCGATGTGATCCACGCCTACGAGGCAACCACAGGGTCGTCGCAGATCCTTCGCTTCTTACAGCTGAGGGCCAGGCTCGACAAGGCGAGCACGGTACAGCGATCACACTAGGTGGGACTCATTTGAATTGTTGGGCAAGTCCGAGGCCGATGGATGAGAAGCTTCAGGTGCCGTCGTCATGACGGATGTCACGGGTGCTCGCAGGCCGAAGCAGAGGGCGCGGACGAGTCAGGATGATCTGGACTGATGACACCACAAGCACCGCCAAAGTTACTATCCGCTCGCTCCTTCCGACCGGCCGAAATATCGCGTAGATCTGAATACCCGCTGCCAAGGCGTTCGCGGCCAACGGCAATGCGATTGCCCGCATCCCTGTGACATGGTGATCCTCCTTGCTCGCTACCGGAACTCGAGTCCAGGCCGCATAGGCGAGCAATAGCGCCCCCAGCGTCCAAACGAACGCGTAGGTCTCGTCAGTGCCAACACCTCGGGCTTCCTGCACCGCAAATGCGGCATCTGCTCCTGCGGTGGCCAGCAAACCCAGGCCGATGAAGATCCACATACGATCTGGATGCCAGGCCAGCAATCCATACACCCCGAGAATCGCTCCAATGAGCAAGACATCGAGTATGGGATAGCTGAAATCAACGACGGTTGCCAAGGGCCCCTGCGTCGCCACATCGACGGTCGGTTGGATGACGACTGCGAATCCGGCGACGATAACGAGGAGGGTCACGGCTAATCCGTCCATCCACCGATGAAGTTCGAAATGGGGAAATCGAACCCGGATCAGCTGGATGATGCCCAACGCAATCATCGGATACCACAGGAGCCACAAGATATCCGCGAAGGTGGGATAGGGCGCAGTAGCACGGCCCCCATAGACGACGCTCCAGGCAATACTGCCAGCGCTCCACGACACCATCGCCAAGCCGAAAGCCAGCCAGGCTGGTCGAGTCGTGCCCTCATAGACGGCGCGGAACAGTACGAGGACCGCGGCCGAGGCGATCAACAGATCGTGAGTCCACACCTGGTAGATCGCGGACGGACCGCCGAACCCAAACAGCTCATTTGCCGCTTCGAGCACAACGGCAACCGCGAGGAGTGGCCACACGTAGCGCAGGGCAGGGGGTCTCTTATAGAGCTCGCCCTCCGCGTCGACCAGGAGCGCCGTCCTCACCTCGGAGCCTTCACCAGGGATCTGACCATCGTGGCGCTTGCACTCGGCTCAGCTGGCCGAGCAGCGGGTCCGGGTTGCGGACAACACGTGCGTCCCCCTCCCGCATCACCGACTACGACCGACTCAGAGTGGTGCGACCACCTTGGTTGGCGGTCATTTGGAGAAGTGCGTCGTCGGCCGGGGCAGCGGCTCGCCGTCGAGAACGATGTCAACCTTTTCGTTGTAGAAGGCGATGAGCCCGGCAATGGGAAGTAGCTGCCTGGTGGGAAAGTTGTAGACCCACGCCACGTCCGGGTGGATGGTGTCTCCGAGTTGGAAGGACCAATAGCCGCTGGTAGTCCCCTTGTAAGGACACGACGTCACCGTCTCTGAGGGGATCAGATGCTCGAAGTCCAGTTCGGTGCGGTTGAGGTAGTAGCGGGTGGGCAGACCAGTTTCAAACACCATCACCGGCGACGATGACTCCGCCACCACCAGTCCCTTGAGCTCAATCCGCACCGTGCGCGTCGACCGCAGCGCATCGACCCGGGCGTAGGGATTTCGGGGGTGGACGAAGACCTCTTCATCCTCCTCGAACCAGGCGTCCATGGCATCCCAATCGAAGCGGACCATACCTGCGAGTCCCTCGAGAGCGTCGTCGGTATACACGTGCGCGGAAGCCGGACGCTCCACGGCCCCGACATGTAGACCGTACTGACGTGAAGTTCCGCGGTGCCGGTGCTGGCTCTGTTCCTCGTCGACCAGCACATCCTTGGCCACGTCGGCGATGGGCACGTAGTACCGGGGATAGTTGGGCGACTCCCAGACATAGACGGCCTGAGTGGTATCCAGCACCACCGCACCCGACAGCACGGCACGGATGCGCCGCGGCACGGGTTCTATGTGGTCAACCGGCACGATCACCCCGGGATAATCACTCATCGCACACTCCAATGGCCCATTCGGACAAGGTGCAGTGGCCCAGTCACCACCGTGTTCCGGCACTACCGATCGACGAGACGCAGGCCGATCCGGAAACAGCCGGTCCAACTGCGAATGGTACCGGTCGCAGCTTCGGCACGGAAGTTGTCGGCGATCACGACCCGAACCGGATACCGAGTCGGTCCTGTTCGACCAGGGTGGCCAGCCGCCCGCTGATCATCGCACTCACGTCCATCAAGTTCCCAAGCTCCTTGGCCACCGCTGAGGCCAGCGAGCCGACGCTCGAGGATCCGGACAATTCCAGAGAGCGGCGATAGGCGGGAACTGACGACCATTCCGCTACCGTCAACGGACCGACCTCGATATGCAACTGCAGTCCCCACGCAGCCCGGCCGGTCCGAAATGCCTGGATGGGACAGGCGGCACTCGAGGCGAGCAGCGTGGCATCGGCTGGAAGACGCCTGACCTCGGAACTGTGCCACTGCAGCCCGAGGACCGGCGAGCCCAGTTCCGCGAGCAGGAAGTCGTCGCCTGCCTCGGTCCGGAGGTCGATCTGGCAAAGGCCGATCTCCGGCTCCTCCATGGGCGCCACCTCTCCCCCCAGGGCATCGGCGAGCAACTGGTGGCCGAGACATACTCCGAGGAAGGGCCGATCGAGTTCGCGCACCCATTGGCGGATCACCGACTTCTCCTCCACCAGCCACGGGTAACGGTCCTCCTCCCAGACGTCCATGGGACCACCCATCACGACCAGCAGGTCGAACGGGTCGAGATCCGGCACCGTTTCGCCATGGTCGAGCTCC
>DASZGT010000108.1:0-2711 GCA_035938575.1 Acidimicrobiales bacterium
GGTCAACGTGGCCACCAAACCCTTCTACCAGATCGCCGACCGGATTCTCGGCACCGAGTTCCTGGCCGACATCTCCGAATTCTTCATCCTCTTCCAGTCGATGTACGACGGGTTCGTCGAACGGTCCCAGTCGGTCGGCCGACTGTTGTCCGACCGACGCACCACGTTCGTCGTCGTGTCCACCCTCGAAGCGGTGCCGCTACGGGAAGCCGAGTTCTTCGCCGAGCAGCTCACCTCCCGCCGTCTCCACCTCGGCGCCATCGTCCTCAACAAGGTCCTGCCGGACTACCTGCGGGAGCCCCAGGGGGCCAAGGTCGCCGAATCCATGAAGGAGATGGCAGGGGAGTTGGCACCGAGGCTGGCTCCGTGCCTGACCCAGGTCGATCCGGCCATCGGCGATCCTGACCAGGTGGCCAGGGTTCTGTCCGAGGTCGCCGACAGCTACCTGAACTTCCAGGTGGTAGCTCTCCGGGAGATGGAGGAGCGCTCAATGCTCTCGGTGGTCCCCGACGTCCTCGCCACCGTGCCGTTCTTCGACACCGACATCTACGATCTGGCCGGGCTGGTCAGACTCGGCGAACAGATCTGGGACTAGGCGGCACCGTCCCCCATAGGGCACCGGGCCCGCCGCCGACCTCCTCCTCCTGCCTTACCATGCACACATGACGGACATCGTTGATCCTGCGCTCGAGGCCTACGCCGAGGAGCACACCTCCGCTGCCCCCGCCTACCTCGACAAGCTGGCCGACGACCTCCGAGCCACGCTCGAGTACCCCGGCATGATGGTCGGGCTGCTCGAGGGCCGCTATCTGGAGATGCTGACCTTCGCCCTCGGGGCCCGGACCGTCCTCGAGATCGGGACCTTCGGCGGCTACTCGGCGTTGGCCATGGCACCGGGCCTGGCCCCGGGCGGACGGATCATCACCTGTGAGATCTCCAACGTGCACGCCGAGTTCGCCCGCCGCCACATTGCCGCCAGCCCTCATGCCGACAAGATCGAGGTCGTGGTCGGGCCGGCCATCGAAACCATCGCCACGCTGGACGGCCCCTTCGACCTGGTCTTCATCGACGCCGACAAGGCAACCTACCCCGACTACTTCGAAGCGGTCCTGCCCAAGCTGTCGCCGAGGGGCCTCATCGCCGCCGACAACACGCTGTGGAGCGGTCGGGTCCTCGACGTCGGGGACACCAGCGAGGACACCGTGGCCCTCCGCCGCTTCAACGACGCCCTGGCCACCGACCGGCGCGTGGTCGTCGTCCAGACCACCATCCGTGACGGGGTCACCCTCATCCGGCGCGCCGGGTAGGAGGTGGGAGCGGACCGTGCTGGACTACCACCTCCACCTGTGGCCCCACGCCCAGAGCGACGCCGAGGCCAGCGTCGAACAGGTGGCCTCCTACTGCCGGCGCGCCGCGGAGGCGGGGGTCACCGAGATCGCCCTCACCGAGCACCTGTTCCGCTTCACCCAGGCGAGGGACCTGCTCGGCGGCTTCTGGGACGACCTCGCCGGGGAGGCGCTGCGCCCCGCCATGGTGGAGTACTGGGACCATCACGCACGCGTCGACCTCGACTCCTACGTCGAGGTGGTGCTGGCGGCCAAGGCGGCCGGGCTCCCCGTCGTCCTCGGGCTGGAGGTCGACTACTACCAGGGTCGCATGGACCAGGTGGCGGCTCTCCTCGCCGACTATCCCTTCGACGTGCTCCTCGGTTCGATCCACTGGTTGGGTGCCTGGCGATTCGATGTCCTGAGCGAGCCGCTGATGCTGGCGGAGTGGGACGTCCGGGACGTCGACGCGGTGTGGGACGAGTACACCCGGGCCATGGAGGAGCTGGGAGCGTCGGGGGTGTGCGATGTCTTCGCTCACCCTGATCTGGTGAAGATCGCCGGACGGGTGCCGGCCATCCCCGACGAGTTCTACGACCGGATCACGGAGGCCGCGGTGCAGTCGGGGATGGCCGCCGAGGTCTCCTCGGCGGGGTGGAGGAAGCCGGCGGGGGAGGAATACCCCGCGCCGCCGCTGCTCAAGCGGCTCGTGGAACGCGGTGTGCCGCTCACCACCGCCTCTGATGCCCACTCGCTCCCCGACGTGGCCGACCGGGTCGGGACCATACAGGACCTGCTGATCGGAGCCGGCGTGACCCACGTGCGGGGCTTTCGCCGACGTGAGCCCTACGATGCGGCCGTGGCTCCGCCCGACGGGGACTGATCGTGGCCACCCCGGCCGAACTGGCCTTCGGGCGCACTGACCTCGACGACGGGCAGCTGGGCCACCTGCAACGCCTGCTCGGGACGTGGGGGATCCTGGCCGACCTGTCCTTCTCGGACCTGGTGCTGCTGGCCCCGATGGCGCCGGATGCCCCCGAGCGGCACGGCGACGGAACCGAGCTGGTCATCCTGGGCCAGATGCGCCCGTCCAACAGCGCCACGGTGGTCGAGCACGACCTCGTGGGGCAGACCGTCACCGGCGCCGAATGGCCTCTCGCCGTCCGGACCGTCCGGTCCGGCGAGGTGTCACGCGGCGAGGTCATCCTCGAGCCGGGCGACGAGCCGGTCCGGCTCCACTGCATCCCCGTGCGGTTCGAGGGCACCACCGTGGCCGTCCTGGCCCGGCTGGCGGCGGGTGCCGGCCGGCGACCCGGTCACCTCGAGCGCACGTACCGCGATCTGTTCGACCGCTTCGCCATCATGCTCGCCGAGTCGACCTTCCCG
>DASZGT010000109.1:0-5026 GCA_035938575.1 Acidimicrobiales bacterium
GGTGGCGACCGGTGCCGCAACGGGCGGGATGATCCCCAAGGTCGAAGCCTGCGCCCGAGCCGTCAGATCCGGCGTCGGACGTGCCCACATCCTCGACGGCCGCACCCCCCATGCGCTGTTGCTCGAGGTCTTCACCGACGAAGGGGTCGGGACCATGGTGATGTCGTGATGACCGAACGCAAGGTCTTGGCTGGAGCAGCGGGACCTGTCGCCCCGGCTGGCCCCCCCGCGTCGGCAAGCCCCGGCGCCGAGGCCGCTCCTCTCGACCGATCCGCCCTGATGCACACCTACGCCGAACCCACCGTCACCTTCGTGCGCGGCCGCGGGAGCACGCTGTACGACTCCGCCGGCAAGGAGTACCTCGACTTCCTGTCGGGCCTGGCCGTGACCTCCCTGGGCCATGCCCATCCCGCGGTGGCGGCAGCCATCGCCGACCAGGCCCGCACCCTCACCCACGTCTCCAATCTCTTCGGCAACGTGGTGGGCCCTGAGGTGGCGGCCACCCTCGACCGTCTCATCGGGGGCGGGGTCGAGCGGGCCGGCGGGCAGGTGTTCTTCGCCAACTCGGGAGCCGAGGCCAACGAGTGCGCCATCAAACTGGCCCGCCGGTGGGCGGGTCCGGGCCGATACGCCGTGGTCAGCACGTGGGACGCCTTCCACGGACGGACCCTTGCCTCGCTGGCCGCCACAGGTCAGATCGAGAAACAGCAGCCGTTTTTGCCTCTCCCTGAAGGCTTCGACCACGTCCCCTTCGATGACCTCGAGGCCATGGACTCGGCGTGTGACCCGGCGCGGGTCGCGGCGGTGCTGGTTGAGCCGATCATGGGCGAGGCGGGTGTGGTGGTGCCTTCTTCGGACTATCTGGTCGGCCTGCGGCAGCTCTGTTCCGAGCGGAACATCTTGTTGATGGTGGACGAGGTGCAGACGGGGTTCGGCCGCACCGGGCGCTGGTTCGGGTTTCAGCATCTCGGGGTTGAGCCCGACGTGGTGACCATGGCCAAGGCGCTGGGCAACGGGATGCCGGTGGGGGCCTGCTGGGCACGCCCCGAAGTGGCGGCGGCCTTTGTCCCCGGGGACCACGGGAGCACGTTCGGGGGGCAGCCCCTGGCCATGTCCGCGGCCCAGGCCACCTTGGCGGTGATGGAGTCGGAGGACGTTCCGGCCCGCGCCCGTGCCGCTGGGGCCAGGTTGCAGGCGGGACTGGAGACCATGCCCGGGGTCGCCTCGGTGCGAGGTGAAGGTCTCCTGTTGGCCGCCGTCCTCACCGACGAGTTTGCCGTCCTGGCGTGCCGCCAGGCGCTCGAAGCCGGCCTGGTCATCAACGCACCTCGTCCTGACGTGTTGCGATTTGCCCCGTCGCTCTTGGTTACCGAGGCCGAGATCGACGAGGCGCTCGGGACGCTGCGCCCGCTCCTGGCCCGCCACGGGCCCGGCGGGACCCGAGCCGCCCGGGGCCAGGTCGCGGATCAGGGAGAACCGCCGCGATGACCGGCCCCGCGGCTGGTTCGGCGCTGTCCGATGCTCGCACCCGGCATGTCCTGGACATCGACGGGTTGGGCAGCACCGGATTGGAGGCGGTGCTCGCCCTGGCCGAGCTGGGTCCAAAGCAGCTCCCTCGGGTGCTCGAGGGTCTGGGCGTTGCCCTCCTGTTCGAGAAGGCGTCAAACCGCACGCGCAACAGCTCGGAGATGGCGGCGGTGGCGTTGGGTGGACACCCCGTCTACATCCAGGGCGACGAGGTCGGCATCGACGTCCGGGAGCCCGCCGGAGACGTGGCCCGCACCTTGGCCTGCTACCACTCGGTGCTCTGCGCGCGGGTCATCGATCACGGCACGCTGGTTCGCATGGCAGCCGCACTCGACGGGGCCGAGGTGGCTGTCCCGGTCATCAACCTGTTGTCCGACAGGGCCCATCCGTGCCAGGCCCTGGCCGACCTGCTGACCCTGAGGCAGGTGTTCGGCCGAACCGGCCTCGGCGATCGCACCGTGGCGTACGTCGGGGACGCCAACAACGTATGGCGGTCGTTGGCCGTTGCCGCATCGATGGCGGGAATGGCCACGCGGGTGGCCTCCCCGGCCGGCTACGGTCCCTCCGCCGCCGATGTCGAGCTGGTGCGCTCCTTCGGTGGTGACCTCACCGTGACCATCGACCCTGTCGAGGCCGTCGATGGCGCCAATGCCGTCTATACCGACGTGTGGATCTCGATGGGCCAAGAGGCGGAGGCCGAGGCCCGGCTGGCGGCCTTCGCCGGCTATTCGGTCGACGAGTCGCTCCTTGCCGCGGCGGCAGAGGACGCGGTCGTTCTGCACTGCCTTCCTGCCCACCGGGGCCAAGAGATCAGTGCCGCCGTGGTGGACGGCCCTCGGAGCGTGGTGTGGATGCAGGCGGCCAATCGCATGCACGCCATGCGGGGGCTGTTGGCGTGGGTCATGGGAGTCGATCCTCGGGCGGGGGAGGAGGACCGTCCCCGATGACCAAACACCAGCGCCAGCACCGGATCACCAAGCTCTTGGAGACCCGGGCCGTGGGAAGTCAATCCCACCTGGTCGAGTTGTTGGCGGGCGAGGGAATCGACGCCACCCAGACCACCGTGTCGCGTGATCTCGAGGAGCTGGGTGCCTTGAAGGTCCGCCTGCCCGGCGGCGAGACGGCCTACGCGCTGCCCGAGTTGCCGTCCCAACAGGTCGCCCCCGAGGACCACTTGCGGAGGGTGCTCGGCGAATGGGTGGTGGAGGCCGACTATTCCGCCAATCTGATCGTGCTGCGGACGCCTCCGGGCTCAGCCCATGTCGTAGGCTCGGCCCTCGATCGCAGCGGTTTTCCCGGTGTCATCGGGACTGTCGCCGGCGACGACACCGTGCTGGTCGTGGCATCGGAGGCCTCCGGAGGCGCAACCGTCGCCGATCGCCTGGCGGCCGTCGCCGGTCTCGAGCCGAAGTGGGCCAACAGATCGGAACCTGCCCGGGGAAAGGTGGCACCGCAGAAGCCGGCGCCGAAGGCGTCCCGGGAGAAGGTGTCCAGCGGGAAGGCAGCGATGCAGGGGATATCCGATGGACGGACATCGACAGCGCCACCTGCGCCGAACACATCATCGGAAAGGGGTTGAACATGGCACAGCGAGTGGTGTTGGCCTACAGCGGGGGCCTGGACACGTCAGTGGCCGTCCGTTGGTTGATCGAGAACCGTGGGGTCGAGGTCATCGCCGTGGCCGTCGACGTGGGCCAAGCCTCAGAGTCCGGCGGAGAGGACTGGGATGCCATCCGCCACAAGGCCCTGGCCGCCGGGGCGGTCGAGGCGACCGTGATCGACGCCCGGGCCGAGATGGCCGAGGACTTCTGCATGCCGGCCCTGGTGGCGAACGCCAAATACGAGGGCAAGTACCCCCTGGTCTCGGCCCTGTCCCGTCCGGTCATCGTGAAGCACCTGGTGGCGGAGGCCCGCAGGCACGGTGCCCATGCCGTGGCCCACGGGTGCACGGGCAAGGGGAACGACCAGGTCCGGTTCGAAGTGGGGACCCGCGCCCTGGCCCCCGATCTCGAACTGGTCGCACCGGCTCGCCTCTGGGGGATGAGCCGCGAGGACTGCATTGAGTATGCGGCCAAGTGGGACATTCCGCTGTCGGTGACCAAGGAGAAGTTGTACTCCATCGATGAGAACCTCTGGGGAAAGGCGATCGAGTGCGGGATCATCGAGGACCCGTGGAACGAACCCCCCGAGGACGTCTACACGATGACTCGGCCGACCGCGACCGAGCCGGCCGAACTGGTCATCGGTTTCGAGTCCGGCGTCCCGGTGTCGGTCGACGGACGGGCCCTCGATCCCGAGCCGCTGATCGCCGAGGTCAACCTCAAGGTCGGCTCGTACGGATTCGGCCGGCTCGACATGGTGGAGAACCGCCGGGTGGGCATCAAGAGCCGTGAGACCTACGAGTGCCCGGGGGCCCTGGCCCTGCTCATGGCCCATGCGGATCTTGAGGATCTCACGCTCGAGCGCGATCTCCATCACGAGAAGGTTCGGCTCGAGCCACGCTGGTCGGAGCTCGTCTATGACGGGCTGTGGTTCTCGCCCCTCAAGCAGGCGCTCGATGCCTTCTTCCGCGAGTCGCAGCGCCACGTGACGGGCGAGGTCAGGCTTCGCCTCGACCTCGGTCGGTGCTGGGTGGCGGGACGGCGCAGCCCCGTGAGCCTCTACGACCATGGACTGGCCACCTACGACGCCTCGGACACCTTCCGCCATCAGGACGCCGAGGGTTTCGTGCGTTTGTGGGGCCTGGGCGTCGCCACCTGGTCCGCCGTCCAAGAGGGCCGCGGTGGAGACCCGGTCCGCGACACCGACCCGCCCCGATGACGCTGTGGCAGGGCCGTCTCAGCGGCGGAACGGCAGAAGTGGTCATGCGGTACTCGACCAGCCTCCACTACGACCGTCGATTGGCCCTCGACGACCTGGTGGGGTCCCGCGCCCACGTGCGCGGGCTGGGGAGGGGAGGACTGCTCGGGGACGCCGAGGTGACGGAGCTGCTGGCCGCCCTCGACCAGGTGGAGGCGGAGCTGACCTCGGACACGTTCGCGTTCGCTCCGGACGACGAGGACATCCATACTGCGGTCGAGCGGCGGGTGACGGAGCTGGCGGGCGATGTGGGCGCCAAGTTGCACACGGGCCGGAGTCGCAATGACCAGATCGCCACCGACCTCAGGTTGTACGCCAAACGCGAGCTGCGCTCTGTGGCCAGGGAGATCCTGGCGCTCCAGGAGGTCCTGCTGACCCGAGCCAAAGAGGCCGGGGACGCCGGTCTTCCGGGCTACACCCACCTGCAGCGGGCCCAACCCGTGCTGCTGGCCCATCACCTGCTGGCTCACGGATGGGCGCTCTCCCGTGACCTCGACCGCTTGATGGCAACGGTGAAGCGGCTCGACGTGTCCCCTCTGGGCGCCGGCGCCCTGGCCGGATCATCCCTCCCCCTCGATCCCGACGGGGTAGCGGAGGAGTTGGGCTTCGGCTCCCGATTCGAGAACTCACTCGATGCGGT
>DASZGT010000110.1:0-3493 GCA_035938575.1 Acidimicrobiales bacterium
CAGTTGTTTCCTCTCGTCAGCCGGGCCACGGAGGTCCCGACCATCTGTCAGATCTCGAGGAGCTCCTGCTCCTTGTGGGCCAGCAGCTTGTCGATCGATGCCACATGGTCGTGCGTGATCTTGTCGAGGTCCTTCTCCACCCGCTCGAGCTCATCGCTCGAGAGGTCGCCCTCCTTCTGGAGGGCATCGAGGTCCTGGCGGGCCGACCGACGGATGTTCCGGACGGTGACCCGGCCATCCTCGGCCTTCTGCTTGACCACCTTCACCAGCTCTTTTCGTCGCTGCTCGGTGGGCACCGGGAAGGCCAGGCGGATGACGGTGCCGTCGTTTGACGGCGTGATACCCAGGTCCGATCCCTGCAGGGCCTTCTCGATGGCGGGCAGGGACCCTTTGTCGTACGGGGACACGACCAGGAGCCGCGCCTCGGGAACGCTGAAGCCGGCCATCTGGCGGAGCTCCGTCTCGGTCCCGTAGTACTCGATCTTCAGGTGTTCCACCAGAGCGGGTGTAGCCCGTCCGGTCCGGATGGATCCGAACTCCGACTGGGTGTGGTCGACCGCCTTGCCCATGTTGTCGCGGGCCTCACTTACGACCAGTCCTATGAGATCGTCATCCATTAGCAACCCAGCGTAGCCAGCGGGGTAAGGCACCACCTGCGAGCGCATACCACCTGGGACTTCATCGGACCAGGGTGCCGATGGGATCGCCACCCAGCGCCTTGCGGAGGTTGCCCGGCGCCATGAGATCGAATACACGGATCGGCAGGCCGTTGTCCATGCAGAAGGTGATGGCCGTGAGGTCCATGACCCGGAGGTCCTTGGACACCACCTCCATGAACGAGACCTCGTCGTAACGGGTGGCCGTCGGGTCGAGTCGGGGGTCGGCCGTGTAGACGCCGTCGACCCCTCCGTGCGTGCCCTTGCACAACAGCTCGGCCTCGATCTCGGCGCCACGGAGGGCCGCCGACGTGTCCGTGGTGAAGTACGGATTCCCCATCCCGGCCGCGAACACCACGACCCGGCCCTTCTCGAGGTGTCGTATGGCCCGGCGTCGGATATAAGGCTCGGCCACTTCGGCCATCTGCACGGCGGAGAGCACCCGGGTCGGCTGACCGTGGTGCTCGAGCGCATCCTGGAGGGCGAGGGCGTTGATCACCGTCCCGAGCATCCCCATGGTGTCGGAGGTGGCCCGGTCCATGCCGGCCCCGGCCCCTGTGGTCCCCCGCCAGATGTTGCCCCCGCCGACCATCACCGCCAGCTCGAGGTCCAACTCGCCGCGGGTCTCGGCGATCTCGGCGGCCAACCGCTCGACCACGGTGGCGTCGATGGTCTCGTCCGAAGCCGAGGAGGCCAAGGCCTCCCCCGACATTTTCAGGACGATGCGCCGGCGCTCACCCACCGTTACCTCAGTCGCCCACGACGACCTGGGCGAACTGCGCCACCTTGGCCGACCCGAGGAGTTTGGCAATGGTCTGCTTCTCGTCCCGCACATAGGGCTGGTCGAGCAGCACCCGCTCTTTGTACCAGCCGCCCAGTCTGCCTTCGACGATCTTCGGCAATGCGGCCTCGGGCTTGCCCTCGTTGCGGGCGATCTTCTCGACCGTCTCCCGCTCTGCCGCCACCTCGGCCTTGGGGACTTCATCCCGCGAGATGTACGTCGGCCTGGCGAAGGCGATATGGGCCGCGATGTCGTGGGCCAGCTCCTCGGTGCCCCCGTCGAGTGCCACCACCACCGCGTTCACTCCCCGGCCGGCCTGGACATGCAGGTAGCTGTCCACGACGCCCCCGTCGGGTGCTTCGATCCGGACCACCCTGCCGACGGAGATGTTCTCCTTGAGCGTGACCTTCATCCGATCGAGCTCGGCGCTCCGCTCGTCCAGGGCACCCTCACCCTTGCCGGCCACCAGTTCGGCCAGTGCGGACACCAACTCCACGAACTCGGCTGATTTGGCCACGAAGTCGGTCTCCGACCGCAACTGGACGATGGAGGCCACGTTGCCGGATCGGCCGATGGCAACAGCGCCCTCGGACGCTTCGCGGTCGGCCCGCTTGGCCTGACTGGCCAGACCCTGCTCTCGAAGCCAGGTCACGGCCTTGTCCATGTCCCCGTCATTCTCTTCGAGGGCTCGCTTGGCGTCGAGCATGCCCACCCCCGTGAGCTGACGGAGCCTCTGGACGTCCTTGGCGGAAAAGGCGGGCACGGGCTAGGCCTCCTCGGACGGTGCGGCCTGCGTCTCCGAGGGGCCGTCGACGGGCGACGCCGGCTCCGCTGCGGCCGGGGCATCCGACGCCGTTGCATCGGCTGGCGTCGCCGCGGGCGGGGCCGCGGGTGCGGGCGTGGTTCCAACCAGCGCGGGCTCGGTCTCTGCCTCCGGGGGGGTGGTCCCAGAGGTAGTGGGGTCAGCAGGGGCAGCTGCAGCAGCAGGCGGCGGCGGTGGTGGCGGAACAGCCGGGGCAGAAGGCGGCGGCGGAACAGCCGGGGCCGGGGCAGCAGGCGGAGCCGGTCGCTGCTGAGCAATGAACCGACCCTCGACCACGGCATCGGCGACCACCCGGCAGAGGAGCGCGCCCGAGCGGATGGCATCGTCGTTCCCCGGGATGACATGGGTGATCACGTCCGGATCGCAGTTGGTGTCCACCACTGCCACCACGGGCAGCCCGAGCTTGTTGGCCTCGGTCACCGCGATGTGCTCCTTTTTGGTGTCGATCACGAAGATCGCGTCGGGAAGCCGGTCGAGTCCCCGGATGCCTCCGAGGTTGCGCTGCAACTTCTCGAGCTCACGGGTGTGACGCAGTGCCTCCTTCTTGGGCATGGCATCGAAGTCACCGGCGTTCTGCATGGCTTCGAATTCCTTCATGCGCTTGACCCGGGTCGAAACGGTCTGGAAATTGGTGAGCATCCCACCCAACCAGCGCTCGTTGACATAGGGCATCCCGCAGGCATCGGCGTAGATCGCCACCGGGCCCTGGGTCTGCTTCTTGGTCCCGACGAAGAGGATGGTCCCGCCCCCGGCGACCAGGTCGCGTACGTAGGAATACGAGGACTCGACCCCGATCAGGGTCTTGCGCAGGTCGATCAGGTAGATCCCGTTGCGCTCGCCCAGAATGAAGCGCTTCATCTTCGGGTTCCACCGGCGTGTCTGGTGGCCGAAGTGGACTCCGGCCTCCAGCAGCTGTCGCATGGAAACGACGGCCATAAAGGGTCCTCCAGTCGGGTGCTCCCCCCGGGCGCCGCGCCCCTCAGCTGAGAGGCGACCGTGGATTGCGCCCGGGTGCGTGTTGGTCGGTGCTGCCGCCCACCTTTTGATGGGCCTAGCCACCCTAGCCGATCGCCTGTCCCTCTCCGGCCTCAGGCCCTCGGGTGGGTCCCTTCGTAGACCGAGCGCAGGCGCTCCTTGCTCACGTGCGTGTAGATCTGCGTCGTGGCCAGGCTGGCGTGGCCGAGCAGTTCCTGGACCACACGCAGGTCGGCCCCGCCGTCGAGCAGGTGCGTG
>DASZGT010000111.1:0-3514 GCA_035938575.1 Acidimicrobiales bacterium
GACGACGACGATGGGCCACACCAGGTAGAACTGCTCCTCGATGGCCAGGGTCCAGGTGTGGAGGAGCGGGGACAGCGCGGAGACCTGCACGAAGTAGCTCTGCCCCGTCAGGATCTGGTGCCAGTTGCTGAAGTAGAACAGCGTGCTGAAGCCGTCGCCGCGCAGCGACGACTGGGTCCCGCTGGGGGCGAAGTACAGCGCGTAGAGACCGATGCCCCCCAGCAGCACGAAGAGGGCGGGCAGCAGACGGCGGGCCCGGCGGGCCCAGAAGGCGCGCAACCGGATGGTGCCCGACCGGGTCCACTCATTCATGAGCAGCAGCGTGATGAGGAAGCCGCTCAAGACGAAGAACACATTGACGGAGATGACCCCCCCGCCGGCCCACGCGAATCCGCCGTGGTTGAACATGATCCCGAGGATGGAGACGGCGCGGATGCCATCGAGGGCGGGCATGTAGCTGAGCTGGGTCCCCACCCCCGAGGGAGGTCGGCGCTTACGCAGTCCGAGCAAAGCCACCCCTCACTGAGGGGGCAGACCCGCGCCTATGGCCCGGCTGCCCCGACCTCCGACTCCCCCGATTGCCACTTGGGCTCCCCTTGTGCCGACCACGCGCTGCTCCGGTCATAGCCCGATGGACACGGTAGTCCATCGATCCCTGGTCCCCCACTCGGGAGGCAACAACGGCGGCCACCACAGTGGGAAATCGATCGCTTTGGTGATCGACGGATGATACGAGCCGGAGGCGGATGGCAAGAGACTTGACAGAGTATGCAAACGGCGAGTGGCCGTTCAGCCACCCGTTGTGCAAACCGTGGCCGGTGATGAGCCCTAGAGCTGCATGGCCTTCACCTCGAGGTACTCCTCCAGCCCGAAGGCCCCGAACTCCCGGCCGTTGCCCGACTGCTTGTAGCCGCCGAACGGTGCCATGGGGTTGAAGCCTCCCCCGTTGACCTCGACCTGACCGGTCCGCAGTCGTCGGGCCACGGCCTTGGCCCGCTCGGGGTCACCGGACCACACCCCTCCGGCCAGTCCGTAGTCGGTGTCGTTGGCGATCTCCACGGCCTCGTCCTCGGAGTCGTAGGGGATGATCACCAACACGGGACCGAAGATCTCCTCCCGGGCGATGGTCATGTCGCGGGTCACCGAGGTGAACACGGTCGGGCGGACGAAGAAGCCCCTGTCGGCGCCCTCGGGCGCCTCGAGCCCACCGGTCAGGAGGGTCGCACCCTCACCCACGCCCTTGTCGATGTAGTTGCGAACGCGGTCCCGCTGCGCCGCGGAGACCAGCGGCCCCAGCCGGGTCTCCCCATCGAAGGGGTCACCGGCGGAGAACGACTCGGCGGTCGTTCGGGCCAACTCCTCCACCTCGTCGAGTCGATGGCGGGGAACCAGCATGCGGGTGAGCGCGCTGCAGGTCTGGCCCGAGTTGAAGTAGCACTTGCCCACCCCGTCGGGGACCGCCGTGGCCAGATCGGCGTCGTCGAGGATCACGTTGGCGGACTTCCCGCCCAGTTCCAGGGCCACCCGCTTGACCGTCGCCGCGGCCACCTCAGAGACGCGCCGGCCGGCCCGGGTGGAACCGGTGAACGACACCATGTCGACATCCGGGTGGGCCGCCAGTGCCTCGCCCACTACGGGGCCAAAGCCGGTCACCAGGTTGAAGACGCCCGCCGGCACCCCGACCTCCTCGAATATCTCGGCCAGGACGAACGCATTGAGCGGTGCGACCTCGCTCGGCTTGAGCACCACCGTGCATCCCGCCGCCAGGGCCGGGGCCACCTTGGCCGCGATCTGGTGCAACGGGTAGTTCCAGGGGGTGATGGCGCCGACCACGCCGATGGGCTCCCGCACGATGAGCGAGTTGCCCACCGTCTGCTCCCACGTGAAGTCGGCGGTGACCTGGGCCATGGACCCGAACGACGCCATGGGCAGGCCCACCTGTACCAGCTTGGACAGCGTCAGCGGCATCCCCACCTCGTGGGTGATCAGCTCCCCCAGTGACTCCATCCTTGCCCCGAGGGCCTCACTGATGGCCGTCAACATGGCGGCCCGCTCTTCGACGGGCGTGGCCGACCAGGCCGGAAACGCACCCCGGGCGGCGGCCACGGCGCGGTCGATGTCCTCGGTCGTTCCCTCCGGAACCGTTCCGATCACCTCTTCGTTGGTCGAGTCGATCACCTCGATCGAACCTGTACCGGTGGAGGGCACCCAGGCTCCTCCGATGTAGAGCTTGTCGCGGACAACCGTGGTCATGGATGGCATGGTGCTCCCTTGCGTACCGAGGTGGGAGCCCCACTCTATGCCTCGACCCTTGATCAAGCAGCCTCGAAGGAAGGGCGGCCGGGTGCCAGTGGAACGGGCCACCCCGATGTTGCATAACGATTCCAATATATGTACAGTCAGCCTGCTGCTCTGCTCCACAAAAGGCCACGGGGAACATGTCCCAGACGCAACAGGAACGCAAGGCCGAGACCCGGGCGCGGCTACTGTCCGCCGCCGCCGGTCTCTTCGCCGACCAGGGAATCGACGCCGTATCGGTCGACGCCGTGGCCGAGGCGGCTGGCCGCACCTCGGGGGCCGTCTACTCCCACTTCGGGAGCAAGCAAGGACTCCTCCTGGCCCTGCTCGACTCGTGGAAGGACTCGATCCTCACCGTGTTGCTGGCCGAGGTGGCGGTCACCGAGTCACCCGAGGGACAGCTCAACGCGGTGTGGGACAACGTCTCGGCCGGCGACGAGTCGGGCTGGTCTCTGCTCGAGCACGAGCTCTGGCTGCGTGCCGCCCGCGACCCTGAGGTGGCCGATGTCGTCCAGGTGCGCAACGCTGAGGCCCGCCGGTTCAGCGCGCGGCTCCTGGACGGTTGGGCCAGGGCTTTCGATGCGCAGCCGGCCGCCCAATCGGAGGAACTGGCGGTGCTGGTCAAGGGGCTCCTCATCGGACTGGCCATGCAGCGACGCCTCGAGCCCGCAACCGTGCCCGACGGCTTGGCCGTACGGGGTCTGAGCGCGCTGCTCGGGCTTCCCCACGACTTCGTGCCGCCCACCACATCCAACGGCTCGACCAATTCCGCAGCAATCGAAGAGAGCAAGTCAGGAGCGAGACCATGAACACCGAAATCCGCCGGAAGCTGGGCATCGAATTCCCCATCTTCGCCTTCACCCACTGCCGCGACGTGGTGGCCGCCGTGACCAACGCCGGAGGCATCGGCGTACTCGGCGCCATCGGGTTCGACCCCGAACAGCTGGAGGTCGAACTCACCTGGATCGATGAGCATGTCGGTGACCGGCCGTACGGGGTAGACATCGTCATCCCGGCCAAATACGAGGGTATGGACGAGATGGACCCCGACAAGCTCGAGGCCCAGATCCGCGGCCTGATCCCCGCCCAGCACCGGGAGTTCGCCCTCAAGATCCTCGCCGATCACCACGTCCCGGAGATCCCGGAGGACGAGCGACGCTCCAACGGGATGATCGGTTGGACAGCCGCCCACGCCGCCGGGCTCATCGAGGTGGCG
>DASZGT010000112.1:0-2778 GCA_035938575.1 Acidimicrobiales bacterium
GTCGGTCGTGGCCCTGGTCTGGACGGCCATGGCCTGCAGGATGAGGTTCATCTGGCGCTCCACCATGAAGAGGATCGAATTGTGCCCGAGGTTGGTGTTGGGGCCATAGAGGAGGTAACAGTTGGGGAAGCCGGGCACCGCCACGCCCAGATAGGCGCGGGCCCCGGCCCTCCAGGCCTCGGCCAGGGACGTCCCGTCCGCACCGGTGACCGGGATGTGCGAGAGGAAGTCGGTGGTGGAGAAGCCCGTGCCGAAGATGAGGACGTCGGCGAGGTGGCGCCGACCGTCCACCGTCACCACGGCGTCGGCCTCGATGTGGTCGATGGCCTCATCGACCACGGAGACGTTGGGCCTCATGAGGGCCGGGTACCAATCATTGGAGATGAGGATCCGCTTGCATCCGATGGGATAGTCGGGGACCACCGACGCCTCGGGCAGGCGGTCGGAGACCACATCCTGGCGGATGCCCGATCGGAACAGCTCCGTGAGCTTCGTGCCGGCCCAGCTGTCCCTGCGGAACCAGAACCACCGGACTTCGAGGCTGAGGTAGATCCACCACCGGTACGCCCGCTCGACTGGTGAGAGGCCGTCGAACAGGCGGCGCCCCCACGCGCTGTAGGCCCGGTCCTTCTTGGGGCCAACGTAATTCGGGCTGCGCTGGAAGATGGTGAGCTCGGCCGCCTGGGCGGCCACGGGCGGGACGAACTGGATGGCGCTGGCCCCGCTTCCGACCACCGCCACCCTCCGGCCGGACAGGTCACAGTCGTGGTCCCACCGAGCCGAGTGCCAGGAGGGACCGGCGAACGATTCGATCCCCTCGAGGGCCGGGACGTGGGGGCGGTTGAGCTGGCCGCAGGCGAAGACCACAGTGTCGGCCTCGAGGGTCTCGTCACCGGCGGACGACGTCAGGAACAGGCGCCACCGCCCGGTGTCGGGGTCAAAGGCGGCGCTGCGGACCGTCGTGCCCAGGCGGAGGTGGGGACCGAGCCCGAACCGCTCCACACACTGTTGGGCGTACGACAGGATCTCCGGCTGCTCGGCGAACCGGCGGGTCCAATTCGATTTGGGGAAGAAGGAAAAGGAGTAGAGGTGGGAGGGGACGTCGCACCCGCTGCCCGGGTAGGTGTTGTCCCTCCAGGTGCCGCCGACCCCGTCGGAGCGCTCGAGGATGGTGAAGTCCTCGACGCCCGACCTGACCAGCTGCATGCCCATGGCCAGGCCGGACAGGCCGCCGCCGACGATGGTGACGCTGGGCGTGGCCCGCCCGACGTCCCGGGCGGCCCGAACCTCCCGCTCCAGCTGGCGACGCCCGATGTCCAGTGCCATATCTCCCTCTTGCCACTCGCCGGTCAGGTGGCGGCGAGGACCGACGTTACCGGCTGTGCCGCACCCGTCGACGACCTCGACGGGCCCTCGCCGGGCGGGCCGTCGCCCGAGCGCCCGCAGATCCCCTGTTCGGGGCGTCGCCGGCTCCGAGCCGGTCCCCTGCTCCTGCGATACGACAATCCTCGACAGACCCCATGCCGGGTGTTACGTTCCCTCTAATCGCGCGGAGTCCGAGACTGCGATTTCAGTGTCGGAGCCTGCGTGCAACGACGAGAATTGGGGGAGACCAGTGCCCGAGGGAATCGAACCCATCGTAATCGAGCCCGAACACCTCGGTGTTCGCACGGACGAGGAGCTCCTGGCGGAACTGGGGTACAAACAGGAGCTGCACCGGTCGTGGTCCGGCTTCTCCAACTTCGCCATCTCCTTCTCGATCATCTCGATCTTGGCCGGTTGCTTCACGACGTTCTCGAGCGGGTGGAACGGCGGCGGTCCCGCCGCCATCGCCTGGGGCTGGCCCATCCTGGCCGCCCTGATCCTGTGCATCGGGCTGTGCCTGGCCGAACTGGTGTCCGCCTACCCGACCTCGGGTGGCATCTACTGGTGGGCGTCGAAGCTGGGCGGGGCCAAGGCCGGGTACTACACGGGCTGGCTCAACCTCATCGGCCTGCTGGCCATCGTGGCCTCGGTGGCCTACGGCTGTGCCACCTTCCTGGACCTCACGCTGGGCTTCTTCTCGACCAGCTGGCACTCGGGCAGCCTGAACACGATCTTCCTGTTCTTCATCGGCATCCTGGCGATCGCCGCGGTGGTCAACATCTTCTCGAGCCAACTGCTGGCCATGGTCAACAACGTCTCGGTGTGGTGGCACGTGTTCGGTGCGGCCATCATCGTCTTGATCCTCGTCTTCGTCCCGCACCACCACGCCAGCGCCTCGTCGGTGTTCACCTCGACGGTGAACAACACCGGCTTCTTCGGCGGGAAGACCCACGGGCTCGGGTTCCTCATCGTGGTCCTGCCCATCGGCGCCCTGCTGACCCAGTACACGATCACCGGGTACGACGCCTCGGCCCACCTCTCGGAGGAGACCAGGAGCGCCGCCGACGGCGCGGCCAAGGGCATGTGGCGGTCGATCTTCTACTCCGCCATCGGCGGGTGGATCCTGCTGCTGGCCTTCCTCTTCGCCGTCCAGGATGCGGGCAAGGTAACCGCCGCCGGTGGTGGGGTGGCCACCATCTTCGCCCAGGCGCTCACGTCGCGGTGGGGGGCCACCGTCCTGCTGATCTCCACCCTGGGTCAGTTCTTCTGCACGATGGCCTGCATGACCAGCTGCTCCCGCATGCTGTTCGCCTTCAGTCGCGACGGCGCCGTGCCCGGCCACAGGCACTGGTCGAGGCTCAGTTCCAAGCGCGTGCCCGTGGGCGGGGTGATCCTCACCGCCGTGATCGGGAT
>DASZGT010000113.1:0-4905 GCA_035938575.1 Acidimicrobiales bacterium
CGGCCGGCCTTGACTCCTTCGGTGCGCGCGGCAGCCTGGCCGTCGGCGATGCCACCTACGAGATCCACCGGATCAGCGCCCTGGCCGACCGCTACGACGTGGCCCGGCTCCCCTATTCGATCAAGGTGGTGCTCGAGAACCTCCTCCGTCACGAGGACGGGGTGTCCGTCCAGGCCGCCGACGTCGAGGCCGTGGCCGGTTGGGGCAACCACCCCGAGCGCCACGGACTGGGGGGACACGACGCGTCGGAGATCGCCCTCACGCCCGAGCGGGTCCTGATGCAGGACTTCACCGGCGTGCCCGGAGTGGTCGACCTGGCCGCCATGCGGGACGCGCTCGGGGCCCTGGGCGGGGATCCGAGCAAGGTCAACCCGCTGGTGCCGGTCGAACTGGTGATCGACCATTCGGTGATCGCCGAATCCTCGGGTCGGCCCGACGCCTACGACCAGAACGTCGACATCGAGTACCAGCGCAACATCGAGCGCTACCAACTCCTGCGCTGGGCCCAGCAGGCCTTCGACGGATTCCGGGTCGTTCCCCCCGGAACCGGCATCTGCCACCAGGTCAACCTCGAGTACCTGTCGCGGGTGGTCTTCGCCACCGACGACGGCAGGGCGTACTGCGACACCCTGGTCGGCACGGACTCCCACACGACCATGGTCAACGGGCTTGGAGTCCTCGGCTGGGGGGTCGGGGGGATCGAGGCCGAGGCCGCCATGCTGGGCCAGCCGCTGTCCATGCTGTTGCCCCCGGTCGTGGGCTTCCGGCTCACCGGCGAGCAGCCGGCGGGGACCACCGCCACCGACCTGGTGCTCACCATCACCCACCTCCTGCGTCAGCACGGGGTGGTGGGGAAGTTCGTCGAGTTCTACGGCCCCGGCGTCGCCGCCGTGCCCCTGGCCAACCGGGCCACCATCGGAAACATGTCGCCCGAGTACGGTGCCACCTGCGCCATCTTCCCCATCGACGAGATCACCCTCGACTACCTGCGCTTCACCGGGCGCGACGACCGCCACGTGGACCTGGTGGAGGCGTACGCCAGGGAGCAGGGCATGTTCCATGAGGCCGGGGGCGTCGAGCCGGTCTACTCGGAGACCATCGAGCTCGATCTCTCCACCGTCGTCCCGAGCATCGCCGGGCCGTCCCGACCCCAGGACCTGGTGGCGCTGGCCGGCGCGGGGGCCGCCTACCGGACCGCCCTCGGACGCGAGCAGCGAGCCGGCACGGCATCGCTGGCCGACGGGACCACGGCGTCCGTCGGCGATGGGGCGGTGGTCATCGCCGCCATCACCAGCTGCACCAACACCTCCAACCCGCAGGTGATGGTGGCGGCGGGGCTCATCGCCCAACGCGCCGTAGCCCGGGGCCTGCGGCCCAAGCCGTGGGTGAAGACCTCGCTGGCACCCGGCTCCCGGGTCGTCATGGACTACCTCGACCGCGCCGGTCTCACCGGGCCGCTGGCGGAGATCGGCTTCGATCTGGTCGGATTCGGGTGCACCACCTGCATCGGGAACTCGGGTCCGCTGCTGGCCGGGATCTCCGAGGCGGTGCACGAGCACGACCTCTCGGTGGCCGCCGTGCTGTCGGGGAACCGGAACTTCGAGGGCCGGATCCATCCGGAGGTCAGGATGAACTACCTGGCGTCGCCGCCCCTGGTCGTGGCCTACGCCCTGGCGGGCACCGTGGACATCGACCTCACGACCGACCCCGTGGGGAAGGGAACCGACGGCGGGCCGGTATACCTGGCCGACCTGTGGCCGACGGCGGAGGAGATCACCGAGGCCATCCGCTCCTCGCTCACCTCCGACATGTTCCGTCAACGCTACGGGGCCGTCTTCGACGGCGACCAGCGCTGGCAGTCGGTAGAGACGGCTACCGGTGACACCTTCAACTGGGACCAGGCCTCGACCTATGTCCTGCGGCCTCCGTTCCTCGAGGACCTCTCCATGACGCCGGCTCCGGTGTCCGAGGTGGTCGGGGCCCGCGTCCTGGCCCAACTGGGCGACAGCGTGACCACCGATCACATCTCACCGGCGGGCAGCATCAGCCCGACCACACCGGCCGGCCACTACCTGGCCGAGCACGGTGTCGCCCGCGCCGACTTCAACTCCTACGGGACGCGCCGGGGCAACCACGAGGTGATGGTGCGGGGCACGTTCGCCAACGTGAGGCTGCGGAACCAACTGGCGCCGGGCACCGAGGGCGGGTTCACCCTCCATCTTCCTGATGGCGAGGAGACGACGATCTACGACGCCGCCCAGCGCTACGCCGAAGAGGGCGTCCCCCTGGTGGTGCTGGCGGGCAAGGAGTACGGGTCGGGGTCCTCACGCGACTGGGCCGCCAAGGGCACCGCCCTGCTCGGGATCCGTGCGGTCATCGCCGAGAGCTACGAGCGCATCCACCGCTCCAACCTCATCGGGATGGGGGTGCTTCCGCTGCAGTACGCCGACGGACAGCACGCCTCGTCACTGGGGCTCACCGGGCGTGAGGTCATCTCCATCACCGGGCTGGAGTCCCTCAACGAGGGCATCACACCCAAGACCGTGGCCGTGCGGGCTGTGGACGGCGAGCGGGTGGTGGAGTTCGAGGTCCGCCTGCGGATCGACACCCCGATGGAGGCCGAGTACTACCGGCACGGGGGGATCTTGGCGTACATGCTGCGCCAGATGGCCGGCTGAGCGCCGGAGCCGACCGGGCCGCACCGAGGGCGGTGCCCTCGGGTGGCCGTGCCCGTCAGGTGGTATTGACGACGTGGAATGCCTCGGCCAGCTTCCCCTCGGGCATGCCCGCGGCCAGGGCGGTGCCCGACATCCAGGTTCGGAGCAGCTCCTCCAGATGGTTGCCGTCGCCCACCTGGCTCCGGTGGGACCGGAGTGCGGCCAGCTTGCGATCGAAGCAGTCGGTGACGTCGACAGCCCGGTCGGCACGGTCGGTGGCCATCACCCACAGCTCGGGCACCGTGTGGGGCTCGAGGCCTTCGTCGAGCAGATCGGGGAAGGCAAACGGATTCCGTGCGTCCGGATAGACGGCACAGACGGCGGCCTCGCCCGCGGCCAGATGGTCGGGGTGGCTGGCGTAGATGCGCGACCAGTTCCGCTCGGGCGATTGTGTCACCACCCGGTCGGGTCGGAACCGTCGGATGACGGCGCTGACGGCGCGGCGCAAGGCCAGGTCGGGTTGGAGGCGGCCGTCGGGGAACCCGAGGAACGTCACGTCGTGCACCCCGACGACCTTGGCCGCCTCGGTCTGCTCCTCGCGGCGCAGGGCGGCCATGTCGGCCCGGGACACCGAGCGGTCGGAGCCTCCGGCATCACCGTCGGTGGCGATGCAGTAGGCCACGTCGACGCCGGCGTCGGTCCACGCCGCCACCGATCCGGAGACGCCGAAGTCCACGTCGTCCGGATGGGCGGTGACCACCAGGATCCGCTCGACTCCCTCGGTGCCGGCGTCGACAATCATCGGCGTCTGGAAATGGCTGTCTGGCACAGGGGCTCCTTCACAATCAGCCTTCGGGTGTTGCGGGCACCGGCATCGGAGGAGCCCGGGGACGACTTCGGGCGGCGGCTCAGTCCTTGGTGGGCTGCCACTCACCCAGATTGGCCAGCCTCGGATCGTTGGAGAAGATCTCCACAATGGGTGATCTCAGCCCGATCCGGGTCTGGATGCGCTCGATCTCGAGGATCTGGTTCCATTGGACCAGGGTGACGACCAACCCGGCCTCGCCGGCGCGGGCAGTCCGTCCGGAGCGGTGCAAGTAGGCCTTGTGGTCCTCCGGCGGATCGAAGTGGACGACCACGTCCACCATGTCGATGTCCAGCCCGCGGGCGGCGACGTCGGTGGCCACCAGGGCCGGCAGCTTGCCGTCACTGAAGTCCTTGAGCGTCCGCTCCCGGTTGGCCTGGCGGAGGTCGCCGTGGATGGCGTCGGCCTTGACCCCTTCCTTGCGCAGCTGCTCGACCAGCCGGTCGGCACCGCGCTTGGTGCGCACGAACACCAGGGTCTTGTCGGAGTTGCGGCAGATGGCGGCACAGACCTTGACCCGGTCCATCTGATGGACCTCGAGGAACCGGTGCTCCATGGCGTCCACGGTGGTGTTGGGCGAGGCCACCTCGTGGAGCACGGGATCGGTCAGGTAGCGGCTCACGAGGCGGTCCACCGCCCCGTCGAGCGTGGCGGAGAACAGGAGGGTCTGGTGGTCGCGCTCGAGGCGCCGGAGGACCCACTCGACCTGGGGCATGAAACCCATGTCGGCCATCCGGTCGGCCTCGTCGAGGACCAGGGTCTCGATGTCGGCGACCGACAGCTCACCCCGGTCCCCGAGATCGATGAGCCGACCAGGTGTGGCGATGATCACGTCCACCCCCCGGCGGAGCTTTTTCACCTGGCGCTCGATATCGGCCCCCCCGTAGACGGCGGCGATGCGGAGCCCGGCCTCGGCGGCCAACGGCTCCAGCACCTCGCTGACCTGCACGGCCAGCTCGCGGGTGGGCACCAGCACCAGGGCCCGGGGCCGCCCGGGCCGCGTGGACGGGGCGGACATGGTGCGCTGGAGCAGCGGGATGCCGAAGGCCAGGGTCTTCCCCGAGCCCGTCTTGGCCTTCCCGCACACGTCGCGTCCGGCCAGCGCATCGGCGACGGTCATGGCCTGGATGGCGAACGCCGTGGTGATTCCCTGGGCGTCAAGCGCCTTGACCAGGGCCGGGTCGACGCCGAGGGAGGCAAACGTCCGGTGCTCCCCGCTCTCACCCAGCAGGGCATCGTGTTCGAGGACGCGACCCGATGGATCGGCAATGGTTGTCATGGGGTATGAGGCTCACTCTCGTCTGTTGGATGACGGCCGGAGGCCGACCGTCGACGCCCGTGCGAGTCACGGAACGCCTACGGGCCCGCCTCGGGCCATTGTCC
>DASZGT010000114.1:0-7356 GCA_035938575.1 Acidimicrobiales bacterium
CAGCACGTGGAGGACGTAGAACCTCGGGATGATGATCCCGTTGCCCGGATAGTTGCCGCCGAACAGGAAGGTGCCCAGGTAGCTCCCGACCAGGGGGATCGACTCGATGATCGAGTACGCGATCCGGATGCCGGTCCCGGATACCAGGTCATCGGGGAGCGAGTAGCCGAGGAATCCGTTGACGATGCCCAGGATGAGCATGCTCACACCGACGATCCAGTTGAACTCGCGGGGCTTGCGGAAGGCGCCGGTGAAGAACACCCGGGCCATGTGCACGGCGATCGAGCCGAGGAAGATGTCGGCGGCCCAGTGGTGGGCCTGCCGCATGAGCAGGCCCGACTTGACGTCGAAGGACAGACTGACCGACGAGCTGTAGGCCTCGGACACCCTCTGCCCCCGC
The DNA here is from genome assembly GCA_035938575.1 of Acidimicrobiales bacterium. Classification (GTDB taxonomy): domain Bacteria; phylum Actinomycetota; class Acidimicrobiia; order Acidimicrobiales; family RAAP-2; genus Bog-756. Next base: position 401 of record DASZGT010000114.1, read on the forward strand.
AGCGGGACGTAGGACCCGTGGTAGACGACCTCGTGGGCGGAGGGGATGTAGTACAGCGAGAGGAACACGCCGGTGGCCAACAGGACCACAAAGGAGTAGAGGGCGATCTCGCCCAGCATGAACGACCAGTGGTCGGGGAAGATCTTGTCGAGGAAGGTCCGTCCGCCCTTGGCGATGCCCAGTCGGTCGTCGAGCCAGCGCAGCGATCGGTCGATTGTCTCGTCGATCATGGTCGCTCCCAGAATCCGGGGCCCACGGCCTGGTTGAAGCCGTTCTGCGACCGTAGATTACCGGCCGAGTCGGCGGTCAACGGCAACTGGGGCAGCGGACGGGGGGCCGGCCCGAACTCGGGGATACAACCCGACTGCACATTGAAGATCGACTGGTGGCACGGGCACACGAGCTGCTGGGTCTGCTCCTGGTAGAGGCCGACCGGGCACCCCAGGTGGGTGCACATCTTCGAGTACGCCACGTAGCCCTGCACCCCCCAGTCCGTGCGTCCGGGGGGGTGGATGACCAGCGGAGGATCGAGGGGGCCCAGCTGGGCCAGCCGGATGAGGATGACCTGGTCCTGCGACGAGCCGGTGTGTCCCTTGGGGAACACGGTCAGCACGCCGCCGACAGCGAGATCGTCAACGCGGACCGGCCGTCCGTCCAGGGTGACCAGTTGCGAGTTCTTCCTCCAGTTGGTCTCGAACAACGTGGTGCCCGGCTTGGGGCCGAGGGACCGGATCAACGGGAACAACAGCACGATCCCCATGGCCGTCGACCCGAGGGCGAAGAGCCCGCCCAGCAGCCGGCGCCGCTTGAGCACCATGCCACCCCGTTCGGTCACGGCCGCGGTCATGGCCTCGCGCTCGGCCTCGGTGGAGTGGAACTCGTGCCGCTCCTCCTCGAACGGGCCCTGGGGCATCAGGTACTTGCCCCAGGCGGTGACCCCGAACCCCAGGGCCAGGAGGCCTCCCCCCAGCGTGACGGCCTCCCACTGGGGGTTGTCACCCACCCAGTAGGCCACGCCGAACCCGATGAATCCGACGAACCCCACCACCATGGCCACGGCCGCCACGGCCTGGGCCCGCTCGGGGTGCTTGGCGTAGGGCTGCAGATGGGGGTCGTCGAGGGCCGCCGGCGGCAGCGGTCCCTCCAGACGGGGTGCGTCGTCGCTCACGTGCGGTCTCCGATCCAGAAGCAGACGAGCATCAACGCGCCCACACCGATGAGGAGGCCGACGAAGCCCTCCCCCACCGGTCCGATCCCGCCCAGGCCGAAGCCGCCCCGGTTGACCGGGTGCTGGATGACCCCGCTCACGTAGGCGGCGATGTCGCGGGCTTCGGTGTTGGTGATGTTGCCTTCGCTGAAGCGGGGCATGTTGCCGGGCCCCGACCTGATGGCCTCGACGATCTGGGGCAGCGTGGCCAGGTGCAGCGTGGGGGCGTAGGCCCCGCCGGCCAGGGCGTCACCGGCGCCCGTGATGGTGTGGCAGGCCGCGCAGTTGAGCGTGAACAGCGTGTTTCCCGCCTCGAGGTCGGCATTGTTGGTGTTGACGATGGGCACCTGGGTCCCCTGGCCGGGGGTCAGGGACTGCACCCAGGCGGCGATCTCGAGGGTCTGCAGGCGGTTGAACCGCGGCGGCTTGCGGGTGGCCTGGACGCTCGAGTTGGCCAGGGGCATCCGACCGGTGGAGACCCAGAAGTCGACCGTCCCGGCCCCCAGGCCCTGGAGGTTGGGCCCCAGGTTGGTCCCGAGGGCGGCAGGGCCGTGGCAGCTGGCGCAGTTGGCGGCGAACAGCGCCTCACCGGGGGCGATGAAGGCCTGGGGCAGCTGGGCGTAGAACAGTCCGGTCTGGTTGGACGGCGCCGCGTAGTTGAGCGCGCCCGACACGCTCTGGGTCGGTTGGCCGGCCGGGGTGGCCGTGGTGGCCGTCGTGGTCAGCGCGGGAAGGGTGGTCGTCACGGCCACGCCGGCGGGGGCGGCGTTGGGCGAGAAGGCGAGCAGTCCGACGAGGCCGACGCACCCGACCAGGGCCGCCGGAGCCGCATAGCGGGCACGGAACAGTCTGCGCATCCGGTGTCGCACCTACTTGAGGAGGAAGAGGCAGCTGTAGAGGCCGACCCAGACGATGTCGACGAAGTGCCAGTAGTAGCTCACACCCTGGAACACCGGGGTCTCGCCGGGATCACCCTTCGGGCCCTTCAGCCGACCGAGCAGGAAGCCCATGGCCACGAGGCCGAGGAAGACGTGCAGACCGTGGAGCCCGGTCATGATGTAGAAGAGTGATCCGAAGGCGGTGTGGGTGGGGTTGGTGGCGAAGTCGTGTGACAGGGTGATCCACTCGTAGAACTGGTTGCCCACGAACATCGCCCCCAGGATGATGGTGACCACCACCCACGTCTTGGCGCTGCGCCGGTCGCCCCGCTCCTGGTCCCAGACGGCCTTCTGCATGGTGAAGCTCGAAGACAGCAGGATGAGGGTGAAGACGCCGGCCTGGAGGGTGTCGAGCTTGGCGCCGGCCGGCGGCCACACCGAGGCGTGGGCCCGGATGGTGAAGAACGAGGCGAACAGCGAGCTGAAGAACATCACCTCGGAGCCCAGCCAGATGATCACCCCCACCGCCAGCATGGAGGGCCGGTCGGGGCGGTGGCGCTGGCGGGGATTGACCGTCGGTTCGACGGCGAGGGCCTGAGTCACGCCGTATTTTTAGTCGATCGGGAGCGCCCAGGGCCAACTCATCGCGCCGGCACGCCAGGGTGGCCGACCAGGCACCGGACAGGCACGGATGGGCCGGATCAGACGCCCGTCAACGCCGCCGGTGCCGGTGTCAGGTGGACCACGCTGAGCCGCTGGGTGGGCCTGGTCAGGGCCACATAGAGGGTACGCAGGCCGCGGGCCGTCTCCCCGGCGATCACCCCGGGCTCCACCACCACCACCGAGTCGAACTCGAGCCCGTTGGCGGCATCGGCGGCCAGCAGGACCAACGGCTCGGACAGGCCTCCCTTGCGCATGTCGCGGGCGTCCACCACCGGCTGGCCGGCCGCCGCCAGTGCCTCCGACAGCAGCGGCAGCAGGGCTTCAGGAGCCAGGATGGCCACCCGGCCCGGTTGCACGGCAGCCACTTCCTCGCCGGCCACCTCGGCCACCGTCCGCGCCAGGTCCGCGGGGGTGGCGCCCTGTCGCGACCCGTGGGCGTCCCGCACCGCGATCATCCTCGGCTCCTCGCCGGTGCGCCGCACCGGTCGCGGCGGGGTCAGTTCGGGAGCGGCCACCGCCAACACCCGACTGGCCACGGCCAACACCTCGGCCGGAGTCCGGTAGCTCACCGTCAGCTCGACGCTCCGGGCCGGCCGCCGGCGGGGAAGGTGATCGGTGAGGTCGGCCCAAGAACGCGGGGCCCATGGTGCAGTGGCCTGGGCGATATCGCCGACCACGGTCATCGACCCCGACAGCGAGCGTCGGGTCAGCATGCGCAGCTGCATGGGGGAGAGGTCCTGCACTTCGTCCACCACGATGTGGCCGTACTTGCGGACGCCATCGTCGCCATTGCCGTTGCGCGGCCCGAGGAGGTGGCGGGCCTCATCCACCAGCGCGGCGTCGGCCGGTGTCCAGGCCACATCCTCGAAGGAGGCCGAGCGTGTTCGGCGCAACAACGCCTGCTCGTCGGCGGAAAGCACCCCGCGGCAAGCGGCAGCGATCAACGGCGGCGCGCCGAACAGGTCATGGAGCAACTCGTGGGGGGACAGGCGGGGCCACATCCGGTCGAGTGCCTCGGCCAGCTCGGGCACGCGTCGCACCTTGCGGGAGAAGTCCTCGAAATCGAACTCGTCCTCGGACAGTTCCGAGGGGTCCTCGTAGCCGGGGAAGGCGGTGACTGACGCCGGGACGCCGACGCCCAGTGTCTGCTGGGTCTGGCGGGCCCGGCCCGCCAGCAACTGGGCCACGGACTGCTCGACCAGCCGGCGCCGGGCGTTGTGGGTGCCGGGCCGGCGGCGAACGACGTCGACGATCCTCCGGCTGTCCTCGACGGTGAGCCGGAGGATCAGGGCGCCGTAGGGAATGGCCACGTCATCGACCAGCGCCCGCTGCCGGGTCCGCACGGCGCGGGCCACCACCTTGGCCATGCGCGCGTCCCCCTTCAGACGCGCCGTCTCCACCGGGCCGTTCTCCTTGATCCGGATCTCCGACACCAGTCCGGACACGGTGGACAGGGTGACGCCGGTCTCCCCCAGGGAGGGGAGGACCTGCTCGATGTAGCGAAGGAAGAGCGGATTGGGGCCGACGACCAGCACACCCTGGCGCTCGAGGGGGAACCGGTGGGTATAGAGGAGATAGGCGGCCCGGTGCAGTGCCACCGCCGTCTTCCCCGTGCCCGGGCCCCCTTGGACCACCAGGACGCCGCTCAACGGGGCCCGGATGATCTCGTCCTGCTCGCGTTGGATCGTGGAGACGATGTCGGTCATGCGGCCGGACCGGGCCCGGTCCAGGGCGGCCAGCAGGGCGGCCGGGCCGCCGATGGGGAGGTCGCTGACGATCAGCTCGCCGGTTCCGTCGCCGGGCGTGCCCTCGTCGTGGGCTCCCCCGGCGTCCGTGTCGTCGGCGGAACCGGGGACGCCGAAGCGCTCGTCTTCGAGGCCGACGACCCGGCGCCCCTCGAGGGCCAGGTGGCGGCGGAGGACGAGGCCCTGGGGGTCCCGACCGGTAGCCCGGTAGAATGGCTCGGCGATCGGCGCCCGCCAGTCGACCACCAGAGGATCGTGATCGGCGCTGTGAATGGCCAGGCGACCGATGTGGAACGTCTCCGTACTCGGCTCGGGGCTCCCTCCATCGCCGTGCTCGGCGCCCGGGGCATCGCCGTTGCGCCGCTCGCTCGGTCCCTCGTGCAACCGGTCGATGCGGCCGAAGGTGAGCGCCTGATCCCCGATGTCGAGCTGTTCGAGCCGGGCCAGGCTGGTCCGCACGATCACGTCCCGCTCGGTCCGGGACTGGAACGTCCCCCCCTTACCGAGGTCGAGCACCCCTTCGAGCATGGAGTTGGCATCACTCCGCATGGCGTCCAGGCGTGCGTAAGCCAGGTCCACGAACTCCTGCTCAGCCTGTTGCTCCGATCCCACCCCCACCTCCGTTCTGCCTACCCATCCGGCTCAGGGGAACCCTCGATTGTATGCCCGGGACGGCCGGGGCGCGACCGGGATCACCGGCCGGGATGGCCGGGTGCTCTCTCCTAGACTTGCGTGGTGACCGAAGCCGCTGCTCCCATCGCCGGGCTCCACTCCCCGGCCCGGCACGCCCCGCCCTCGCGCCGCCGACGGGGCGCGACGACTCCGGCCGGGCGGTAGGGCCTGTGGGGCATCAGGACATGGGCGCGCCGGAACCCGGCCGTTTCGACACCTCGCCGTTCATCCGGGCGTGCCGCCGGCTGTCCGTGGACCGGGTCCCGGTCTGGTTCATGCGGCAGGCCGGGCGTTCGCTGCCCGAGTACCGGGCCGCCCGGGGCCCGGGGAGCATCCTCGAGGCCATCGCCCAACCCGAGTTGGTCGCGGCCCTCACCCGACAACCGGTGGACCGCTACGGGACGGACGCCGCCATCTTCTTCTCCGACATCGTGGTCCCCGTCGCCGCCGTCGGATTCGGTGTCGACGTGGCCCCGGGCACCGGCCCCGTGGTGGCCGACCCCTTCCGGGCCCCGCGGGACCTCCAGCGCCTGCGCCCACTCGAGCCGGCGGTCGACACCCCCTATGTCATCGATGCCGTGGGCATCCTCAGCGATGAGCTCAAGGTGCCGCTCATCGGCTTTGCGGGAGGACCGTTCACCGTGGCCAGCTACCTGGTGGAGGGAGGCCCGTCCAAGAACTTCACCCGGGTGAAGGCGCTCATGCACGGGGAGCCGCAGATCTGGCACGCCCTGATGGAGCGGCTGACCGACCTGGCCCTGGCCTCGTTGCGGTCCCAGCTGGACGCCGGTGCCTCCGCCGTGCAGGTCTTCGACAGCTGGGCCGGCATCCTCGCCCCCCGCCACTACCGGGAGCTGGTGCTTCCCGCCACCGTTCGGCTCTTCGCCGGACTGGCCGAGTCCCACCCGGGCACTCCCACCATTCTCTTCGGGGTGGGCACCGGCGAGCTGTTGACCTCCATGGCCACCGTCGGATGCAACGTGGTCGGCGTCGATTGGCGGGTACCCATCGACGAGGCCAGACGACGGGTGGGCCCGGGTGTCGCCGTGCAGGGCAACCTCGACCCGGCCCTGTGCCTCGGCGCCTGGGAGGTTGCCGCGGCAGAGACCCGCGACGTCCTCGACCGGGCCGGCACCGCTCCCGGGCACATCTTCAACCTGGGCCACGGGGTCCTGCCCGAGACCGACCCGGCCATCCTCGGGCGGGTGGTCGAGCTCGTCCACGCCGAAGGTCGGGCCGGCGTGGAGGTCGCCTCATGACCGCGGAGGCGGTGCGGGCCCGGCCACCGACCGGCGTGCTGGTCATGGCGCACGGGACTCCCGCCGATCCGGCCGGCGTCCAGCCCTTCTACACGGCCATCCGGCACGGCCGTCCTCCGCCCGCCGGGTTGGTGCAGGAGCTCGTCGGGCGCTACGAGGCCATCGGCGGGACCTCGCCGCTGGCCGAGCGGACCCGCGCCCAGGTGGAAGGACTGGCCCGCACACTGGAAGCGGCGGCCCCCGGGGAGTACGCCGTGCGCTTCGGGGCCAAGTACACCACCCCCACCATCGAGGACGGAGTGGCCGAGCTGTCCGGCACCGGCGTCGTCCGGGCCATCGGCCTCGTCCTCACCCCCCATCAGTCCACCCTGGGCTCGGGCGAGTACTTCCGACGGGCCTCCCAAGCCTCCCAGGCCACCACTCCGCCACTCGAGCTCACCTCGGTCCCGTCGTGGCATCGGGCCGACGGGTTTCCGGAGCTCCTGGCCGACCGGACGGCGGCCGCCCTGGCGACGCTCACGCCGAGCCAACG
>DASZGT010000115.1:0-2476 GCA_035938575.1 Acidimicrobiales bacterium
TCGAGGACCGCTCGGCGGAATCCCCCTTCGAGGTGGCCGCTGTCTCCCTGCTCCCCGAGGAGATCGGCCGGCTGCTGTCTCCTCTGGACGAGCGAGAGCGTGAGATCCTCCGGCTGCGCTTCGGTCTCGACCGCGGTGAGCCCCGCACGCTCGAAGAGGTAGGTGAGCACTTCAACCTGACCCGCGAGCGGATCCGCCAGATCGAGGCCCGGGCCATGTCGAAGCTGCGCCACCCGTCGTCCGACACCGGCGCCCGGGACCTCCTGACCGTCTGACCATCGCCGACTGACCGTCTCACCATCGCCGACCATCGTCCAGGGAGCGGGACCCGGGCGGAGGGGGTACGATCCCCCTATGAAGAAGCTCTTGATCCTCGCCATCATCGTTGCCCTGGGTGTCGTCGCCGCTAAGCGGCTCCGTCCTTCCTGAGCAGCCCCCACCACACCACCGGGCGCGCCGACCACACTTCGTGAGGGGCGCGCCCTCGGCGCGCCACGAGACAATTCGGCAGGCTGCTGCTACCGAGCGGGCCGACGAGCCAAGCGCCAGGCCACCAGGGCGCCGGCCGAGGCGGCGGCCATGATGCCGGCGGCGGTGGCGGTCATCGACAGGCTGGGGACGCCGACCCTGTCGCGCAGGCGCACCGGTTTGGTGAACTGCATCACCTCCCAGTCGCGCTCCTTGGCCACCTTGGCCAGCACACGATCGGGATTGACGGCCACGGGGTGGCCCACCGCCTCCAGCATGGGCAGGTCGGTGTAGGAGTCCGAGTAGGCCGACGAGTCCTCGAGATCGAGTCCCTCGCGTGCGGCCAGCTCCCGCATGGCGTCGGCCTTGAAGGGACCGTAGGCGTAGAAGTCCATCTCGCCGGTGTACCGGCCCTCGTCGTCGACCACGGGCCGGCTGGCGATGGAGCCGTCCACCCCCAGGTGCTCGGCCAACGGCTGGACGATGACCTCCGGGGACGCCGACACCAGGTACACCTTGTGGCCCGCGGCCCGGTGCCCCTCGATGAGGTCGAGGGCCTCGGCGTAGATGATGGGCTCCACGGTCTCCTCCAGGGCCTCCCGCACGATCTCCCTGATCTGGTCGTGGTCCCAGCCCTTGGTCAGCATGAGGATCGACTCGCGGATCCGGGCCAGCTTCTGTTCGCTGGCCCCGAGGTGGAGGTAGATGAGCTGCGAGGCCACGGCCCTCACCACCAGGCGCCGGTTGATCAGCCCCCCCCGGTACAGGGGCCGGCCGAAGGCGGCGATGGACGCCTTGGCGATCACCGTCTTGTCCAGGTCGAAGAAGGCGGCCCTCATGCCCTCAGTGTCCCACCAACAGCTGTTGCACCTTGTCCTCGGCATCGGCGGTGACCAGCACCAGGACCTCGTCGCCGACCGCCAACCGGGTGTCGCCCCGGGGCACGATCAGACGGTCGCTCCGCACCACCGCCACCACCGTGGCCTCCCGGGGCACGCCGAGCTCGACCAGTGAGACGCCGGCCGCCGGTGAGTCCTCGGCCAGAGTGACCTCCACCAGGTGGGCATTTCCCCCCTCGAACCGGAGCAGGCGGACCAGGCTGCCCACCGACACCGCCTCCTCGACCAGGGCGGTCATCAGTTGGGGGGTGGAGACCGACACGTCCACGCCCCAGGTCTCGGTGAACAGCCACTGGTTCTTGGGGTGATTGACCCGGGCCACGACCCGGGGAACGGCGAACTCCTGCTTGGCCAGCAGCGACACCACCAGGTTGTCCTCGTCGTCGCCGGTGGCCGCCACCACCACGTCGACGGTCGAGAGCCCGGCGGAATCCAGGGAGGCGACCTCACAGGCATCGGCCACTACCCAGGTGATGTCCAGGTCGCCGCGGATACGGGCCACCAGGTCGGGGTCGCGCTCGATGACCAGGACGTCGTGACCCCCGGCGTGGAGGTCCGAGGCGATGGCCGTCCCGACGCTGCCCGCACCGGCGATGGCCACCTTCACGACCGGCTCCCGGTGGCGGGGTCACCGACGACTCGGGGCGCGACCCCGCCGTCGGCCGGGCGGGACGGTTGACCGTCGGGCGACCCGAGGGGTCCCGGGGCCCCGGCCTTCCCCCGCAGGCGGGAGTTCAGCCGGTCGAGGGCGGTGTCGGTGACCATGAGATGGAGGACGTCCCCGTCCTGGCCGACCAGGTCCCGAAAGTCGAGGCGGGCCACCCCGGCCCGGGTGACGGCGACGACGGTCACCTCGCCGGGTACCGACAGGTCGACCAGCCGCTTCCCCGCCCATCGCTCGGGCAGCTCGCGCTCCACCAGGGAGAGCGTGCCGGTGGGATCCGACCAGTCGGACTCCACATCGCCGGCGATGAGCCGGCGGCGCACCTGGTCGATGGTCCACGACACCGTGGCCACCGTCGGAATGCCCAGGCGGAGGTAGATCTGGGCCCGCCGCGGATCGTAGATGCGGGCCACCACGTTGGGGATCTGGTAGGTCTCCCGGGCGA
>DASZGT010000116.1:0-13384 GCA_035938575.1 Acidimicrobiales bacterium
GTCAGCTACCTGCGCAAGAAGCTCGAGGCGGCCGGTCCCTCCGTCATCCACACCGTGCGGTTGGTGGGCTACGCCCTCCGTGAGCCGTCTGCGGATTGAGGGATGTCGCTTCGGACCCGTCTTCTGGTGGCCATCAGCGTCATCGCCCTGGCCGCGCTGGCGATCGCCGACGTGGCCACCTACTCAGCGCTGCAGTCGTTCCTGTACCAACGGGTGGACCAGCAGCTCGATGGTTTCCACCAGAACACCGAGCACCTACTCAACAGCGGGAGGCCGCTCTTTTGCGGCGGCGCCGGTCCGTTCGCGGCGGGTAGGGGCGGCGCGGTCCCTCCCGCACCCGAGGAGGCCGGCCGGCCTTCCAACGCCTTCCAGTTCGGCGCGGTCGAAGTCCGCTCGCTGAAGGGTGCGGTGGTCAACTCGCAGAGCTGCCCGGCGTACCTGGGGGGCAAGGCCTACACACCCCACCTGCCCACGACCATCACCGGGTTCTCGAAGGCCGCTGATGGCGCCCAGGTGGCGTACTTCACAGCACCGGCCACCCAGAACGGCGGCCCCTCCTTCCGAGTGCGCGCCTCCACCCTCAAGGACGGCAACCTGCTCATTGTCGCCCAACCCTTGAGCGACACCGGCAGCACCCTGCACCAACTACTGCTCATCGAGCTGGCCGTGACCGGTGGAGCGGTCGCCCTGGCCCTCCTCGGCGGCTTCTGGCTGGTCCGCGTCGGGCTTCGTCCACTGCGCGACATGGAGCGGTCAGCGGAGTCCATCGCCGCCGGCGACCTCACCCAGCGGGTCCCGGGTGAGAACGACTCAACCGAAGTAGGCCGCCTGGCCCGCACTCTCAACGTGATGCTCTCGCGCATCGAAGCCGCCTTCAGTGCCCGTCTGTCCTCCGAACGCCGTCTCCAGGCCTCGGAACAACGACTCAGGCGGTTCGTGGCCGACGCTTCGCACGAACTCCGCACCCCGATCGCCGCCGTCTCCGCCTACGCCGAGCTGTTCGGGCGGGGCGCTTCCGAGCACACGGAGGACCTCGGGCGGGTGATGGACGGAATACGAACGGAGACGGACCGGATGGAGCACCTGGTCGCCGACCTGCTGCTGCTGGCCCGCCTCGACGAAGGGCGACCGATGGAACAGCGGTCTGTAGACCTGGTGGCGCTGTGTGCCGAAGCCGTCGAGACGGCCGCCGCAGTCGGACCGGCATGGCCCCTGCGATTCGAAGCGTCCGAGCCGATCGAGATCATCGGGGACGCCACCAGCCTGCGGCAGGTCGTCGACAACCTGTTGGGGAACGTGCGCGCCCACACGCCGGCCGGCACCTCCGCCCGGGTCGACGTGGCCAAGGAGGAGGGTGGGGCGATCATCACCATCGCCGACACCGGGCCGGGCATGGAGCCAGAGGAGGCCGAGCACATCTTCGAGCGGTTCTACCGCTCCGACCCGAGCCGGTCGCGGGTGCACGGCGGCGCCGGCCTCGGACTGTCCATCGTCAGTGCCATCGTGGCCAATCACGGCGGCCGCGTGTCCGCCGAGAGCCGACCCGGTGCGGGCACGACCTTCACCGTGCACCTGCCCACTGCTCCCCCCGCTGTGGATGGGGAACCGGACTACCACGAGACCGGCCGTTCGGCTCCGCCGCCTTGAGCCCAGCCGGCACAGCCAGCAGTGAGCGCAGGCCGAATTGCGGGCGGAAGAGCAGACCGGATGGCGGTCGTGAGCCGCTGACGCTCGCCTGGTCGCCCACATTCTCATCCGGCTCACAGCTGGGTCTCATCTCGAGCCGATTCCCAACCGCCACAGTCAGCGCCATGAGCGTCATTCAATTGGCCCGCGTCGATGGGGGGTGGACCGAGACGACCTTGGATGTGGACATCGTGGTCCCCGTCCACAACGAGTCCCAGCAGCTGGCTGCGAGCATCACGGCCCTGCGCACCTACCTCGATTCGTCTTTCCCGTTCGTCACTGCCATCACCATCGCCGACAACGCCAGCACCGACGGAACCTCAGAGATCGCCGACGACCTCGCCGCAACTCATCCCGGTGTGCGAGTCCTCCATCTGGACCAGAAGGGGCGTGGACGGGCACTGCGCGCCGCCTGGTCGGAAAGTACCGCCTCGGTGGTGTCCTATATGGACGTCGACCTGTCCACCGGTCTGGACGCGTTGTTGCCGTTGGTGGCACCGTTGCTCTCAGGCCACAGCGACGTGGCCATCGGGACCCGACTGGCGCCGGGCGCCCACGTGGTCCGAGGCGCTCGCCGGGAGCTCATCTCGCGCAGCTACAACCTCCTGCTTCGATCAGCCCTTCGAAGTGCCTGCACCGACGCCCAATGCGGCTTCAAGGCCATGCGTCGCGAGGTGGCCGTCGAGCTTCTCCCTCTGGTGGAGGACAACGAGTGGTTCTTCGATACTGAGCTCCTGGTGACGGCCCAGCGCATCGGGCTCCGCATCCACGAGGTGCCGGTCGACTGGGTCGACGACACCGATTCGCGTGTTGAGGTGCTCACCACCGCGTTAACGGATCTACACGGGGTGTGGCGCTTGCTCGGTCCCACCGCCAGGCGCCGCGCCGCCCAGCAGCCGGCCCGTCCATCGGCCACCGTCGGGTCCCACCGATGGAACGAGGCCGCCCCCACCGACCATGCCGGCCCGTCGTCCATCGGCGAACGCTCGCCTGGCACGAATCCGGGGAGCGATGGCTCGGGTACCGGTTCCGGGGCCACTGGCGATCCCGTTCCCCAGGTCTCGGCCGATGAGCTGTTCCGGTTCGCGGGGGTCGGTGCCCTCAGCACGCTTGCCTACGTCGGGCTCTTCGCCGCCCTCGAGCCCGCACTGGGCACCTTTGCGGCCAACACTGTGGCCATCGCCCTGTGCAGCCTCGGCAATACCGCCGCCCACCGCGGATTGGCGGGCACGGCCCGCCATGGCCTCGATCGTCGGCATCGATGGGGGACCGCGGCCGCCCTCCTCGGAATCAGCCTGGCCTTGACCACGGGCGCACTGGCCATGACTCGGGCCGCCGGACTGACCGCGCTCCTCCCCCAACTGCTCGCCGTGACCGTCGCCAACATCGTTGGTGCCGGCATCCGCTTCGGCATCCTCCGCACCTGGGTGTTCCAACCGGCTTTCGGGACCCTACCGGCAACTGGGGCAGACGCGCCGGCTGCAACCGACCACCAGGGAGGGCCCACCCAGATGATGAGGAAGCCATCATGACCGACGACTATCCCGCCGATGACTCCGACTCGGTCGCCGCGGCGGCTGCCGTGACCTCAGACCGGGGCGTGCCAGCTCTTCCGGTTACGGGCACCACGGTCGTCGACCCGATTCCCGACGTTCGGGCCCCATCCGGATGGGCGCCGGATGAACGCGGGATCGGTGGGGTGGACCCCGAGGACGTCGTCGAGGGCACGACGTCGTACGCCCCTCCCAGCGACCCACCCGGCCCGGCCTCTCCGTCCGGTTGGCTCGCCCGGGCGGTCCGTGGCCGGCCCCAGGACCCGGCCTGGGCCCGCCCGGCCCTGCTGATCCTGCTGATCGGCACGGGGTTCCTCTATATCTGGGGTCTCGGTCAGTCGGGGTGGGGCAACAGCTTCTATTCCGCCGCCGTGCAGGCCGGAACCAAGAGCTGGAAGGCCTTCTTCTTCGGGTCGTCCGATGCGTCGAACTTCATCACCGTCGACAAACCGCCGGCCTCGCTCTGGGTCATGGAGATCAGCGCCCGGCTGTTCGGCGTCAACGCCTGGAGCATCCTGGTGCCTCAGGCCCTCGAGGGTGTGGCGACGATCGGCCTGCTGTTCGTGACCGTGCGCAGGTGGTTCTCGCCCGGAGCGGCCCTTCTGGCCGGCGCCGTGGCCGCCTTGACCCCGGTGGCCGTGCTCATGTTCCGGTTCAACAACCCCGACGCGCTGCTGACCCTGCTCCTCACCGGCGCGGCCTACGCCACTGTCCGCGCCGTCGAAGCCGGCCGCACCCGTTGGATGGTGCTGGCCGGGGCGCTTGTCGGCTTCGGCTTCATCACCAAGATGCTCCAGGCCATCATCCTGATGCCGGTGCTGGCCCTGGTCTACCTCCTGGCCGGGCCACCCAAGCTGGGACGACGTGTCGTCCAGGTCGCCTACTCCGGGCTGGCACTGGTCGTCGCCGGCGGATGGTGGGTGGCCGCCGTCCAGCTCACCCCGGCCGCGGATCGCCCGTACATCGGCGGATCGACCGACAACAACCTGCTCAACCTCATCTTCGGCTACAACGGATTCGGTCGCCTCACCGGCAACGAGACGGGCAGCGTCGGGGGTGGAGCACCAGGCGGCGCCGGGGCGGGAAGCATGTGGGGTCCCACCGGATGGAACCGACTGTTCCTGTCCGAGATGGGCGGTCAGATCTCATGGCTCATCCCTGGGGCGCTCATCGGGCTGGTCGCCGTGCTGTGGCTGACCCGCCGGGCGCCCCGCACGGATCGGGTGCGGGCCGGGATGCTCCTGTTCGGCGGGTGGCTCCTCCTCACCGGCGCCACCCTCAGCTTCGCGCACGGAATCATCCACCCCTATTACACGATCGTGCTGGCCCCGGCCATCGGTGCACTGGTCGGTATGGGAGGTTTCACGCTCTGGAAGCGCCGTCGTGAGGTCTTCCCGAGGTTGGCTCTGGCCGCGGCCATCGCCGCCAGCATCGCCTGGGCCTTCGTCATCCTCGGCTGGAGCCCCGGGTGGTACCCCGCCCTGCGATGGGTGATCCTGGCGCTCGGCGTGGTGGCTGCCATCGGCATCGCCCTGCTGCCCCGGGCCCGTGGGCTGCTGGCCGCGGGCCTCGTGGGCTTCGGCATCGTCTCGGTCGTGGCGGCACCGGCTGCCTACTCGCTCACCACGGCCGCCACCCCGCACAGCGGGGCGATTCCCTCTGCCGGTCCCCCCATCCAAGGGGGGCGGGGGTTGGGCTTCGGTGGCCGTGGTGGCTTTGGCGGCCTCAGAGGCGCCGGCAACGGCATCAACCTGCCACCGGGCTTCACACTGCCCAACGGTGTCAAACTGCCCGGCGGACTCAGGCTTCCTCCCGGCTTCTTCGGGCGCGGAACCAACCGAGGGCTGGGTGGCGGCCAGAATCCCGGAGGAGCGGGGCCATTCGGTGGCGGACAAGGGCCCGGTGGTGCCGGGGGATTCGGTGGCCGACGAGCGCCCGGCGGCAATACCGCCGGCGGCCTCCTCGACGGGTCGACACCGGGCAAGCAGCTGTCGGCGCTGCTCAGCGCGGACGCCTCCAAGTACGCCTGGGTGGCGGCCACCACCGGTTCGAACTCGGCCTCGGGCTATCAGCTGGCCACCGGTGACCCGGTCATGGCCATCGGTGGCTTCAACGGCAGCGATCCCACCCCGACACTGGCCCAGTTCGAGCAGTACGTGGCCGAGGGGAAGATCCACTACTACATAGGTGGCGGCGGTGGATTCGGTGGCGGCGGTTTTGGTGGCGGCGGTCGGTCCACGACGTCGCACGCCTCGGAGATCTCGTCATGGGTCAGCGCCCACTTCACCGCCAAGACCGTCAACGGCGTGACCCTGTACGACCTCACCGCTAGGACGAGCTGACGGGAGCTTCGGACCGGAGGCCGGACAGGCACCCGCCCGGGTTGCGAAATACGCCGAAGGCGCTGGTATCGGCGGCCATCCTGCCCAGATCCGGTTCCTGGAAGGGCCGGATCTGCACTGGTCACGGCCATCGGACGGAGCAGTTGAGCCCTCGTCACGTCGGGTGGGCCATGATGAGGAGAGGGCAGCCGCACCGCCCTCGTCGACGCCCGACAAGGAGACCCCCAATGGCCATCAACGTAACCCCGATACCCAACTTGGATCCCGACATCAATGCCCTGCGCCGGAAGGTCGCCGACTTCATCAACGCCGAGATACTCCCCAATGAGGAAGTGCTCTGGCGGTCTCGGCGGGGAGCCGACCTGACCGACGACGAGCGCGATGCCGGTCGCCGAAAGAGCGCCGAGCTGCGCGAGGAGATCAAGGCCAAGGTCAACGAAGCGGGTCTGTGGGCCCCCCACCTGCCCAAGGAGTACGGCGGGATGGGACTGGACTTTCTGGCGTTGGCCTACATGTACGAGATCCTGGCCTATGCGGTGGGCGCGGCCACCCTGTTCGGCATCGCTGCGCCCAATTCGGGCAATGCCACCATCCTGGTCAAGTACGGCACGGAGGAACAGAAGAAGAAGTGGCTGCTCCCCCTCATCGACGGGACCATGGAGTCGGGCTTCTCCATGACCGAGCCGGACCATGCAGGATCCGATCCGCGCTCGATCGAGACCGAGGCCGTCCGCGACGGCGACGATTGGGTGATCAACGGTCACAAATGGTTCACGTCCAATGGCATCGACGCCAACTTCTTCATCGTGATGTGCCGGGCCAACGACCCGACCGGCGAACTCGGTGCCCCGGGCCGGATGACCCAGATCATCGTCCCCACCGACACTGCCGGTGTGAACATCATCCGGGGCATTGGCATCTTCGGCCACGCCACCTCCGACCACTGCGAGATCAAGTACGAGAACGTGCGGGTACCGGTCGAGAACACCCTGGGCCTGGTGGGCCAGGGCCACCAGGCCGCCCAGGACCGGCTCGGGGCAGGCCGCGTCTACCACTGCATGAACTCAGTGGGTCAGATGTGGCGCGCCTTCGACCTGATGGTCGAGCGGGCGCTGGTCCGCCAGGTGCACGGCGGCTTGCTGAAGGACAAGCAGTTCATCCAGGGGTTCATCGCCGAGAGCTACATGGACGTGCAGTCCGCCCGCCTGATGACCATCAACGCCGCCGAGAAGGTGGCCAACGGTGACCCTGACGTCCGGACCGCCATCTCGGCCATCAAGGTCTTCGTCCCGGCCGCCTATCACCGGGTCGTCGATCGGGCCATCCAGGTGTGGGGCGGGGCGGGAGTGAGCAATGACCTGCCCTTGGCCCAGATGTATCTCACGGCCCGGGTGTTGCGCCTGGCCGACGGGCCCGACGAGGTGCACAAGATCCTCATGGCCAAGAACATCCTCCACCGCTACGAGGGTGGAGGCAGCTGGAACTTCGGCAACTGACCTCCACTACCCACCACGCCGTAGGGCAGCCCGGTCGTCGGCACCGGGATGCCGGTTGTCGGTGGTCAGTGGGCTCTGCAAACAGGCCTTCCTTCTGGAGGGATCCGGATGTAGCGTTTTCCAAATCCGGGTGCCTACGCACGGACACGCGCTTTGGACGCAGACACCATCTACATCATTTCGATCTTCGCAGGACCGAAATGGTGGGCGATGGTTGCGTTCGTCCTCCTTGCCGTCACCGCAGTGCTGGCATGGCGTTCAAATCGCATCGTCATGGCCGGGGGGGCAATCGTTGCTTTGTCGGCCGCACTGGGGACTCTCATCGCAGTCGCCACAGTCCCGGCGGCTCAGGTTCTTAACTTTGGCTACTTGGGGGTGTTGCTGATCCCAGTGGGGACGGCGGTGCTGCTGATGCTTGGATGGGGCGTCGTTGAGGCAGTCAGATTCGTGATCAGGAGGGCGACCGGTTCCCGTGATGGGTTGATCGGACGACATCGATTCCAGCCGAGCATGACCTCTCAGATCCTTGCCTCGTTCGGCATGGTTGGCATCGCCCTTGCCATTTCGCTTTCCACAGGCGCCGCCGATGTTGGAGGTGGCGCAGCCACTCTTGCGGGGTGGGATGCCGTGCGCACGACCGACCTGGGAGTGACGAAGGTCGCCAAGATCGCGCCAAAAAGAACATTTCGAATGGAGTTGCTCGGTTCGCTGGGCCCCTACGACCTCTACATCCTGACGGGCATGGCATACCAACTTGACGCCAAGGGCTTTGATGTTCGACTGCCTCTGGCAGCCGCCGCTCCAACCTTCGGTGCGTACTCCGCGACTATGCCGACCGTCTATGTGAAGGTGTCGGCACCAAACAAAATCATTGGCGTTGAATTGAGCCCACCTCAGGCTTGATTGGCTGAAGGAACTTCTGGACCACCATTCCGCCTCGGTGCACGTCCAAGGTCGTAGGGACTATCGACATACCACCCGGTCGATTCGCCGTTCTGTCCGACGTCACCGGGGTGATGTTCGCCGCGATCGCCACGGCATCTGCCCTAGCCCCTGCACGACTACTGTCGCCGGGGTGGGGTCCTCTTCCATCGAACAACGGCGCAGCCTGGTCACCGAGTTGCCGGGCCCGAACTCGAGGAAGCTGCACGAGCGCCGCGTCGCCGCGGTCGCGCCGGGCGTCAGCTCTACGCTGCCCGTCTACGTCCATGAGGCATCCGGGGCCATCCTGGTGGACGTCGATGGAAATGCGCTGATCGATCTCGGGGCCGGGATCGCTGTGGTCAGCGTGGGCCATGCCGTCCCCGCCGTCGTCGATGCGGCCAGCGAGCAGCTGTCCCGCTTCGCCCATACCTGCTTCATGGTCAATCCCTACGAGTCATACGTGGCGGTGTGCGAGGCGCTCAACGAGCTCTCCCCCGGAGATCACTCCAAGCGGACGGCATTGTTCAATTCCGGCGCCGAAGCGGTGGAGAATGCAGTCAAGGTCGCCCGGCATGCCACAGCCCGGCCGGCCGTGGTCGTCTTCGACCACGGCTATCACGGTCGCACCAACCTGACCATGGCGCTCCCGGCCAAGAACATGCCCTACAAGGACAAGTTCGGTCCCTTCGCCCCCGAGATCTACCGGGTTCCCACGTCCTATCCCTACCGGGATCCCGACGGGATGAGCGGCCTCGACGCCGCAGGCCGTGCCCTCGAGCAGGTCGAGCGGACCGTCGGGGCAGACAACGTGGCCTGCGTGCTCATCGAGCCGATTCAGGGCGAGGGCGGGTTTGTGGTGCCGGCGCCCGGCTTTCTCCCGGCCCTGGCAGCCTGGTGCCGGGACCACGGTGCGGTCTTTGCTGCCGATGAGATCCAGACCGGGTTCTGCCGCACCGGCGACTGGTTCGCCTGCGATGACGAAGGCGTGGTTCCCGATCTCCTGATCACGGCCAAGGCGTTGGCCGGGGGCATGCCCCTGGCCGCCGTGACCGGCCGCGCCGACCTGATGGACGCCGTCCATGTCGGAGGACTGGGCGGCACCTATGGGGGCAACCCGGTGGCCTGCGCCGCTGCCCTGGCCGCCATGGACACCATGCAAACGCTCGACTTGACTGGCGCGGCCCGTCGCATCGGCGGGACCGTCGGCTCTTGTTTGGAGTCGCTCCAGGACAGGTACCCGGCCATCGGTGATGTCCGCGGACGCGGCGCCATGATGGCCATGGAGATCGTCCGGCCGGGCACACTCGTTCCGGACGCCGACGCCACCCGACGCATCATCCAGTCGTGCCATCGGGCCGGGGTGGTGACCCTTTCATGCGGCAGCGACGGCAACGTCATCCGACTGCTTCCGCCGCTGGTCATCGACGAGACCTTGCTGGCGGATGGATTGGGCGTCCTGGCCGCGTCAGTCGAAGAGGTGCTGTCCGCCCCCCCGGCGTGATCTTGCCGCGCCGAGCCTCGGCACCTCGACTGGGATCGAGCCGACGGTAAGTCAGGTGGAGCGCTAACGGGGAGTTGGGAAAGGGGCGTGGTCCGGTGCCGGGTGTCCCACCCCCGGTGTTCCGCCTGACGAGTCATCGAGTGCACAGCGGGGTGGAGAGCGGGTCCACCCTCAGATCCACCCCTGGGCTGATGCAACTCGGATTCCGATCTCAGACACTGGCAGTATGACGATTACCGATTACCTCATGAACATTGGCCTCATCGCCTTGGTCGTCCTCCAGATCCGGGGACACAAGGTGACCCGAGCCCGTCTGCTGTTCCCATTGGTAGCCACGGTCTTCGTGGCCACTCAGTTCCTCCATGCCATCCCGACCGCCGGAAACGACCTGGTGCTGATCGTCGGCTTGGCATGCGTGGGCACCGCTCTGGGGGCGGGAGCGGGGCTCGTGACCACTGTCCGCCTCGACGGGGTGAGCGCTTTCGCCAAGGCGGGCTTGGGGGCGGCAGTCTTGTGGGTCGTCGGCATCGGAGCCCGCATGGGCTTTGCCCTATGGGTGGGGCACGGTGGGCAGACTGCGGTCGCCCGCTTCAGCATTCTCCACCACATCACCTCCGGGACGGCCTGGGGTGCGGCGTTCGTCCTGATGGCCTTGGCCGAGGTCGCGAGTCGGACGGGCGTCCTCTACCTCAAGGCTCGCCGCTCAGGTGCAGTCATCGAGCGTGGCGGACTGCTGAGGCCTTCGGCGGCGGCCTAAACACAGAAGACGCCGGGATCAGTGGCGGAGTGGGATCATGGGTCGGTGGGGCTGGCTTCCCAACTCCGAGCCCAGCTGGGGACGAGAACAGAGCGCATGCTCAGTGCCGCCCGACTCGTCGGACTGGCGGCACTCCTGTGGGCCACGGCGCACCAGCCACCACCGAACGGTGTCGTGGCCAACCACCCGATGAAGTGGGTCCTGATGGTGGGCGCCGGGATCGGCTGGATCGGCTGGATGGCCAGCCGCCGGCTTGGAGCCCCGAGTCTCACAACGTGGTGCTTCCTCGCCCTCGTGTCTGCGTCGGGAGGCGCTCTTTCGGCCTTCGCTCCCATCGCCATCACCTTCATGGCGGTGGCAGGGCTCGGTGCGGGGATCGCCTTCGAGGGCTTACCGGCGATGGGGGTGGGAGCAATCGGAGTCGGCGGGCTGGCGACGGCCACGTTGATGGTGGGCGCTCCGGCTGTCCTTGTCGCCGAGGGGACGATCTCCGTGGTCGTCGGGCTGATGGTCGGTGCCAGCCGGCGCCAATACGTGGAACGGACATTCCAGGCCGAACAACTCCTGGCCGAGCGGGTCCGGGCTGATGCAGAGCGGGATCGGGCGGCAGCGTTGGCCGAACGCAACCGGATCGGACGCGAGGTGCACGACGTGCTGGCTCACTCCCTTGGGGCCCTCTCAGTACAGCTGGACGCGGCTGACGCCCTCTTGGAGAACGGCAACGACGAGGCCAGGGCGAGACAGCTGGTCCAAGGGGCTCGCCAGCTCGCCGTCCAGGGGCTAGAGGAGACGCGCCAGGCTGTGCATGCATTGCGCGACGAGCCGGTGGCTCTTAGCGAACAACTGTCATCGTTGGCAGCCCGCGATGGTGCCGAACTGACCGTGACCGGTGCGCCCCGCCCACTCACAGCCGATGCAGGACTGGCCCTCTATCGCGCCGCTCAGGAGGCGGTCACCAATGCCCGCAAGCATGCGCCGGGGGCACCAGTGTCGATTCTCCTCGACTTCGACCCGCAGTCAACGAACCTCAGGGTCACCAACGGTCTCTGTCCTGACCCGGAAAACGCAAGAGAACTGCAGACGACAGGGGGCGGATTCGGCCTGCAAGGCATGCGCGAGCGGATCGAACTGCTGGGTGGCCAGGTCGTCGCCGAACCCAGCGCGTTTGGATGGACCGTCCAGGTGGCGGTGCCGGTGTGAGAGTCGTCGTGGTCGACGACCAGACAGTTGTCCGCGAGGGCCTGGTCACGTTGCTAGAGACGATGTCAGGGATCGAGGTCGTCGGGTCCGCTTCCGACGGTGAAGAGGCGGTTGATTTGGTCGCAGATGTATCCCCGGAGGTCGTGTTGATGGACCTGCGCATGCCCGGGGTGGACGGGGTCGAGGCGACCAGGCGCATCCGCGCTGACCATCCCGGAACACAAGTGGTAGTGCTCACCACCTATGCCGACGACGAGTCCATCGTGGGGGCGCTGCGGGCGGGGGCGATCGGTTACATCACTAAAGACGCCGGCCGGGATCACATCGGCCGTGCCCTGGAAGCTGCCGCCTCAGGCCAAGCCGTCCTTGACCCGGCGGTCCAGGCACGACTCGTGGACGTGGCCGCCTTGACACCAACCAGGGCCGGGGGTGCCCCCCCGCCGGACGGGTTGACGGAGCGAGAGGCAGAGGTCCTTCGACTGATCGCCACCGGACGCTCGAATGCCGAGATCGGGAGGGACCTCTTCGTGAGCGAGGCCACAGTCAAGACCCATGTGAACCGCATTTTCGCGAAGACAGGCAGCAGGGACCGCTCTCAGGCAGTCGCCTACGCGCATCGTCGTGGGCTCGTCGGTTGACCTGCCGCGCTTTCCCCATGTCGTGCAATTCTCGCCCCTCGCCCCTGGTTGTCGTCCGGCCCATCACCGAGGATGACCCTCAGGAACTGCGGGAACGGCAAGTCCCCTCAGACAGCCACTGTGAAGCTGAACGGAAGCTCTAAACGGGGGTTCAGTTCCAAACGTCGGTTCATCGCAGACCAGGCGCTTCAGCGCTCGGGGTAGGGCAACGCGGCCTTGACCGACTGCAGACCGGCATCGAGGCACTGGAGCTCGACGTCGGCATCGTGGGCCAGGTCCCGCACCCGTTGGCCGTTGATGTCGGCGGCCGAGGCCACCGCGGCTCGTTGGACGTCCGCGGCCGCCTTCATCACCTCGGTGGCCTGGTTGGCCACTTCGACGGGCACTACCCCGGCCGACTCCACCCGGAGGACCTGATCGAGGCCGACGGCTGCATCCTGCAGGCGGTGGCACAGCGAGGGCAACGACGCGGTAGGTGCCCCGACCCTGGTGGCGGCGCGGACGGCGGCATCGGCCTGGTCGACCGAGCGCCACATCTCCTTGCGAACGCGGCGTGCCGTCCACTGGTGCATGTGCTCGGACCGGGCTGGCACCCGAGGCCTGAGGTGGCCTGACCGGGTGGCATCCCACAGCGCGAGGGCACCGATGACCAGACCGTGTGAATGGAACGCCCGCCATTTGCGACGTCCATAGCGCCAGAGGAGATAAACGGCGAAGACACCGCCCGCCATGACCACGCCGAGGAACAACAACATGCTTGCCATGACCGGCACCCACATCGAAGCGCTCATCGCCTCAGTGTACGCGGCGCCAGGGCCCGTCACCGGCCGCGGCGCGGGTTGCGCAGAACCGGCAGTCCGGGGTGGTCTCGGTCAGGTACGGGGCTCGAGCAGGAGGTCCTGCAAGCGGTCCACGGACTCGGGAGCGACGCCGGCGGCGACCGCCCAGGCCCGGGCTCCCCCGAACCGGTCGTGGAGTCCCTCGAGGAACCGCTGCATCGACTGCGCCTGCACCTCGAACCGGTAGGCGGGCACCGAGGCCATTCTCGCCGCCACGGCGGGATCGTCCCGGTAGCGCCCGAGGATCAGCTCCATCCGGTCGGCGGTGATCACGTAGTCGGCCACGATCAGCTCGGGGTCCACCCCCACGATATCCAGCACCAGCGCGGCCAGCACGCCGGTGCGATCCTTTCCGGCCGCGCAGTGGAAGACCAACGGGAGATTGGACGGCTCGGCAACCAGGGTGAGGGCATCGACCAGGGCCTGACGGCCCCCATCGAGATACCAG
>DASZGT010000117.1:0-1993 GCA_035938575.1 Acidimicrobiales bacterium
GTGGGCGCGGAACTCCTCGTCGGTCCACGCCGTGCGGGCCACCCCGATCACGGTGAAGCCGTCGTCGAGCACCCCGCGGTCGGCCAGTCGGGCCAGCGCGGGAAGGATCTTCCGGGCGGTGAGGTCACCGGAGGCGCCGAAAATCACCATGGCCGCTGGAGGAGCCTTCGACAGCACCGGCGGAAGGGATCGCGGCCTGGGGTAGGCCTTGCCGGTGCTGGTCGCATCGGAGGAGGCAGGCCCGGCGGCCGCCTGTCCGTCGCCCTGGGTGAGCGTCTCTGGGGTCATTTTGGGGTGAGCGTCTCTCCGCCCTGCTTCCCACCGGCGGTGACGAAGGCATGGCCCCCGAACTGGTTGCGTAGCGCCGACACCAGGCGCAGGCCGAAGGCGTCCTTCTTGCGGGAGGCGAACCGGGCGAACAGGGCAGAGGAGATCACCGGAGCCGACACGCCCCGGTCAAGTGCCTCCTCCACCGTCCACCGTCCTTCGCCGGAGTCGACGACCACCGCCTCGATCTGATCGAACCCCGACTCGGGGCGCAGGGCTCGCTCCGCCAGCTCGAGCAACCAGCTGCGCACCACCGATCCGTACCGCCAGATGGCGGAGATCTGATGGAGGTCGAGGTCGAACTCGGGCGCCTCCGACATGATCTCGAAACCTTCGGCATAGGCCTGCATGAGCCCGTACTCGATGCCGTTGTGGACCATCTTCACGAAGTGGCCGGCGCCGGGCGGGCCGACGTGGGCGTACCCGCCTTCGGGAGCCAGGGCCAAGAACGCCGGCTCGGCCACGGCCACGGCCTCCTTGGTCCCACCGACCATGAGGCAGTAACCCTCTTTGAGCCCCCAGATGCCGCCCGAGGTGCCGGCGTCGACCAGGGCGATGCCCTTCGCCGCCAGCTCCTGCACCAGGGGAGCGGTCTCCTTGTAGTTGGAGTTGCCTCCGTCGATGATCACGTCCCCCGCTTCGAACAGGGCGGACAGGGAGGTGATCGTCGAGTTGGTGGCGTCACCGGCCGGCACCATCACCCAGGCCACCCGGGGTGCGGACAGCTTGCCGGCCAGCTCTTCGAGGGTCGCCGCCGGGTCGGCCCCGATGGATGCCGCGGCCGAGCGGGCCTGCTCCGAGAGGTCGAAGGCGACGACCTGGTGCCCGTGCTCGATGAGCCGCTGGGTCATGTTGGCGCCCATCTTGCCCAGTCCGACCATGGCGATCTTCATGCTGCTCTCCTCTGTGTCGTGGGATTCTGTGTCGTGGGCTGCTGCCGTGTGGTCCTCGGGCCCGGGACACCCGGGCGACCACTCGGGCGCTGCGGCCAATTTCGTGGAGTGCGGATGATCGGTCGGGTGAGGACCCGCTCGACGGTCCGCAGGGTCCAGGGTTATCTCCCGGCGGTGAGGGCGTTGGCTTTGTCGGACAGGGACTGCAGGAGCTCGTCGAACGATTTGGCGAAGGACGCCACTCCTTCGGCTTCGAGTGTCTGGGCCACATCCTCCATCTCGATGCCGGCGGCGGACAGGGCCCGCATGAGGCGTTCGGCGGCGTCGAGGCCGGTGTCGACCGTGCGGGCCACGGTGCCGTGGTCCAAGAAGTCGGCGATGGTGCCATCGGGCATGGTGTTCACCGTGTCAGGGCCGATCAACGTGTTCACGTAGGCCAGGTCAGGGTAGGCCGGGTTCTTGGTCGAGGTCGACGCCCACAACGGCCGTTGGGGCCTGGCCCCCTTGTCGGCCAGCGCCTCCCATCGAGGCCCCGAGAAGCTGGCGGTGAACAGCTGGTACGCCAGCCGGGCCTGGGCCACGGCGGCCTGACCTCGCAGGGCCAGCAGCTCGTCCGGGTCGG
Source organism: Acidimicrobiales bacterium (assembly GCA_035938575.1). GTDB lineage: Bacteria > Actinomycetota > Acidimicrobiia > Acidimicrobiales > RAAP-2 > Bog-756. Next base: position 1,843 of record DASZGT010000117.1, read on the forward strand.
TGGCCGAGGGCGCCGCCGCCTCGATCCGCCGGTCCACCTCGGTGTCCACCCGGCTGATGAAGAAGGACGCCACGCTGGCCACACGGGAGAGGTCATCGCGGCCCGACGCAGCGAGGGCCTCGAGACCGGAGAGGTACGCCTCGATGACCTC
>DASZGT010000118.1:0-6649 GCA_035938575.1 Acidimicrobiales bacterium
CGGGGGTGCCATCACCCCGGGGGTGGCCATCAGTCTGGACGCCCTGTTCGCCCACGCAGCCGCCCTCCGGCGGGTCGAGCTGGTGGAGCCCAGGAGCGTCATCGGCAAGTCGACCGTGGAGTCGATCCAGTCCGGGGCCCTATACGGGTTCGCGGGCCAGGTCGACGGCTTGTGTCGACGGTTCGCGGCCGTCCTCGGCGAGTGCACCGTGGTGGCGACCGGTGGGCTGTCGGAGCTCATCTCGCCCTACTCCGAGGAGATCGAGTACGTGGAGCCCTGGCTCACCCTCCACGGCCTCCGCATCATCTTCGACCGGAACTCGCCCATCCTGCCGCCGTCCAGGGGCGACTGAGGGTCGGCTCGAGGCCGTCACTCCGTCACTCCCCGTGGCGCTTGATCACTCCACGTGGTGCTCGAGCCCACGCCGGGCCTGACCGGGAAACGGCCTCGAAGGCCCCTAACATGCGCGTCATGCATCGCTCATATCCGTCGGCGATAACGGTGGTGCGGCCCGGAATGACCGGTCCCATCGTGGAGGTGGCACACCCATGAAACAACCGATGCTCGCAACCAGGAAGGTCGTGACCGGCGCCGTGGCGCTCGGCGTGCTGACGCTCGGGATGGGCGGCGTCGCCGGGGCCGCCATCACCACGACGCCCAAGGCCGGAAGTCACTTCAACTGCGCCAATGCCACCAAGGCCCTGACCCGCATCCAGAAGGCCGAGGCCGATATCGCCGCAGGGCTACCGAAGCTCCACGCCGCCGAGGCCAAGGCGGCCAAGGCCGGCAACACCAAGCGGGCTGACCGCCTCAACAAGCGGATCGCCCGGTTCGAGAGCACGAAGTTCAAGACCCGGTTGGCCAAGCGGGCCGTCACCATCGAGGCCAGGTGTCACGTGGCGGCGCCGAGCACCACCGGTGGGCTGCCCGCCGGTTCGGTGGCCCAGGCCTGATCACCGCCGGCCCGTCCTGGGCCCGGGTTCAGTCCGTGGGCAGGTCGTCGACCAGCGAGTGGGCCAGGGTGCCCAGGCTGGCGGCCAACCGCGGTGACGCCCCGGCCAGGGCCGCATCAGCGGCCTGCTCGGCGTACTGCCGGGCCACCACCACCGAGCCCCCGATGCCGCCTGATTCGGCCACGATGGACCGCGCCTTGTCCCGCTCGGGCTGGCCCAGGGGCTGACCCAGCAGCGGGCCCAGTTCGGGGCCGGCCACCGGGTCTACCAGGGTCAACAGCACGGGAAGGGTGTAGATCCCCTCGGCCAGATCCTGCCCGGCCGGTTTGCCGAGCTCCGCTTCGCTCCCCACGACGTCGAGGATGTCGTCGCGCACCTGGAAGACCATGCCGAAGGAGCGGCCGAAGGAGGTGAGGGCGTCCACCTGCTGGCGGGGAAGACCGCCGGTCAGGGCCCCGATCCGGCACGAGGTGGACATCAGCGACGCCGTCTTGCCGGCGATGGCCCTCGAGTAGTCGTCCTGGCTCCGGTCGACCTGATAGGCGGCCCGCACCTCGGCCACCTGGCCCTGGCAGAGCTCACCGAGCGTGGCCGCCAACAGCCCGGCGATCTCGGTGCCCAATCCGGCGGCGATCTCCGCCGATCGGGCCAGCAGGAAGTCGCCGGCGACGATGGCCACCAGGTTCCCGAACCGGGCATTCACACTCTCGACGTTCCGTCTGACGGTGGCCTCGTCCATGACGTCATCGTGGTAGAGCGAGGCCAGGTGGACGAGCTCGACGGCCACGGCACCCAGAAGATCCTCGCGGGTGGCGTCCGCGGTCCCGGCGGTGGCCGTGGCCAGGGCCAGGACCGGCCGCAGCCGCTTGCCCCCGGCAGCCAGCAGGTGGGTGGTGACGTCGTCGAGGAAGCCGTCGCCGGTCACCACCGACTCGACGAGCAGGGGCTCGAGCCGCTTGAGCTGATCTTCGAGAGCGGGAAGCCCGAGGAGCTCTACAACGTTCACTTCCTACAGACGATAGGCGCGGATGCCGATGACTGAAAAAAGCCCCTGGAAATGGAGCCGTGGGGGTGCGTGACCCAGTGGCACCTGTAGACTTCGCTTCAGTTACTGACCGCGGATGGAGGCGGTGGAGTGTTCGAGAGATTTACAGACCGGGCTCGTCGAGTTCTTGTGCTCGCACAGGAGGAGGCGCGCCTGCTCAACCACAGCTTCATAGGCACCGAGCACATCCTCCTGGGCCTGATCCACGAGGGTGAGGGCGTGGCGGCCAAGGCGCTGGAGTCGTTGGGCGTCTAGCTGGAGGCGGTTCGGGAGAAGGTCGAGGAGACCATCGGGCTCGCCGGCACCGCTCCGACGGGTTCCCCCCCCTTCACCCCCAGGGCGAAGAAGGTCCTCGAGCTCTCGCTGCGGGAAGCACTGCAGCTGGGCCACAGCTACATCGGGACCGAGCACATGCTCCTCGGGCTGGTCCGCGAGGGCGAGGGCGTGGCGGCCCAGGTACTGCAGAGCCTGGGAGCCGACCTTCCGCGGGTCCGCCAACAGGTCATCCAACTGCTGTCCGGCTACCAGGGCAAGGAGTCGGTGGGCGCCGGGGCGCCGGGCTCCCAGTCCTCGGACGCACCCACGGGCTCGCCGGTGCTCGATCAGTTCGGACGGAACCTCACGGCACTGGCCCGGGATCACAAGCTCGATCCGGTCATCGGCCGCGAAAAAGAGATCGAGCGGGTGATGCAGGTGCTGTCGCGCCGCACCAAGAACAACCCGGTCCTCATCGGCGAGCCCGGTGTCGGGAAGACCGCCATCGTCGAGGGCCTGGCCCAGAGGATCGTGGCCGACGACGTCCCCGAGACATTGACCGGCAAGCAGCTGTACACCCTCGACCTCGGCGCCCTGGTGGCGGGCAGCCGCTACCGCGGCGACTTCGAGGAGCGCCTGAAGAAGGTGCTGAAGGAGATCCGCACGCGCGGGGACATCGTCCTGTTCATCGACGAGCTCCATACCCTGGTGGGAGCAGGAGCGGCGGAGGGCGCCATCGACGCCGCCTCCATCCTCAAGCCGATGCTGGCCCGCGGCGAGCTGCAGACCATCGGGGCCACCACCATCGACGAGTACCGCAAGCACCTCGAGAAGGACGCCGCCCTCGAGCGCCGCTTCCAGCCCATCAAGGTGGAGCAGCCCAATGTCGCCCTCACCATCGAGATCCTGAAGGGCTTGCGGGACCGGTACGAGTCCCACCACGCCGTCACCATCACCGACCAGGCGCTGGTGGCCGCGGCCAACCTGGCCGACCGCTATCTGGCCGACCGGTACCTGCCGGACAAGGCCATCGACCTGATCGACGAGGCCGGCAGCCGCTTGCGCATCCGCCGGATGACCACGCCTCCGGCCTACAAGAAGCTCGAAGAGGACATCACCCGCCTCCGTGCCGACAAGGAAGCGGCCATCGAGAAGCAGGCGTTCGACCAGGCGAAGAAGCTCGCCGAGCAGGAGAAGGACCGCCTCGACCGCAAAGAGGCCATGGAGGCCGAGTGGCGCGCCGAGGGCGTCGACCTGTTCGACGTGGTCGACGAAGAGGTCATCGCCGAGGTGTTGGCCAACTGGACGGGCATCCCCGTCTACCGGCTCACCGAGGAGGAGACGGCCAAGCTGCTCCGCATGGAGGACGAGCTGCACAAGCGGGTCATCGGACAGGAGCCGGCCATCGCCGCCCTGGCCCGGTCGATCCGTCGCACCCGTGCCGGTCTGAAGGACCCCAAGCGGCCCAGCGGTTCGTTCATCTTCCTGGGGCCGACCGGCGTCGGCAAGACCGAGCTGGCCAAGACGCTGGCCGAGTTCCTCTTCGACGACGAGGACGCGCTGATCCAGCTGGACATGTCCGAGTACATGGAGAAGCACACGGTGAGCCGCCTGGTCGGCTCCCCACCCGGCTATGTCGGCTACGAGGAGGGCGGGCAGCTGACCGAGGCGGTGCGCCGCAAGCCGTTCTCCGTGGTGCTCTTCGACGAGGTCGAGAAGGCCCACGCCGACGTGTTCAACACCCTGCTCCAGATCCTGGAGGACGGTCGTCTCACCGATGCCCAGGGCCGGTCGGTCGACTTCAAGAACACCGTGTTGATCATGACGTCCAACCTGGGCACCGCCGATCTCCGCAAGTCGTCGGTCGGCTTCGCCAAGACGTCGGAGGCCATCACCTACGAGCGGATGAAGGCCAAGGTCAACGAGGCGCTGAAGGCCCACTTCAGGCCCGAGTTCCTCAACCGCATCGACGAGGTGGTGGTGTTCCACGAGCTGTCCAAGGTCGAGGTGGTCGAGATCGTGGACCTGATGATCCAGCGGGTGTCCAACCAGCTCGAGCTCCAGGGCCTGAGCCTCGTGCTCACCCAACCCGCCAAGCAGCTCCTGGCCGACAAGGGCTACGACCCCCAGCTGGGGGCGCGGCCGCTGCGTCGGGCCATCCAGCAGATGATCGAGGACCCGCTGTCGGAACGCATCCTGTGGAAGGAGTTCCGGGTGGGGGAGACCATCATCGTGGATGTGGAGACCGTCACGACCGAGGCCGCCGCGGCCTACGACGTCAAGGGGGCGCCTCCGCTGGTCCCCGGCGAGATGCAGCTGACCTTCACCGCCATCGACGGGATCGAACCTCCTCCCGTGGAGCTGGCTGGCGCCGATTCCTCGGCTGACTGACCCGGCCGGCTGACCGGGCAGGTGCCGGTCCCGCGAGGATCAGCTCCGAGGCTCATTTTCCCGGGGTGATCTGCGCCCGCCCAACGGCGCCGGGCCCACGCCGGCCTGCGGCGTCGGCCCACGGCTGCAGCGCCTGACGGCCCGGCGCACGGGAGGTCACCCGCGCCGGCACACCCAGTCCCTACCATCGGGGCCATGGCAAAGACGGCGAAGCGCCACCGCTGCATCGACTGCGGGTCGACGACGGCCCGGTGGGCGGGGCGGTGCCCGACGTGTGGCGAATGGAACACCCTGGTGGAGGAGTCACAGCTCGGACCCCTGGTCCGGGCCGTGGACGCCCTCGACCTCTCGATGATGCCCGTCCCGCTGTCCTCGGTCGACGTGTCCGAGGCCGTGGCCGTTCCGACCGGGGTCGACGAGTTCGACCGCGTCCTCGCCGGGGGGCTGGTTCCCGGATCGGTCACCCTCCTGGGCGGCGAGCCGGGGATCGGCAAGTCGACCCTGCTCCTTCAGGTGCTGGCCGCCCGGGCCGCGGCCGGGCACCGGGTGCTGCTGGTGTCGGCGGAGGAGTCGGCCCACCAGGTGCGCCTGCGGGCGGAGCGGCTGGGCCCCATACCGCCCGGGCTGTTGATCCTCTCGGCCACCGACATCGGTGCCGTGATCACCGCCGTCGTCGAGTCCGAGCCGGACCTGGTCGTCATCGACTCCATCCAGGCCGTGGCCATCAGCCCGGCCGTCCCCGGGGAGCGCCGCGCCGCCGGAGTGCCGGGGAGCGTGACCCAGGTACGGGAGTGCGCGGACCAGCTGGTGGGCCTGGCCAAGTCCCGGCAGGTGGCGACCGTCCTGGTCGGGCACGTGACCAAGGACGGCGCCCTGGCCGGCCCCCGGGCCCTCGAGCACATGGTGGACACCGTGCTGAGCTTCGAGGGCGATCGCCACCACGCTCTCCGCCTCCTGTCGGCGGTGAAGCACCGGTTCGGGCCCACGGGGGAGTTGGGGCTGTTCGAGATGGGAGACCAGGGCCTCAACCGGGTCGACGATCCCGGCCGGCTCCTGTTGGGCGACCGCCTGACGGGGGTCCCCGGGGGCGTCGTGCTCCCGGCCGTGCAGGGGCGGCGCACCCTCATGGTGGAACTGCAGGCCCTGGTGACTCCCATGGGGCAGGCGCAGGCGAAGCGGTCGGTGGTGGGGCTCGACGGTGGCCGTCTCGTCATGACCCTCGCCGTCCTGGGCCGCCACGCCGGACTGTCGCTGCCGTCCATGGACGTGTTCGCCTCGGTGGCCGGCGGGATCAGGGTCACCGAGCCGGCCGCCGATCTGGCCGTGGCGCTGGCCGTCGCCTCGTCGGCCGCCGGAAAGGCGCTGCCGCCCAACCTGGCCGCGGTGGGGGAGGTCGGGCTGTCGGGCGAGATCCGCCAGGCCACCAACCTCCCCCGGCGGCTCGAGGAGGCGGCCCGCTTGGGGTTCGATCAGGTCGTGGTTCCGGCCTCGTCGCCGGAGGGACCGAGCGGGATCGAGCTCATCCGGGTGGGGACGGTGTCGGAGGCGATGACCCGGTTCGCGTGCCGTCCGTGAGGTCCGACCGCGGCGATCGCCGCTGCTGAGGTCGCCGCCGTCGCCGCCGCGGGGCGACCGGCCCGGGCCCTGGTGACCCGGCGACAGGTACCATTCCCCCTGTGATCGCCCGGCCGAGCTCGCCGCTCAGTGACGCGCTGGCCATGGCGGCGCCCGGTCGGCCCCTGCGGGACGGCCTGGACCGGATCCTCCGGGCCAACCGCGGCGCCCTGGTGGTGGTGGGAGACGGTCCCGGCGTCCTGTCCATCTGCTCCGGCGGGTTCCTCCTCGACGCCGAGTTCAGTCCCCAACGGCTCTCCGAGCTGGCCAAGATGGACGGGGCCATCATCCTGGCCGCCGATGCCTCGCGCATCGCCCGGGCCAACGTGCACCTCATGCCCAAGGCCACCATCCCCACCTCGGAGACGGGCACCCGGCACCGGACGGCCGA
>DASZGT010000119.1:0-4776 GCA_035938575.1 Acidimicrobiales bacterium
GGCGTGGAGCACCGTGGCGGCTTCTACGAGACCGCGGGCGCCCTCCGGGACATCGTGCAGAACCACGTCATGCAGGTGCTGGCCCTCACCCTCATGGAGTCCCCCACCAGCACCGAGGCCGACCGGGTACGCGACGAGAAGGTCAAGCTGCTCCATGCCATGGACATCCCCACCCCGGACGAGGCGGTCGACAAGTCGGTTCGGGGCCAGTACACGGAGGGCATCATCGACGGTGAGAAGGTCCTCGGCTACCGACAGGAGCAGGACGTCTCGCCCGACAGCCAGACCGAGACCTACCTGGCCCTGCGGCTGCGGGTGGAGAACTGGCGTTGGGCCGGCGTGCCCATCTTCGTCCGCACGGGCAAGCGGCTGCCGGCCCGGGTCACCGAGGTGGCGCTCACCTTTCGGTCGGTCCCGTTCCTCCTGTTCGACCATCGGACCAGCCGCGACCTGAGGCCCAACACGCTGGTCCTGCGGATCCAACCCGACGAGGGCATCAGCCTCGAATTCGGGGCCAAGGTCCCCGGCGAGAAGTTCCACGTGAGATCGGTGGCCATGGACTTCTCCTACGCCGAGGCCTTCGCCGGAATGGAGTCCGCCGATGGGTACGAGCGCCTGATCCACGACGCCATGGTCGGGGACGCCACCTTGTTCATCCGGTCCGACGAGGTCCAGCAGGCGTGGAGGATCGTCGACCCCTACCTCAAGGCCTGGTCGGAGCCCGGCGGGGGAATGCACTTCTATCCGGCCGGGACCTGGGGACCGCACATGGCCGACCTGCTGGTCGAGCGGTCGGGAGACGAATGGCGCAATCCGGTGGTCGACCTCGAGTTGACCGGCGGGCGCCTGACCGAGCTCCCTCAGTAGGGCCCTGCGCTGACCGGGGTGGTGCGGTGAACGGGATGGTGGAGGTGGTGGAGTCGGTTCCCGACGCCCTGGCCCGGGTCGTGGCCGGCTCGCTGCGCGAGGCGACGACCGCCGGGTTCTCCCTCTTCCTCTCGGGCGGTTCGACCGCCGAGGCGTGCTACCGGCGACTGGCGGCGCTGTCGGCTCCGGGCTCCGGCGCCACCATTCCTGTCGACTGGACCGCCGTGGACGTCTACCTGGGCGACGAGCGCTGCGTACCCCCCGATCATGCGGACTCCAACCACCGGATGATCGCCGAGGTGCTGCTCGGTCCGGTTGGGCCGGTGCGATCGGACCACCCCATGTACCGATCCGGACCGCCGGAGGCGGCGGCCGCCGCCTATCAACGCTTGGTCGATGCGCTCGGCCCCCTCGACCTCATCCACCTCGGGATGGGACCGGACGGCCACTGCGCCTCCCTCTTCCCCGGCTCCGTGGCTCTGGAGGTGGACGATCCCGGCGTGCTGGTCATGGCCAACCGCGATCCCAACGCCAACAATGCCCACGACCGGATCACCCTCACCCTTCCGGCCATTGCCCGGGCCCGGCTGGTGGTCTTCACCGTCTCCGGTGAGTCGAAGCGGTCGGCCTTCGGGCGCATCGTGGCCGGCGAGGACCTGCCGGCGGCCAGAGCCACCGCCGACCGGGTGCTGTGGCTGGTCGACCCCGCCGCCCTCGGCGATACCGCCCTGCCCGTCCAGGGCCCCGGCGGATGAGGAGCGCCACGGCCACAGACGGCCCGGTCGCCGCCACAACCTCCTCCGGTAAGGTGTCGCCGATGCCCGCCGATCCCGGCTCTCCCGCGTGAACCTTGCCGCCCGGCCGCGGCTCGGGACGGCGCACGCGGCCCTGATCACCACGCCGATCGACGAGCTGCAGGCCGGGGCCCGCGGGGTCCGCCACGCAGCCCACGGCAACCGGATCACCTTCTCCCCCAAGGTGTTCATCCCTCTCACCATGCTGTGTCGCGACCGCTGCGGCTACTGCACCTTCGCCAAGGCGCCGGCCCGGGTGGAGTCCCCATATCTGACCATCGACCAGGTCCTCGACATCGCTCGGGCCGGCCGGGACGCCGGTTGCCACGAGGCGCTCTTCACCTTGGGCGAGGGCCCCGAGGATCGTTACCCGGTCGCCCGACGATGGCTGACCGACCAGGGTTTCACATCCACGGTCGACTACCTGGTGGCGGCCTGTCGGGCGGTGGTCGAAGAGACGGGCCTGCTGCCTCACGCCAACGCCGGCGCCCTGGCGCTGGAGGACATGGTCCGGCTGCGCGAGGTGACGGCCAGCCAGGGCATGATGATCGAATCGGTCAACCCCGACCTGGCCGCTCACCGCTCGGCTCCCGACAAGACACCGGCACGGCGGATGGCCACGCTCGACGCCGCCGGCGTGGCGCAGGTCCCGTTCACCACCGGCCTGCTGGTTGGGATCGGCGACTCCCGCGCCGACCGCCTGGAAGCCCTGGAGGCCATCGCCGACAGTCACCGACGTCACGGCCATGTGCAGGAAGTCATCATCCAGAACTTCCTGCCCAAACCGGACACCTCCATGCACCGCTCACCCCCCTGCCCGACCGACGAGTTCCTGTGGACCATCGCCGCCGCCCGGCTGGTGCTGCCCCCCGAGGTCCACCTGCAGGCGCCGCCCAACCTGTCGGACGACCTCGCTCCCCTCCTCGACTCCGGGATCGACGACTGGGGCGGGGTCTCGCCGGTCACCGCCGACCACGTCAACCCGGAACGGGCCTGGCCGGCGTTGGGCATCCTGCGCCGGGCGACCGAAGGGGCGGGTTTCACGCTGGCCCCCCGGCTGACCCTGTACCCCACCTTCGCCCTGGGATCCGAGCGATGGCTGGACGACCACATGCGCTTTCCTGTGCTCGACGCCTCAGATGCCGAAGGGCTGGGACGCGACCATCCGTGGTGCTCGGGCGGAGAGACGCCGCCCCCGGCTCTGCTCGGCACGCAGGTCGACATCGGCCGCCGCCGTCCTGCCGGCGTCGTGAACGGGAGGCCTCACGTCGCCACGTCTCCGACCACCGGCAGCGCGGTGGGCGACGTCCTGGCCGGTGTGCTCGACGGGGACGCGGTCGGCGAGGACGAGATCGTCACCTTGTTCGGTGCCCGCGGACCCGAGGTTCGGGCGGTGGCCGAGGTGGCCGACCGGCTCAGGTTCGAAGCGGTCGGAGACGAAGTCACCTTCGTGGCCAACCGCAACATCAACTACACCAACGTCTGCACCTTCAAGTGCAAGTTCTGCGCCTTCTCCAAGGGCCCGCTCTCTCTCAACCTGCGGGGAAGCCCGTACCTCCTCGAGCTGAGCGAGATCAGCGATCGGGTACGCGAAGCGGAGGCGCTGGGTGCCACCGAGGTCTGCCTTCAGGGTGGGATCCATCCCAAGTTCGACGGGGGGTACTACCTCGAGGTGATCAAGGCGGTGCGCGAGGCCTCGGCCACCATCCACATCCACGGCTTCACCGCGCTCGAGGTCACCGAGGGAGCCCGCCGCTCGGACATGCCGTTGGCGGACTACCTGGTCCTCCTGCGTGACGCCGGCCTCAAGACCCTGCCAGGTACCGCCGCCGAAATCCTCGACGATCCGGTGCGGCAGATCCTGTGCCCGGACAAGATCGACACCGACGAATGGCTCTTCGCCCACCGCACCGCCCACGGCGTAGGGCTCCGTTCCAATGTGACCATCATGTTCGGCGCCGTCGAACAGCCCCGTTCGTGGGCCCGCCACCTCATCCGGACCCGAGACCTGCAGGCCGAGACGGGAGGGTTCACCGAGTTCGTGCCGCTCCCGTTCGTGCACATGGCCACGCCCATCTATCTGCAGCGCCGGGCCCGCCGGGGGCCGACCTTCCGCGAGACCCTCCTCATGCATGCCGTCGGCCGCATCGCCTATCGCGACGCCATCGACAACATCCAGATCAGTTGGGTCAAGTTGGGAGTCGAAGGGGTGCGCCAGATACTCCGGGCCGGCGTCAACGACCTGGGCGGCACCCTTATGGACGAGAACATCTCCCGGGCGGCCGGGGCCGCCCACGGCCAGATGATGGACGCCGAGCGCTTCGGCGCCATCGTCGTCCCGCTCGGGCGCACCCTGGCCCAGCGGACCACGCTGTATGGGCGGGTCCCGGGTCAAGGGGGCCGCACCGAAGCACTCGCAGCCGCCAACTGAGATGGCCCCGGAATCGAGCGGCGCGGAGCCCGACTCCGACGACCAGGTCGAGACGGCGGTGGCCCGGTTGACCGACGCCCTGGTGACGGACGGCACCTCACGCGCCCAGCAGCGCCTCTATCGATCGATGCTCCGAACGGTGGTGGGCCTGGCCACGGAGGGCACCGAGGTCATCGATCTCAAATTGGCCGACTCCGCCCTGGCCGAGATGGCCGAGGCGTTCCGGGTGTTCCGACCCTTCCGCCGGCAACGGAAGGTCACCATCTTCGGATCGGCGCGCACCCGGCCCGACCATGCCGCCTACCGTTCGGCCCGTGATCTCGCCGGCTCGCTGGCCGGTGCCGACTGGATGGTGGTCACCGGGGCCGGCCCGGGCATCATGGCCGCCGGCATGGAGGGGGCGGGGCGCGACCGGTCGATCGGCGTGAACATCCGACTCCCGTTCGAGCAGGGGGCCAACGACTTCATCGCCCAGGATCCCAAACTGGTCGAGATGCGCTACTTCTTCACCCGCAAGCTCATGTTGATCAAGGAGTCGGATGGCTACGTCGTGCTGCCCGGTGGGTTCGGGACCCTCGACGAGGGATTCGAACTGCTGACCCTCCTGCAGACCGGAAAGGCCGAACCGGCGCCCGTGGTCATGCTGGACACCCCCGGGGGGGCGTTCTGGAATGCCTGGAACGA
>DASZGT010000120.1:0-5337 GCA_035938575.1 Acidimicrobiales bacterium
ACCGGTGGCCACGTTGAACGTGGCCCTCACGCTGTCGCCGGTGCTGTCCGCCCTGGCCATGTACGTCTTGCTCCGGCGGTGGGTGTCGTGGGCACCGGCCGCCTTCGTCGGCGGACTGCTCTACGGCTTCTCACCGTTCATCCTCCTCTTCCTCACCGACGCGCATCTCATGTTGACCATGGTGCCCTTCCCCCCGCTCGTGGTGGCGTGCCTCGACGAGCTGTTCGTCCGGCAGCGCCGCAGTCCAGTGGTGACCGGCGTGCTGCTGGCGCTGCTGGTGTGGGTGCAGTTCTTCATCGGAACGGAAATGCTGGTGCTCATTGCCATGGCGGCCGCCATCGGCGTGGTGGTGACGGTTGTGTTGAACGTCCGCCACATCAGGGTCATCGGTCGCAAGGCCAGATATGCCCTCACCGCCATGATGGCGGCGGCCGTGACGGGCGGGGTGCTGCTGGCCTATCCGACCTGGTTCGCGTTGGCGGGACCCGCTCATCTGTCCGGTCCCATCTGGGGAACCAATTCGATCGTCAGCCTGGGCGGTACCAATCTCAGGGACTATCTGTTCCCCGCCCCGACTTCGGCACGGTCAACCACCTTCGCCCATCGTTTCGGGGGCTATCAGGGGCCCGCCCTGTCCGAGCAGTATCTCGGGATCGGACTCCTGGTCGTGTTGGTGGTCGGCCTCGTCATCTGGCGCCGTGACCTGCGCCTCTGGCTGTTCACGGCGGTGGGGGCTACGTCCGTGCTGCTCTCCTTCGGTCTGCAGAACTACTGGACGCTGTGGAGCGTCGTCCTGAAGTTGCCGCTGATGCAGAATGTCGTTCCCAGTCGTTTCTTGATCGTCACCTACCTGTGCGCTGCCGTCATGCTGGGCCTGATCGTCGACCACGTACATCGTTCGGTTGACCACCGCTGGCCGGTCACCCAGGCGAGAGAGGCCGGGTCTGCGGACGCCGCTTGGGAACGTCCCCGGGGCCGGCCGACGGCCGGAGCCGTCGCCGGGGTGGTCGTGTCCCTCATCGCCCTCGTGCCCATCGCCTGGTACTACGTGGGCAGCCTCCCGCTCACCACGCAAGAGGTGGTGCTGCCCCGGTGGTACCGGACGGTGGCTCCCCATCTGACTGGTCGACAGGTCATCCTCGCCTTCCCCGTGCCCTTCGCCTTCCTCGAGAGCTCCATGACCTGGCAGGCGGTGGACAGCATGTCCTTCGACCAGATCGGGGGCGGTGGCCCCAACTCGATACCGGAGCGGGCGGGAAAGGAAGGGCCAGCCCAGTCCGTCCTCGGGTCCCTCTCCATTGCCAGTACCGTCAAGGTCACCTCTGAGCAGGTGACGTCGACTCGACAGGCTCTCGATGGATGGGGGGTGACCATGGTCGTCGTGCCCGACTCGGCCAGTCTTCCGCTCTACGAAAAGGTCTACACGGTCCGTTCCATCGTCGTACTGATCACGGCGGCGACCGGCCAGAAGCCGATCCGGCAGGCAGGCGCCTGGGTGTGGACCCATGTCGACCGGGCGCCTTCTCTGATCCCGGTCTCATCGGCGAGGCTGTCCGTTTGCAGTGCCGGTCCTCAGACCGACTCGGTCGCCTCCCTAGCCGCATCGGCCGACTGCGTCTTGGCCTCACCGGGTGCCCGGTCCGGGCCCGCCCAATGAGGCCGTGCGGAAGAAGACGGCGGTCAACGCTGTGCAAGCTCAGCCGGCCCGGGCCCTCGAATCGAAGGCGGCCGATAACGGCAGCAATTCGGTCATCAGGGCCGTGTCCACTCTTCGCTGATCAAGGCCGTGTCTGTCGTTCCTCGGTCAGCCGGGGGCCACCGGCTTGGGCTCCTTGGGGAGGCCGAGGACGCGCTCGCCGACGATGTTGCGTTGTATCTCCGCCGTCCCGCCCCAGATGGTCTCGGAGCGCGAGAAGAAGTACGAGGCCTGCAGGTCGCTCACCGGGTAGTCGTCGCGTCCACGCTTGAGCCGAGCGTCCACCGCGTCGGCCGGGTCGCCGGTGAGGATCTGGCCGCCGAGCCCCAGGATGTCCAAGGCCAGCTCCATGGTCTCCTGGTGATGCTCGGACCAGAACATCTTGTTGCCGGCCCCGAGGGCGTCGGCGTGGTGGGTGCCGTTGAGGGAGTCGGTGAGAGAGCGGTAGCCGTTGATCTCCATGATCTTGACGTTGGTCCACGCCCGGGCCAGGCGCTGGCGGATCAGCGGGTCGGAGTCCCTTCCGTTCTTCTGGGCCTCGGCGACGATCTGGTCGAGCTCGCGCCGGAAGCGGCGGTATCCGGTGGTGGCCGACGAGCCCCGTTCGAAGCCCAGGGTGGTCATGGCCACCTTCCATCCGTTGTTCACGCCTCCGACGACATTCTCCTTTGGGCAACGGGCGTTGGTGAAGAAGATCTCGTTGAAGTCCGCACTCCCGTCGACCTGTTCGATGGGTCGCACTTCGATGCCGTCCTGCTTCATCGGCACCAGGAGGTAGGAGATGCCCGCGTGCTTGGGGGCGTCGGGATCTGTGCGGGCCAGCAAGAAGATGTAGTCGGCGAACTGGGCCTGGGTCGTCCACACCTTCTGCCCGTTGATCACCCACTCGTCGCCGTCCACTTCGGCCCTCGTCTTGAGCGAGGCCAGGTCGCTGCCGGCGTCCGGTTCGGAGAACCCCTGGCACCAGGCGATGGTGCCGCTCAGGATGCCGGGGATGAACTGTTGCTTCTGCTCCTCGGACGCCCATTGGAGAATGGTGGGGCCGACCAGGGTGTCGCCGAAGAAATCGGCCCGCAGGGGTGCTTCGACCCGGGCGAACTCCTCGTTGAGCACCACGGACTCGATGAGGGACAGGCCCTTGCCACCGTACTTCTCGGGCCACGATGCGCAGATCCAGCCGCCGTCATAGAGTTTCTTGACCCAGTCCCGGTTGAACGCCTTCTTCTGCTCCTTGGTCATCGAGAATCCGGGTGTACCCCAACCTTCAGGCAAGTTGTCGACGAGCCACTGGCGGATCTCGGCGCGGAATGGCTCTGTCTCGGCGGGATAGCTCAGGTCCATGGCTCGACATTATCCGTCTGTCGCCCCGATCGGTGAGGCCTCCTGGTCGGGCGCTGAACGAGGCAAACGGCCAACGCCGCCCGGCCCGGCCAACGCCACCACCGCCTGCGTGCTGCCGTCTTCGTCGCCCCAACGTCCTTCCCACCTCGACACCCTCGACCAACCCGGCGTCACGGCCCACTGAGCGGGCCCTATCGTCTGTCCGCCCCACCCGGTCCCGGTCTTTCGAGGTTCAATGACCGGAGACGGTGCCCCGTCTACGCTGGAGTGGCCATGAGCACCCAGACGGCGACGACCGACCCGGAGCTGGAGATCCTCCACCTGTCGAGTGTGATCAGGCGGCCCCTGGTCGACGGCTCTGGCGATCGCCTGGGAAGGGTCCAGGACCTCATCGTCCGAGCCGGGGAGGCGCCCCACCCGCCCGTTGTCGGACTCGTCGTCGATATCGGTGGCCGCGACCTCTTCGTCCCCATCCGAAAGGTCGCCGCCTTCGAGCCAGGTCGGGTCCTGTTCGAGGGCCGGCGGGTTGATCTCCGTCGCTTCGAGCGCCGTCCCGGCGAGCTGCTGCTGGCCCGGGATCTCCTGGCCCATCACCTCATCAACTTCGTGGGTGGACGTCTGATCCGCGCCAACGAGATCGAGCTGGCCAAGGTCAACGGCACCTGGGAGGTGGTGGCGGTGGACCCGTCGAGCCGCCCGCTGCTGCGCCGGCTGATCCCCGGGTTCCGCAAGAGGAAGGCCGAGCCGGGCAGCATCGTCGATTGGGCCAGCATCGAGCCGTTCGTGGCCCACGTCCCCTCCTCCCGCCTCCGCATCCCCTACCGGAAGCTGGCCAAGCTTCATCCCGCCCAGATCGCCGACCTGGTGGAGGCCGCCTCCCACGACGAGGGGGAAGAGATCATCGAAGCCGTCGGCGCCGACCGCGAGCTGGAGGCCGACGTCTTCGAGGAGCTGGACACCGAACACCAGCTGGAGTTCGTGAGGAGCCGGTCCGACGAGGAGGCAGCCCGTCTCTTGTCCTCCATGGCCCCGGATGACGCCGCCGATCTCATCACCGAGGTCGACCAAGAGCGCCGCCTTCCGATCTTGAACCTGCTTCCCGAGCCGCACCAGCGCAAGGTCCGTTCTCTCCTCAGCTACAACCCGGAGACGGCTGGTGGCCTCATGAGCCCCGACTTCTTGAGCATGCCGGCCGACTCGACCATCGCTGCCGCCATCGAGGCTGTCCGCACCAGCTCGGCTCCTCCTGAGTCCCTCAACGTGGTCTTCGGCGTCGACGAGCACGGGCGCCTGGTGGGATCGGCGTCGACGGTGCGCCTGATCCAGGCCGATCCCACGGCCCCATTGCGATCGATCATCGACTCCGAACCGGTGCACATGCATCCCGACTGGGACCTCGGTGCCATTGTGCGGACCATGTCCGACTTCAATCTGATCGTCGTCCCCGTGCTCGATCTCGAGCACGGGGAGATCCTCGGAGTGGTCACCGTCGACGACGTCATGGAGCTGCTTCTCCCGACGGGTTGGCGACGTGACTTCGGCCGGACAGCGGTCGAGGAATGACCTTGGACGACGAGCGAAAACCCGGCTCGGGCGCAGTGCGTGGACGACGAGCGTCCGCCCGGCCCTAGGGCGGCCTCGCACCATCGCAGCTTCTGCGCCCGTCCCGCCGCAGTGCCATGTCGGCAAGCGCGGCGCCGGACCAATCCAGGAGATCACATCGCGTCCATGCGCCCTTCCCCGACCCAGTCCCAGTCCGACGATTTGATCCGACCGCCCCGATAGAAGGTCCCGCCCCGCCCATGCGTCGGTCCCGGGCGGCCGGTCCGTCCGAGTATGCGAGAGCGCCAGATGCCGCCCGAAGGAGGTGAACCGTGGCCGACGACATGACCGAGGCCGAGGCCTCGACCGCCGTCCTCGACACTGCCCACATGGGCGACATCCACGGGGCGTTCGGGACCATCCGGCAACACGACCTCGACACCCGCCGTTCGTGGCGCGCCCGGCTGCTCACGCTGTTGGCCATCATGGGCCCGGGTCTCATCGTCATGGTCGGTGACAACGACGCCGGTGGCGTCTCCACCTACAGCCAGGCGGGGCAGAACTTCGGGCTGACCCTGCTGTGGACGCTCCCCCTCTTGATCCCGGTGCTCGTGGTCAACCAGGAGATGGTCGTCCGCCTGGGTGCGGTGACCGGTGTCGGACACGCCCGGCTGATCAACGAGCGCTTCGGCAAGTTCTGGGGTGCCTTCTCCGTGGGCGACCTGTTCATCCTCAACTTCCTGACCATCGCCACCGAG
>DASZGT010000121.1:0-4532 GCA_035938575.1 Acidimicrobiales bacterium
CTGTTCTACTTCAGCAACTGGCACCAGATCCTGACGGGGCAGAGCTACTTCGTGCAGGTCTCCGCGCTGTCCCCGCTCCTCCACACCTGGACCCTGGCCATCGAGGAGCAGTTCTACCTGGTGTGGCCCATCGTCGTCGTCCTCGTGCTCAAGGTGTCGAAGTCCCCGAGGGTCCTGCTGACCGTGGCCGTGGCCGGGGTGCTGGCCTCGGCCACCGAGATGGCCCTGCTGTTCCACCTCCACCCCCTGGCCGACCCGAGCCGGCTGTACTACGGGACCGACACCAGGGCCCAGGACATCCTCACCGGGGCGGCCCTCGGGATCCTCCTGTACGGGCGGCCCAAGGTCACCAGCGAACGGGCCAAGGCCGGCTTCTCCTGTCTGGCGCTGGCGGCGGCCGCCGTCTTCGTCGTGGAGTGGATCGGGATCAACCGGTCCACCGACATCACCTACAAGGGCGGCTTCCTGGTGGCCAACATCATGGTCGCCCTGGTCATCTGCGGGGTGACGCTGGCCCCCGAGGGCCTGCCCGCACGGGTGCTCTCGATCCGGCCCCTCACCTTCGTGGGTCAGATCTCCTACGGCCTCTACCTCTGGCACTGGCCCGTCTTTTTGGTGCTGGACCAGTCGAGGACCGGGCTCGAGGGATACAGCTTGTTCGCACTGCGCTTCGCGGTCACGATGGTCATCGCTGTCATCTCCTGGTACGTGGTCGAGACCCCGGTCCGCCAGATGACCTTCAAGGGCTGGCGGTCGTGGTCATGGGTGCCCGTCGGCGTCGTCGGGATGGTCGCCGTGCTGTCCTTCTCCACCCTGGACAGCGGAGCCACCCCCAACGTGTTCCTCAACCCCGCCCAGCTCAAGGCCAGGCTCGACACCTACCAGAAGGGACCGTTCCCGCCCCACAGCTCCCTCAACAGGGTCCTCGTCGTCGGAGACTCGCTCTCGCTCACCGTCGGGTTCTGGATGACCCCCTACGCCTCCGACTACGGGCTGGTGCTGCGCGGGCGCGAGCTGGACGGCTGCGGACTGGTCACCGCAGTGCCCTTCAATCTGCACGGCGCCGCCACCTATCCGCTCGCACCCTGTGCCACCTGGCCGACCCTGTGGAAGAACGATGTCGACCAGATGCACCCCCAGGTGGTGGCACTGGTCATCGGATGGTGGGAGACCATGGACCGCCTGTACCAGGGCACCTGGCAACACCTGGGCGATCCGGCCTTCGACACCTACGAGATGGGCAAGCTCGAAGAGGCGGTGTCCGTGCTCGGGTCGGGAGGCGCCCATGTCGTGATGTTCACGGCGCCGTATTTCTCCAGCGGTGAACAGCTCAACGGCCAGCCCTGGGACGAGGACGCACCGGCCCGAGTCAACCTGCTCAACCAGATGGTCGAGTCGGTGGCGGCCAAGCACCCGGACACGGTGTCAGTGGTGCCGCTCAACAAGTACCTCGACCCTGACGGCCACTACGCCTTCAAGATCAACGGGCAGGTGATGCGCCTCGGCGATGGTGTCCACACCAGCCAGGCGGCCGGCACCTATCTGGCGCCGAAGGTCCTCCCCGTGCTGGCGGCGGCCGCTGCCGGCCGCTGACGGGGCCGGCCTCCACGCTCATTCGCCGACCGTACTGGGCAACGGCGCCGCGACAGGAACGGGCCGATCCGCCGCGTCGGCGCGCTCGATCCCGACCCCCCTCCGGTGGGCTGGCCGAGGTCCGGCTGTGCCCGAGGCCAGGGAGCAGCCGGCCACCACGGCCCAGGTGGCCACGATCCACCAACCGGCCAGCGCTGGGAACTCGGTGACCCGGTGCACGGTTCCCTCCAGCCACGGCTTGATGGCACCCGTGCCGATGGCGAACGCTCCGATCACCGCGATCAAGCCACCCGCAAGAGTCGTCCACGCCCACCAGTCGTTGGCCACCCCGCTTCGCCTCCGGACCCGGGACAGCACCAGGCCCCCCACCACCGCCACCGGGACGGCCAGCACGAGCACGTGGAGATAGGGCGTCATCCCCTCATAGGAGGCACGGGCCCGCGAGGCCACGAGGCGACCCGGCGAATGACCGGACGCAAGGCCCCGGGCATGGATGATCCTCACCACCAACGGCCAGGACCCGATGGCTGCCAACTCGGCCACCCCGATCAGGAGGGGGCGCCACCACCGGCGGCGCCGCACCTCCGACGCCATGGTCACCACGCCCCGCAAGGCGACCAGCACGATGAGCAGGCAACCCGTGGCGAGGCCTTCGTCCTTGGACATGCCCGCCACCAGGATGAGGATCACCGTCACTCCCAGGTTGGCCCGGCTGGCTCCCGCCTGCAGGCCGTACGCCATGGCACCGACGGCGGCCAGGGACCAGATCGGATCGGCGTAGCCGTTGGTGATGAACGGCTCGGCGATACCGAAGGCCACGAAGACCAACAGCACTGCCGACACCACACCGATGACCATGGGCGCCAATGCCGCGCCGGTCGGGTGGGCCGGCCCGGGCACCCGCCCACCTGACAGCAAGGCCGCGTCACGATCATCTGCGCCGGACCCCAGCCGGAGTGCGGCCACCCGCCCGGTCTGGACGAGAGCCCACGAGGCCGTGACGACAGCGCAGGAGTTGAGCAGGGCGATCACCACCACGGCGAGGCGCTCGGACTGGTCGCCGGTGACTCGCCACGCCAGGGAGGTGGTGGCGCTGACCAGGGGCGGGTACACGCTCTGGATGAGCGTAACGTCGGGAACCCGCATTTTGACGAGCAACTGGTGGTGCGACTGCAGGAACCATCCACCTCGCGTCACCCAGAGGGCCCGCGCGTCGAATCCGACCGTCGGAGTGGCCAGTCCCCGCAGGCACCAGGCACAGGCCACGACCACGGCCGCGGCGCCGACGACGCCGAGGACCGTCAGCCAACGGTCGCCCCGGTCCTCGTACGAGACGGGACGCCGCCAGGGACGGTGCTCCGGACGCCGCACCCAGAACAATACGGCAATCGCCGTTCCGGCCCCGGCCAGGACGACGAACCATCCCAAGAAGGTCCCGCCTGTGGCCAGGTAACCCGTAGCCGCCAGCGCCGCGATCACGGAGCCGGCCAGCGGCATCAGCGGCAGCACGAGCCATCGCCTGCCGAGGAGGGCCACGGTGGGTGCGAGCCCAGCGACCGAGAGCACGGCCATGGTTGCGATGGCCGCCCCGGTTGTGGGCGTCAACCGGTCACCCCGGCATCGATCTCACAGCGGGGGGGCCGGCGGTGGTCCGATGCCTGGCACGCTGGCGCCCGAGCCAAGGCGCACGATGAGCCCGCCATGCGGCCCGGCGTACGTCCCCACCACAACGGAGCCGAGGCAGGCTTGGTGCCCGGTCACGCCGCTCCGGATGGAGAGTTTCACGGCGGCGGATGAGGACTGATCGGCGATCGTCACCCAGCTGCCCACTCCCTTGACCAGGGTGATGAGGTTGCCGAAGTTGTCGGTGAGCCACACGGGCTCTCCAGTTGCTACGAGACTGCGGGTCTGCACATCGAGGCACCGGTAGTAGGCGTTGTCGAGTTTGGCGCCACGCACGTTCCGGGGATCTCGTTGCGCGCTCACCGTCCGGTTGCCGCGGACGGCCTGCACACCGAGTCCGGCCAAGGCCACGGCCACGATGATCAGGCCGGCGACGACGCTCGCCGCCCTCGAGACCCTGGCCCGGCCGGCGGGCCGGCGTGGCTCATCGTCTCCGATCACGGTGCCAGACGCTAGCAGTGGGGATCCGATCGACCGGGTGCCGTGACCTACGGAATACGTGACGGGTTGGTCGACTCAGATCGTCAAAATGGCCATCAATTTGGGCATCGCCATCGGCAGTTGGTTCCGGGTCGAAGGACGGCTCGCGCAAAAGGCATCAGCGCTCGGCGGCGCGTTGATCGGCACCGAATCGCCGCACCGTTAGGGGGCTCCCAGGCGGGGCGCCGCCCCCTTACCCGCCGGCCGCTCCCCGCCGAGCAGGGATATCATTGCCTCGTGGGGGGTCCCGGTACTAGCGCAGTGGCCGCGGTCACCGGTCCGCCGGGACTGGAGGCGGCGGACCTACCTGAGCCGTCGATCGGTCGGATCCCCGCCCTCGACGGCGTCCGGGCCATCGGTATCATCCTCGTGCTGTTCTTCCACGGCGGGGTCGGTTGGGCTGGAGGCGGATTCTTCGGAGTGGACGTCTTCTTCGTCCTCTCCGGATTTCTGATCACCGGGCTGCTGGTCTCCGAGTTCCGCCAGAACGCGCACATCGGGCTGAGAAGGTTTTGGGTCCACCGCATCCGACGGCTGGTGCCGGCGCTGTTGGCCATGTTGCTCGGCGTGGCCGTGTACGGCGTGTTCTTCGCCACGAGCGACACCCTGGGCCAGCTGCGCGGCGATGCGGTGGCCACCCTGCTCTACGGCAACAACTGGCACCAGATTTCGGCCGGCACCGGCTACTTCGCCGATCTCAACACCCCGCGGCCCCTCCTGCACACCTGGTCGCTGTCGATCGAGGAGCAGTTCTACCTGGTGTGGCCCCTGGTGGT
>DASZGT010000122.1:0-2175 GCA_035938575.1 Acidimicrobiales bacterium
CTCGGTGGAGCCGGCATTGAAGAAGAGCATGGGGTCGGTGACGTGGCCGGCGGAGGGCCAACCCTCCTCGACGATGCCGTCGACCTCCGGCGCTCCCTCGGACAGGGCGCGGACCACCTCGTTGCGCACGTACCGGGTGCGGGGTTGCAGCTCGGCCGACACCGGCGACTGGGTGCCGTGCCAGCGGTGGATCCACTCGCGGTAGTCGAGGCCCTCCGGGCGGTGGATCAAGGCCACGGTGAGCACCCCCGGCGACCGGACCCCGTCCTCCCAGTGGCGGGCACCGGCATGGCGAGTGGACCCGTAGTCGTCGTAGAGCGACTCGACCACCAGGTAGCCGGCCCACCGGAGGCCGAGGTCGGCGATGGCCTCGTCCACGTGCCCCCTGCGCTGGTAGGTGTCCAGCCACACCGACACCTGAGCCGCATGGGGATACTCTCCGTCGGGGGGAGGAGCGGGCGACGGCGCCTCGGCCGCATCGGCGTCGTGGACATTGATACCGAGGCCCAGGGCCCCGGCGGCCAGGAGACGCGGCGCGGTGACCTCGAGCAGTCGACCTCGCAGGGTGTCTCCCGATTCGGAACCGCCGTCGCTCCACAGCAGGTAGATCAGCTTCTCCACGGGCAGTCCGACTCAGGCTTGGCGCAAAACCGGAGCCGGGACCCGGCAGCCGCCGTCGATGTCGAAGACCTGGTTGAACCGGCCCAGCGCCAACCACGACCCCACACAGAGGGCCAGGTCGACCAGCTCGTCATCGCTGAAGTGGTCGTGCAGGCGGTCCCAGAATGCGTCGTCCATGCCCAGATGATCCTGGGCGTACCGCTCGGAGAACTCCGCCGCCAGCCGTTCCCGCTCGTCCAGCCCCTCCAGGTTTCCATGCACGCCCACGGCGTCGTAGAAGGACTCGGGGATCTCGTTCGGGTCGTCCGCTCGGCCCGGCACGTCCCTCGCCGTGCGCCAGCCGATGCAGATGGCACACCGATTGATGCGGGCCATGGTGATGCGGGCGGCCTCGAACTCACGCAGCGAGAGGGACGACTTCTCGTACACTGCGCTGCTGTACTGGCCGGCCGCCTCGGTCAGCGGCGGCGCCAGCTCGGTCCACACATAGATCAGCGGGTCCTTGTCAACCGGCACGGTGATGCGTGGCATCCGGTCCCCTCTTCCGACAACGGTTGACAGCCGACAGGGTTGGTGCCCGCCGCGGAGCAGCCGTCACGACCGGCTGGAGGCCGGAAGCCGACGGACGACCCTCCCGGCCAGGGCGCTCAGGAACTGGATCCACTGGCGCTCCCCCATCAGCCAGAGCCACAGTTCCCGTTTGTCGGCGATGACGATGTCGACGAACTCCTCACGGCTCATGCCGTTGGGCTCCAGTGCCGGCTGCCACCGGCCCCACACCCAGAGCCCGATGCAGATGTCGTCGCTGAAGCCCTTCCGCCAATCCTGACCGCTGAGCAGCGCGTCCCGCAGTCCCACTCTGAGGTCCAGAGGCTCGTCGGGAAGCTCCAGTCGGGGACCACCCTCCACCTCGAAGACCGTCATGAAAGCCACCCTATCCACATCGCCCGGGGTTCGGGGTGGGCGCCAAGCCGACCCTCAGGACCAGGGACGATGGGAGCAGCACGGGTCCAGGGCCAGGGCTCGGGTCGACCGCCACGTCGGCCCTCAGTGGTCGGCGACGACCGGGGCCCGATCGCTGCCCTCGTAGGCCGACACGTGATCGGCGTAGTCGATGAACAGGGGTGCGTCCGGGTCGAAGGGCCGGCGGAGGCTGTCGAAGGCGATGCGCTTGTCGAAGGCGTCCAGCTTGACGAGGGCCTCGGGATTGTCGAGCTCACGGAAGTCGAGCCGCCCGCGGGCATTGTCGAGGGCCCTCCGTCCCCGCTCGGTGCGGACGAGCACGCTGCTCCAGCCGTCCATGGCCCCCACGCTGCCCACCGAGAGGTCGGCGCTGCGCCCCAGGAAGTCGGCGCACTCGTCGCATCCCTTGAGGGCGGCTCCGTGGAAGTTCTTGATGGGCTCATCGACAGCCACCTCCCCGTCGCGGTACTCCACGATCATGCGGCCCCTGATGACGTCCACCTTGCTGACCCGCTCGATGTCGATGCCCCGGTCGTCCCGCAGCAGCTGGAGCATCAGGCCCTGGTAGTCGAAGCTCTTGGTGCACAGCAG
>DASZGT010000123.1:0-1651 GCA_035938575.1 Acidimicrobiales bacterium
CGAGCAGTTCAACAAGCACGGGATCACCTGGAAGGACTACTACACGTCCCTGCCGACCCTCGGCGTATTCCTTCCCCTGTTGCAGGACAAGGCGCTCACGCAGGGCCTGGCCCCCATCGACCAGTTCTATCTCGACGCGGCCGCCGGCACGCTTCCCTCGTTCTGTCTGGTGGAAGAGGACTTCGGACATCAGTCGGAGGAGAATCCCCAGGACATCCAGTTCGGCGATCAGTTCGTGGGCAAGGTGGTCGACGCCGTCATGTCGAGTCCCAATTGGCCGACCACCATGCTGATCTGGACCTACGACGAACACGGGGGCTACTACGACCACGTCCCTCCCCCGGCCGCGCTACCCCCCGACGACGTCCCGCCGGACCTCGGGCCTGGTGACCCGCCCGGTGGATTCGACAGATATGGCTTCCGGGTCCCGGCGGGAGTGGCCAGTCCCTACGCCAGGCGGAACTTCGTGTCCCACACCATCTACGACCACACCTCGATCCTCAGGACCGTCGAGGAGAAGTGGAACCTTCCCGCCCTCACTCGCCGCGACGCCAACGCCAACAGTCTCTTCGACATGTTGGACCTCCACAGGAAACCGGCCTTCCTGAAGCCGCCAGAGCTCGCCGCGGCCGCCGATCCGACGGCAAAGTCCGGGTGCCTGAGTACTGGGGCCGGCACCATTCCCCCACCTTCGGCGGTCACCAAGGCCTAGGACGCCTCCCCCGCCCAGGCGCCGGTCGAACCTGCCGGAAGAGGCACCCGAGGAGTCCGTCGGAGCCTATCGGCGAGGTCGACGACGGAGGCGGGGGTTGGCCAGAACCGACGGACTCCACCCGGCGTCCTCGGGATTGACATTGGTCCCGGGGGCAACGATCTCGTCGATGCGGTCCAATACCGCGGGGTCCAAACGGACCTCGGGCGCCGAGAGCTGGGATTCGAGCTGCTCCATGGTGCGGGGCCCGATGATGGCGGCACTGACGGCCGGGTGCTCGAGCACGAACGACAGGCCCAGCTCGATGATGCTCACTCCGGCTTCCTCAGCCACCGATGCCAGTTCGGTCACGATGGCGAGCTTGCGCTGATTCTCCGGCGTGCTCAGGTCATACCGCCCGGGAACCATGGCCGCCCTGCGGCTGGTGTTCTCTTTGCCCTCGCCGAACTTCCCGGCCAGCCAACCGCCGGCCAACGGGCTCCACGGGATCACGCCCATCCCGTAGGACTGGGCGACAGGGAGCACGTCGCGCTCGATGCCGCGCACCAAGATGGAGTAGGGCGGCTGCTCGGTCATGAATCGCTCGCGCCCCCTGCGCTCAGCCACCCACTGGGCCTCGACGATCTGCTCGGCGGGGAACGTCGAACTGCCGAACGATCGGATCTTCCCGGCGTGGACGAGGTCGCTGAGGGCGCCGAGGGTCTCGTCGACATCCACCGTCTCGTCAGGTCGGTGGACCTGGTACAGATCGATGTAGTCCACACCGAGCCGGCGGAGGCTGTTGTCGCACTCGGCGATGATCCACCGGCGCGAGTTCCCCTGGGCATTGGGATCGTCCCCCATGGGAGCATGCACCTTGGTGGCCAACACCACCCGCGACCGGTCCACGGCGGCCAGCGCCTCTCCCACGATGACCTCGGACTCTCCCCCCGAATAGAC